>JADHXD010000082.1 GCA_016783145.1 Anaerolineae bacterium
CTGTAGTTGCGACTTTAGTCGCTGGCGGGGAAAGCCGAGCCGCTCAGCCGGCTCCGCAAAAAGTGGTACATCGGCGGGGAGGCAGGGTCGCACACCTCGTTGAGCTGAGCCGGGATCGGCCCCCCGACCACCGCCTCCAGCCGCGCGCGCTGCCGGTCTACCACCTCCGGATGCCGGTCGTGAACGTCCCGCACCTCGTCCGGATCGCTGGGCAGGTGATACAGCTCCGGGTTGGGGTCCTCCTCGTGCACGCTGACCACGTAATTCCACTCCTCGTCGCGCACCGAGGCCCGCCCGCCGGCATTCCCCGCCACGAACCCCGCCCAGCCGGTGACCACGTGATCGCGAAGCATCTTGTCTGCATCCGTGCCGGAGGCGCGGGCGCCGTTCCCAGCGAGGTCGCGCAGCGACGGTCGCTCGCCGGTGACCAGGGTCCAGGCGTCCTGCCCGTCCACGTTCGCATAGGGCACATCCAGCAGGCGCAGGAGGGTGGGCGCCAGGTCGTGGCTCTGGACAAAGGCGTCGACCCGCCGCCCGCGCGGGCCGTCCGGGTGGCGGACGTACAGTGGGATCTGGGTGTTAAAGGGGTGCAGCTCGTCCGCGCCCTTGCCAAAGCGCCCGTGATCCAGGAGCTGCGTCCCGTGGTCGCTGGTCAGGACGACGACGGTGTCCTCCCACAGCTTGAGCTCATCGACGGCGTTGAGAAAGGCGCCGGCCCACTTGTCCACAAAGGTCACCTCGCCGCAGTACAGGGCCACGATCCGCTCCCGCTCCTCCGGTGTAGTGCCCTCGTTGACCGGATAGATATAGTCGATCCCCTCGTAGGCGTAATAGCGGTCGGCGTACGATGTGGGCGGATCCCAGGGCTCGTGCAGGTCGAACGAGTCGATCCACAGGAAAAAGGGCGCGTTGTCGGCGTTGTCCTCCAGCCAGCGCGTCGCCGCCCGAAACACGCGCGCGCACTGATAGTCCTCCTCCCCCTGCCGCCCGCGCTGGTTCCACAGGTACTGCGCCAGGCGCAGGATGGAGGGCGAGTCCAGCGGCCCCCGTGTGTGCTTGCGCAACTGGGCTTCGATCGCGCTCAAGGTGCCCCCACGCCAGTTGTCGGTCTCTTGACCGCGGACGAACTCGTAGGTGCAGAACCCGCGCGTATAGTTCATCGTCGGCTTGAACATGTGGTAGGTGTCGGCGATCAGCCCGGTGTAGTAGCCCCGGCGGACCAGGATCTCGGCCAACGTGTCCTGTTCGGGCGGGATCTTGTGCCAGCCGGGGGCGTGGTGCCAGTGTCCGCGCCGGTCATAGTTGTAGCGCCAGGGGAAGGACCGCCGCCCGGTGAAAAAGGCGCGGCGCATCTGCAAGGTGGGCTGTCCCTCACCGTAGGCCCGCTCAAAGGAGACCGACTCGCTGGCCAGGGCATCGAGGTTAGGCGTCGCGACCCCGCTCATCTTGGCGTCCGGGCCGATCAGGTCGGCGCGAAAGGTGTCGAGGCAGATCACGATCACGTTCACCGAACGATCTCCTGCTCTTCCATCCACTGCAACGGAGTCGTTGTTCTCACAAGGTCCGCGCCGCGCTCCAGCATCTCCGCATCCAGGGCAATCAGGGTTGTGTTGAACGCTTGCGCCACTGCGACGTAGACAGAGTCAGCGCCTCTCAAACGATGGTGCGCAGCAATCTGCACTGCCTGATGCGCCAAGGGTGAATCAAGGCTTACCAAGCGCAAGCAAGGAATCCTTTCGATCAGCAGGACAAGCTCCTCACCCAACGCAGAGTCTCCGGTTGGCCTTGCGATCGCCGCCGCACATTCAGGCTAGACCAAGGCAGGACAGAATATGCTCACACCTTGCGCCTGCACGTGCAGCAGGAACCGACGGCTAGCCAAGTTGTATGCCTCTTCTACGCGCGCCGCAGCGACAAAGACACTTGCATCGATGGTGAGGTTCATCGCCTCATCTCAGCCAGCACCTCAAGAGCGCTCTTGTCGCTCTTCCACGCTTGGCTGACCTTATGAGTCAAGGCATCCCATCGCGCTTCCCAGTCAGACAGAGACTGTGCCTTTGTCGCGACAGGCCTTAGTGAGACCAGAAGCGCTTCTGGCACACCATCGGGGCCGATCAGCACGACAGTCTCACCTTGCTGTAGCCGCTCCAACAGGCTCCTCAGCTCACGTTCTGCGCTCTCGATGGGTACAATCGCGGACATCCTGTCCCCCCTCAAAGCGTTCTCTCGCTGCTTCACTACCGGCCGCTCTCTGCCCGAGCAGGCGCTTGGCGCGCCACTGGAATAGCCGGGTTCTGGTTCAGGAAACCCTCCGAGAGACCCCAACCCGTTCTCTGTCCAGTGAAATCGCATGCCCTTACTCTGTGGTGGAGTTGGAGCACACTGTGAGCCAGCAATCAAGAACACGTATCCGGCCGCCTATCCCATGGCTAGTATACCACGGCGCCACACTGTCGTCAATCGCAAACGCGCTTTCACTCGCCAAGTCGTGGTCTCTCAGCATATTCTCAGCAACCTCTCAGTCCACTCTCAGCGAATTCTCAGACTGGCCTGGTATACTGGGCCCAGAAATGAGGGTGCGCTCGGTTCGATGCCCGCGGACGTTCGCTCTGCTGTGGATCGCCCGCGGGGAAACCACCGGTATTCGCGCAATTCACACAAGGAGAGTCAAATGAGGAAACGGATCGTTATAGGCCTGGTGGTCGCAGTGGCCGTGGCGCTGGGCATCGGCGGCATCGTCTGGGCCCAGGGCCCGGAGGGAGACGGCCCCGGGCACGGCTGGCTTCGAGGCGAGCGGCTCGGGCCGATCGCCGAGAAGCTGGGCATGACCGTCGAGGAGCTCCAGGCGGCCCTGGACGAGGGCCAGACCATCGCCGAACTGGCCGAGGAAAAGGGCATCGACCTGAAGGCCGGGTTCCCCGGTCGGCCGTGGATGCCCCAAGATGGGGGTTGGTTTGAGCAAATCGCCGAGCAGTTTGGCCTCACCTTCGGGCAGATCCGCGAGGCCCTTGCCGGCGGCAAGACCATCGCCGAGCTGGCAGAGGAAGAGGGGGTCGACCTGGACGAGGTCGCGCAGGCGGTCAAGAGTGAGCTCGCCGAGCGCACCCAGCAGGCCGTCGAGGACGGAAAGCTGACCCAGGAGCAGGCGGACGAAATGCTCTCTGAGCTGGAGCAGAACCTGCCAAAGTGGCTGGAAGGCGAGGGTCTCCCTGGCCCGATGATGGGCCGGAGAGGCGGCCGGATGGGGATGGACCTCGAGGACTGCCTGCCGGCCTTGGCCGAAAAGCTGGGTATGCCTCTCGAGGACCTGCAAGCAGCACTGGATGAGGGCAAGTCGATCCCCGAAATCGCCGAGGAGCAGGGCGTAGAGATGGGGCGTCCCTTCTCCGGCCCTGGCGAGCGTATGCCCCGCTTTGAGGGTTGGCGTCCAAAGGGCATGCCGACTTTGGCTCCGCTGGCCGAAGCGCTGGGGATGACTCCTGAGGCCCTGCAGGGTGCCCTTGCAGACGGTCAAACGATCGCCGAGCTGGCCGAGTCCAACAAGGTCGAACTCAGCAAGGTCGCAGAGACCTTGGCCGGACCGTTCGCCGATCGCTTGGCGGGGGCCGTGGAGAGCGGCAAGCTCGCCCAGGCAGATACGGACGAAATGCTTGCCGGGATGAAGGCTGACCTCCTCGAGCAGCTCGAGTCCGGCACGTGGCCGGGCCTCCGTGGCCCAGGTGGCCCGGGTGGCCCGGGACACAGCCGGGGCAGGCACCCGTTCGGGTGGCCCGGAAAAGCCGAGGGCGAGGACCTGTAGGCAGCAGTTACAGCTTGAAGGTGAGGGGTCCACTGGGCCCCTCACCTTTCCCCAACTCGCACGATTTGACGCGCGAGTTTTTTTGCTGTACAATTTAGCCGTCTAACTATCAGGCGCTCACCGGAAATGGAGGTCCCAATGGACCCGCACGTGCAGTCGGAACCGATCGGCCTCTTGCTCGCGCAGGTCTCCAAGCTGCACCATGCTCGGGCGTGCGCCCTGCTCGAAGAGCTGGGCCTGTACCGCGGGCAGCCGCAGATGCTGCGCGCGCTGTGGGAGCAGGAGGGACAGACGCACACCGAGCTCGGCCGCCACTTGCACGTACGCCCCTCTACCGTTACAAAGATGCTCAAGCGGATGGAGAAAACGGGGTTTGTGGAACGCAGGCACGATGCTGAGGACCATCGCGTCTCGCGCGTCTACCTCACCGAGGCCGGGCGTTCCATCCAGGACGGCGTGCAGCGCGTCTGGCGCACGCTCGAAGAGGAGACGTTTGCCGAGCTGACCCCGGAGGAACGGATGTTGCTGCGCCGGCTCTTTCTCCAGCTCCGTGAGAACCTGATGCGCGCCACCGGAGGCAAGCCGCCGTTCTGAATCGCTGCAGCCATTTCATTAGTCGGCAAAGCATACACAAGAGAGATCAAAGGAGCAAATATGGATGCAACGCGCAAGCTAGCCAGGTTCCTCAAGCCCTACTGGAAGTGGGCTCTCCTGGCCCCGTTGCTGATGGTCATTGAGGTCGCGATGGACTTGATGCAGCCCAGGATGATCCAGCGCATCGTGGACGAAGGGATCGCCCAGGCCGACATGACCGTGGTCACCCAAACCGGCCTGCTGATGGTCGGGTTCGCGCTGCTCGGCGCGGTCGGCGGCGTGGGCTGCACCGTGTTCTCGGAACTGGCGGCCCAGGGATTCGGGGCCGACGTCCGGGGCACGCTCTTTCGCAAGGTGAACTCCCTGTCCTTTGGCAACCTGGATGAGTTGGAAACCGGCCAGTTGATCACCCGCCTGACGAACGACGTCACACAGGTGCAGGAAGCGGTATCCATGATGCTCCGGATTATGGTCCGAGCACCGATGATGCTCGTCGGCAGTCTGATCATGGCCATCCTCACCAGCCCCCGCCTGGCGCTGCTCCTCGTCGTGCTCGGCCCGTTGGTCTCGGCACTGCTGATCCTGGTGATCAAGAAAGCCTACCCGCTGTTCGGGCAGGTCCAGCTCAAGCTCGATGGCCTGAACACGGTGATGCAGGAAAACCTGGCTGGCGTGCGGGTGGTCAAGGCCTTTGTGCGCGCCCGGCACGAGATCGCGCGCTTTGCGCGCAGCAACGAGGGCTTGATGGCGCAGACGATCCGCGCAGAGCGGACGGTGGCCATGACCATGCCCGGCATGGTGCTCGCCCTGAACCTGGGAATTGTGGGAGCGGTGTGGTTCGGCGGCCTCCAGGTCACCTACGGGACGATGAAGGTCGGGCAGCTCATCGCCTTTATCAACTATCTCATGCGCACCCTGATGGCCATGGCCTTTGTCAGCATGTTGGTCATGCGCCTGGCCCGGGCACAGGCATCCGGGGAGCGCATCCAGGAGGTGCTGGACAGCGAACCGGATATCCAGACCCGGCCCGGCGCGCTGGGTACGTTCGCCCCCCAGGGGCGCGTCGCCTTTGAGGACGTGACCTTTAGCTATGATGGGGACGGACACGATCCCGTGCTCAAGGGCCTCAGCTTTACGGCCGAGCCGGGGCAGACGGTCGCCCTCCTCGGGGCCACGGGGTCCGGCAAGTCGAGCCTGGTGCATCTCATCCCGCGCTTCTATGACGTCACCGCAGGCCGGGTGACGATCGACGGCGTGGACGTGCGCGACGTCGATCCGGCTGCCCTGCGCCGAAACATCGGCGTCGCCCTGCAGGAATCGGTCCTCTTTACGGGCACGATCCGCGACAACATCCGCTACGGGCGCCCCGAGGCCATCGAGGAGGAGGTCATCGCCGCGGCCAAGGCGGCCCAGGCACACGACTTTATTCTCGACTTCCCCGATGGCTACGATACGCTGATCGGGCAGCGCGGCGTGAACCTCTCCGGCGGGCAGAAACAGCGGGTGGCCATCGCCCGCGCCCTGCTCACCCGGCCTGCCGTGCTGATCCTCGACGACAGCACCAGCTCGGTGGACGTGGAGACAGAGATTAAGATCCAGGATGCGCTGGACAGGCTGATGGAGGACCGCACGAGCTTTGTCATCGCCCAGCGCATCAGCACCGTGCTCAACGCCGACAAGATCCTGGTCCTCGATGACGGCAGGGTCGCCGCCGAGGGCACGCATCGCAACCTGCTCGCGTCCAGCCTCATCTATCGCGAGATCTATGAATCACAGCTCGGAAACGGAGTGATGGCCCATGTCGCAGCATAGAGCGAGTCCACCCCAGAACACACCCACGCAGGCTCCGATTATGCGCCGCGGCGGCGGACCCGGTGGACACCTGATGCGGCCCAAGGAGCGCGCCAAGGACACGCGCGGCACCCTGCTGCGCATCTGGGGCTACCTGAAGCGTCAAAAGCGGTCGCTGCTGATCACGGCGGCGTTGGTCGCCGCGTCGTCCGGGCTGGGTTTGCTGGGGCCCTACCTGATGGGTGTGGCCATCGACAGCTACATCCTCAAAGGGGACCTGCCCGGCCTGGCCCGCACCGCGCTGCTGATGGCCGCCCTCTACCTCGGGAGCTCGGTCACGACCTGGCTGGAGGCCTACGTGATGGCCGCAGCCGCGCAGCGCGCGGTGCGCGATATCCGGGACGATCTCTTTGCCAAGCTGCAGACGCTCTCCCTGCGCTTCTTTGACCAGCGCACACACGGCGAGTTGATGAGCCGTCTGGCCAACGACGTGGAGAACATCAGCGCCGTCCTCTCCTCGAGCGTCACGCAGCTCCTGTCCAGCGCCCTGAGCGTGTCCGGCGTGGCGGTGATGATGTTTGTCATCAACGTGCGCCTGGCCCTGGTCAGCCTGGTGACTATCCCGCTGATGATGCTTGTCAGCCAGTGGGTCGCCAAGCGCACGCGCCAGGGGTTCCGCGAGCAGCAGGAGCACCTGGGCGCACTGAACGGGATCATCGAGGAGACGGTGACCGGGCAGCGCGTGGTCAAGGCATACGTCCGCGAGGAAGCGGTGATCGCCGAGTTCGAGGTCTCCAACAGCAAGCTGCGGCAAGCGGCGACGAACGCCCGCATCTTTGCCGGGACCATCGGGCCGATGACCAACTTTATCAACAACGTGGGCTTTGCCATCGTCGCCGGCGCGGGAGGCTGGATGGCGGTGCAGGGCTTGGCCACCGTGGGCACGATCGCCAGCTTTGTCAACTATGCGCGTCAGTTCGCGCGCCCCCTGAACCAGGTCGCCAACCTCTACAGCTCGATCCAGTCGGCCCTTGCCGGGGCAGAGCGCGTGTTCGAGATCCTCGATGAGGTGCCCGAGCTGCCCGATGCACCCGATGCCCGGCCCCTGGAGAACGTGCGCGGAGAGGTGGTCTTTGACGACGTCTGCTTTAGCTACAAGGCAGGGGTGCCCGTGCTCAAGCACGTCAGCCTCCGCGCCGAGCCGGGACAGACCATCGCCCTGGTCGGCCCGACCGGGGCAGGCAAGACGACGATCGTCAACCTGCTGACTCGCTTCTACGACATCGACAGCGGGCGGATCACCGTCGACGGGTCCGACGTCCGGCAGGTCAAAAAAGACGACCTGCGCCGCACGCTGGGCATCGTCCTGCAGGACACGTTCCTCTTTTCCGAGTCGGTGATGGACAACATCCGCTACGGGCGTCTGGACGCGACGGACGGTGAGGTGATCGCCGCCGCCAGGCTGGCCAATGCCGACCAGTTCATCCATCGCCTGCCCCAGAGCTACGACACGCCCCTCTCCGAGCGAGGCAGCAACCTCAGCCAGGGACAGCGGCAGCTTTTGGCCATCGCCCGGGCCATCCTCGCCGATCCCGGCATCCTCGTCCTCGACGAGGCGACGAGCAGTGTGGATACGCGCACGGAAAAGCACATCCAGGAGGCCATGCTGCGCTTGATGGAGGGGCGCACCAGCTTTGTCATCGCCCACCGGCTGAGCACGGTCCGCGACGCAGACACGATCCTGGTGATCAACGACGGCGAGATCATCGAGCGCGGCACGCACGAGGAGCTGCTGGAGGCGCAGGGGTTCTATCACAACCTGTACGTGAGCCAGTTCAAGGGACACCTCGACGTCCAACCGGTGCCCGAGCTGGTGGCGGGATAGCGTCGTGGGGCCAAGTAGGGGCGGTTCGTCGCAGATCCCCGCCAGGGGGCGAACCGCCCCTACGCCACCAACCGCCCCTCAAGGGACGGGGAATCAGGAGAATGCCCGCAGATCTGGTGCCAACCGCTCCAGGATTGTGCGCTTGACTCGCTTGGCTTCAGCAAGAGCCTCCTGCGCTGTCGAGTGATCCACTGCTGGGTATTCCCCAGGATAGCGGAACTCGATGCCAAACGGAGTCAACCAGTTGCAGGCTGCGAGCTCGACCTGAAGCCCAGGATCCGCCTGGCTCGCCAGCTCCAGGAGTCGAGCGAGGTCATGCGTCTTGCGGAACTCGATCTGGTGATAGACCAGGGTTGCCTTGAGGAACTTTTCTGCGGCTTGCTGGCAGTGGAATGCACAGGGGAAGTGGTCGGGTATCTCTGCCTGAGCGAGGATCTCGGCAGCAGCAAGATCTCCTTCTGCTTTCTCAAGCCATTGCTGGACAAAGTCACGGATGACCTCTTCACGCTTTCTCATAGAGGATCCTTCCGTACTTTGTCGCCGGATACGCAATGCCGCCGATCACGCCTCGGGTCTCTTCATACTCTTGCCGCGAGATAGTGATCACCTGCACAGGCAGCGGAAGTCCTCGAGACAGCCCAGACAGGCGTTCCTGGCGCTCGACATGCGTCATAGGATGCTCAGTCACCGCCAGCAGATCGAGATCGCTGTCCGCCGTAGCACGTCCCGCGGCATAGGAGCCGAACAGAATGATCTGCTCCGGGTCCAAGGCACGGACAATGTACTGAACGATCTGTTCTAGCAGCTCATCGAGCGCAGTCTGAGTAGCGATCTGGGCCATAACCACCCTCCACCTTTGCTTTCCAAGGATACCACACACAGGGGAGGCTGTCAACCTCAACCCGCGTGCGCGTCGCCCCGGTTTGCCTCTCTGCCCCGACAAGGTATAATAGGGACACACAAGTGCCACATCGCGGTGGTCCCGGCATAGGACACCCCGTGTGCGCGTGACCGGACACCCAGGTACGGCCAGGAGGCAGGGATATGGGGACCCCGATTCGCATCCAAGAGATCGCCCAGCACGTCGGCCAGGAGGTCATCATCCGCGGCTGGCTCTATGCCCGGACGGACAAGGGCCGGCTTCAGTTTCTCCAGGTGCGCGACGGCACGGGCATCGTCCAGGCGGTGGCTTTCAAGAAAGAGATGACCCCCGAAGCGTTCGAGAGAGCGCTGTCGGTGACCCAAGAGTCCTCGATCGTGATCACCGGCCGGGTGCGCGAGGACGGGCGCGCGCCCGGTTATCCCGGCGGCTACGAGTTGGGGCTCTCCGACCTGCAGATCGTCCAACTGGCCAACGAGTACCCGATCACGCCCAAAGAACACGGCATCGAGTTCCTGATGGACCACCGCCACCTGTGGCTGCGCTCCACGCGCCAGTGGGCCATCCTGCGCATCCGGGCGACGATCATCAAGGCCATTCGCGACTGGCTGGATGACCACGGGTTCCTGCTGGTCGATACGCCGCTCCTCACCCCGGCGGCATGCGAGGGCACGACCACGCTCTTTGAGACCGACTACTTTGGCTCGCCGGCCTACCTCAGCCAGAGCGGGCAGCTCTACAACGAAGCGACCGCCGCCGCGTTTGGCAAGACCTACTGCTTTGGCCCCGCGTTTCGCGCCGAAAAGTCCAAGACCCGCCGCCACGTGATGGAACTGTGGATGGTCGAACCGGAAGCAGCCTACGTCGAGCTGGACGAGTGCATGGAGATTGAGGAGCAGCTCATCAGCAGCGTCGTGGCGACCGTCCTCGCCGTGCGCCGCACCGAGCTCGAGATCGTCGAGCGCGATGTCAGCAAGCTCGAGGTCATCACGCCCCCCTTCCCGCGCCTCCCCTACGACCGGGCGGTAGAGATGATCAACGACCTGGGCGCGAGCGAGGGGGTGAGCATCCAGTGGGGCGAGGACTTTGGCTCCCCACAGGAGACCTTGCTCTCGGGGCAGTTCGACAAGCCGCTCTTTGTCCACCACTACCCGACGGCGGTCAAGGCCTTCTACATGGCCCAGGAACCGGACCGCCCCGAGGTCTGCCGCTCGGTGGACCTGCTGGCTCCAGAGGGGTTTGGCGAGATCATCGGCGGCGGCGAGCGCTCGGGCGACCCCGAGTTCCTGGAGCGGCAGATCGACACCCACAAGCTGCCCAAGGACGCCTACAAGTGGTACCTGGAGCTGCGCCAGTACGGCGGCGTGCCCCACTCGGGGTTCGGCCTGGGCATCGAGCGCACGGTGACCTGGATCTGCAACCTGCCCCACATCCGCGAGGCGATCGCCTTCCCGCGCGTGCTGGGACGGATGTACCCCTAGCGGCAGGATGACCACGATACGCGAGGACTTTAGCTCATTCGGGGACCTGGGCGAGCACTGGACCCGGTATGTCCTGGGCACGGGGACGCTGGAGCCTACCGGCGAGGACACGCTGCGCTTTGCCAACACGGATACAACGCGCCGGCAGATGACCAACGCCCAGCTCGACGACTACCAGGGCTTGCCCCGCCGTCGCTACCTGTGGCGTCCGCCGCTGACCATGACCGTGCGCGCGCGGTTTTCGCACCCCGCGGGCGAGCTGTCCGGCACGGCGGGCTTTGGCTTCTGGAACGATCCCTTTATGATGACCGGGCGCACGTGGCCCACGCTTCCGCGCGCCATCTGGTTCTTTTACGCCTCGCCCCCCTCGGACATCGCGCTGGACTTGCACGTCCCCGGCCGCGGATGGAAGGCAGCGACCATTGACGCCGTCCGCCTGCCCTTCTTCCTGCTCGCCCCAACCGCGCCCCTCGCCGTGCCCCTGATGCGCATCCGCCCCCTGTACCGCGCCCTGTGGCCGGTCGGGCAGCGGGCGATCGGCGTGCACGAGGCCCTCCTCGGGGCAGACATGACCGCCTGGCACACCTATCTCCTGGAATGGGGAGAGCGCTCGGCCCGGTTCGCGGTCGATGGACAGACGGCCCTCGCGTGCGAACCATCGCCGCGTGGGCCGCTGGGCCTGGTGATCTGGCTCGACAATCAGTACATGGTCGCCACGCCGTGGGGTGCGTTCAGGTACGGGTGGCTGGAGGCTCCGGGGCGGCAGTGGATGGAGGTCGACGCGCTGTCCATCGAGCCGGGGCGGCCCGAGGGTCAGTGATGGTCGCCCTCGCCCTCTACCATGTGCTCCCGGTAAGTATCGAGCAGGTACTGGATGCGCTTCTGGGCCGCTTCCAGATCGCCGATCCACAGGGCCAGGGTCTCATCTCCCAGCGTCGTCAGGCGATAGACGCGGCGCGGCGGGCCCTGCGTCTCCTCGCTGTCCCAGGTCGAGGTCACCCACTCTCGCGCCTCCATGTCCCGCAGCGCGCGGTAGACGATGCTGGGGTCAAACCCTTCCACCCCGTACTCGGGCAGCTTCTCCAGCAGGCTGTAGCCGTGCGTGCTCCCCTGGTGCAGCAGCAGGAGAAGGGTTGGCTCCAAGAGTCGAGCCACCCGGCGGGACATGCCTCCCTGGCGTCGCCTGCGACCTTGACCTGGCATAGCAGAAACCCCTCCTGACCCCATTATACCACACTGGGTATCCCCTTTGCCAATTCTCCCTGTGGCGGGTGCGGCTCGTCGTAGATCCTCGAAGGGGGCTTGTGCACCGGCGGCTGGTCTGCTGTAGCACAAGCGGCTCGTCGTAGATCCTCGCAGGGGGCTTGTGCACCCCCGGCTCGCTTGTGGTCTCAACCGAGCTCTACGGCTCAGCCTGACCGTGCGGGAACCTGATTCTGCAAACTCGAAGCCTTGACGTCAGACCCCGAGGTGATGTATAATATGATGTATTAGACGACCAAACAACCAGGAGGTGTTGCCATGGCAAGGATGGTGCGCAAACAGATCTACATCGAACCCCGGCAAGAAGCCCTGCTCAAGCAAGCAGCAAAGAGGCGGAGCGTAAGCGAAGCTGAGCTAATTCGGGGGGCCATAGATCGCCAACTGAGTAGTGGGGAGCTGCAGCCACTTCCCTCCGATCAGATCGCTTGGGAACAAGCCTATCAGTTTATGATCGAATTGCGGGCACGTGGCCCTATCGAGGGCCAGGCCCGTACCTGGGAACGGCAAGACCTGTACGAGGAACGAATAGGCCGCTATGACCGCGATCCTGATTGACACCAACCTGCTGGTCTACGCACACGATCGGAGTGAGTTCGCCAAGCAAGGGCGGGCCATCGAGATCCTCGGGCACCTTCAGGCGACAGGCAGCGGTCGCCTGAGCGCACAGTGCCTGGCCGAGTTCTTTAGCGTGGTGATCCGTGGCCCCACTCCGAGGCTGACGGTTGCCGAGGCCTCGTTGCAGGTTGCACGGTTGGCGCGCGTTTGGCCGGTCGTGGATGTCACCCCGCAGATCGTCCTGGAGGCCACACGCGGCGTGCGAGAGCACCAATTCAGCTTTTGGGACGCACAGATCTGGGCCGCGGCTCGCCTGAACCAGATACCCGTGGTGTTCAGCGAGGATTTCAGCGACGGGTCCGTACTTGAAGGGGTCCGTTTTGTGAACCCCTTTGCCGAGGACTTTCACATCGAAGAGTGGTTCGGGGGGCACGCATAGGCTGCGTTCAGCCCAAGCTGCTCCCGGAAGGCATCCAGGTCCATCCCCTCACCAGAACGCGCTTGTTCCAGAGCGCGCCTGAGAGAAGCCGCGTACTCGGGGCGCAGGGCGCCGCCCTCTTCCTCTGAGTCTCCGATCAGGGCATCTGTCAGTTGTGTGAGCCAGACCTCCAGGCGGCGGTCTATGGTGCGTTCCACCAATTCCTCGAGTTCTTGCTTTGACAGAGTGTCTTCCATTCGCCAGCTCCTTATCTACCTGCAAGCATACCACATCGAGAACCGGTTGTCAAAGCCTCACGCAGCGACCAGCGAGTCGTCAAGCAAGGGCGGGCTATCGAGATCTTTGGGCACCTTCAGGCGACGGGCAGCGGTCGCCTCAGTGCACAGTGTCTGTCCTCCAGCGTGAGAGCACCACCCTTGTAGACAAACCAGATGGAACTCGCACAATTGAGAGAGCGCTATCACCCACAGATTTTCCGTAATCTGCGCAATCTGTGGATAGGTTCGCCAGATCATTGCCCAATGTCCATTGCGCTGCTCCATATCGTCCACAGATCTTCCGTAATCTGCGCCATCTGCGTAATCTGCGCAATCTGTGGATAGGTTCGCCAGATCATTGCCCAATGTCTACTGAGTTGCTCCCTTCGAGCCCCAGCCGCTCCAAGATCGCCTCCGCCCTCCTGGGATCGGCTGCCCGCACCCTGCCCCGTTCGCTCACCGTCGGCAGCGCCTCGACGGCAGTGACCCGCCCGCCCTCCACCGTGACCCGCAGCACGACACCCCAGCGGCATTCGTCCGGATAGGGCTGGTCGAACAGGAAATTGCCCAGGCTGTACGCGACCAGGGTCTCCCCCACCCACTCGACCCGCTGCAGCACGTGGGGCCCGTGCCCGGCGATCACCAGCGCCCCGGCGTCAGCCAGCGCGCGGGCTATCGCCTCCTGCCGGTCGGAGGGCGCGGCCTGGTACTCGCCGCCCCAGTGGATCGAGACCACCACCACATCGGCCCGCGCGGCGGCCTCCCCAACCGCTGCTGCCGCCGCCTCCACGTCGAGTGGTGCCGCGCTGTCATCAAAGGCCAGGCCAATGTAGGCCGGCGCTCCGCTGGCAGCACCTGCGGGTGGCCAACCCGCCTTCGGGGCCATCGTCCGGTCCATCCACGGCTCGATCCCGCCCGCCTGGAGCGCGCTCGCCGTCTCCTCCAGCCCCGCGACGCCCGCATCCAGCGCGTGGTTGTTGGCCAGCGAGAGCGCGTCAAAGCCCCCCGCGCGCAGGGCGGCCACAGCCGCGGGCGGTGCGCGAAGATCGTATCCCTCGCGCACGGGAGGGGCCGTCGTCAGCGGCGATTCCAGGTTGGCAAAGGCGAAGGTCTGCGCCCGCCCAGCCAGGGAAGATGTCGAGGTCGTCCGGTCCTCCCCGCTCAGCCAGGGACGCACCTCGGCAAAGGCCGCACCCCAGTCCCCATCCAGCCACTGGGCCACCCCCCGCCCCAGCATCACGTCGCCGGCGAGGACAAAGGTCACCGCTGGCTCCAGGGCCCTGCCCGCACCCTGGGGCGAGGCCCCGATGGCAACGGCGAGCAGGGCGAGCGGGACGAGGACGCCCCTGAACGCCCCACGTCGCCCCTTCCTGCAGGGCCGGTTCACCGGGCCGCTTGGCCGAGAAAGCTGGACGTCCACGCCGGGCGATCCGGGGCCTCTCCGGCATCCAGCATTGCCCGCCAGGCCTCGTCCGTCAGGCGGTCGCCCATCGGCCACGGGAACTCATAGTAGGAAAAGACGCCGCCCTTGGCCACGTGCAGGCCGCCCCGGCCATCCGGCACGACGACATAGATCTCGTCCACGCGCCCGATGGCCTCCTCGAGCACCTGCCCGTTGGGGTCGGTTGCCACGTCAGCGACGAGTGCCGCCTGCTCCGGCTCATCGAAAAAGGGCCGGCCCTCGCCATTCTGATCGGCCGCGGCCAGGGTCATCGCTTCCAGCTCACCGCCATAGTACTTGATGCGTTCGTATTCCTCGGTCGTCAGCGGCTCTCCGGCCAGCTCTTTCTGTGCCACGTCCTGCAGGAAGGCGAGCACGCTGTCCAGGCGTCCCAGGTTCGCCCGGGTGTTCTCGGTGAGCAGGCCGCGGCTCTCCAGTCCGCTCCGCGTCATCCGGGTCAGGGCCAGCAGCCGGGCATAGACCTCGGGGTTCGGCTCGACGTAGCCGCGCGGCGGCTCCGGCGGCGGGCCGCCGCCCATCTCGGCCATCGCCTGCTTGGCATAGAGGATCGTGTCGTGCTTGAGCTCGGTCCACGAGCCCAGCGCGGTCTGCAGGTCCTTGCGCGTCCAGGCCTCGGTCTGCATAAAGGGCGGGTACTGGGCACCCTTACCCTCCAGCAGCGGGCCAAAGGTATAGAGCCACGTCCAGTACAGGTTCTGCGTCCATGAGTCCAGCCCCAGCGCCGAGACCTCGCCGCGCAGCTTGGCCATTTGCTCCGGGTAGTTCGCATACGCCGTCTCCCCCATCTCATCCAGGAGGGCGTACGCCTCCTCGGAGCCCAGGGCGGCCATCACATCCAGCCCCTTGGGCAGCCAGCGCGGATTCTGCAACGTGCCCACCTCGCGCCAGGTCAGCTCGTCAAAGAGGTAGGCATCCAGGACAAAGCGCTGGCCCATAAAGCGGAAACCCTGCGTGGCCTGCTCCTTGTCCTCCCAGACATAGACCCACATCGAGTTGATCTGCGGTGGCGGAAGCTGGCGGGCCGCAGCGGTGAACGCGGCGAGCCTGATCTCGTCACCGAGGACAGAGGCCGGGGCCTCAGGCCCGAAGGCGGTGTCCCACAGCGCGCCGTACTCGTGGAAGCCCAGGTCGTCCGCCTTGCCCACGATAAAGACGGTGGGATCATAGACCCGCCCCCACACCTCGGCCGCCCGATCGCCGCTCGGCGGGACGGCCGTGCCCCGCAGGATGTGAGTGATCAGCAGCGCCATGCGGGTCTCCTCTGGCTTGGCCAGGCGCATGTTGATCCGCCCGTACCACATCATCGTCCGAAAGTAGCGCTGGAGCTGTTCGCTCCGCGTATAGTGCCCGCGCGGCACGTACTGGGTATAGTCCTCGCACATGCACGGCGCCTCGGCGCAGGCGGGCGGCGGCAGGGGGTCGCAGGGGTCGCAGCCTTCCGGGCAGCTCTGGCTGAAGATCGGGCTGCCGGCCATGCCCCCGTGGGCCTCGATGAGCGCCAGCTCAGCGTTCACCAGGTCGGCTGCCTCCGGCGGGGCGACAGCCGCGGGGTTGATCAGGGCATCGGCCACCGCAAAGTAGGCCACCACACTCCGGGCCGTGCTCTCCAACGCCGTGCCGCGCAGGTCGGCGTACAGGGTCCGCGCCGACCCCAGGCAGGCCGCGGTCAGGGCGCGGATGTCGGGCTCAAAGTGCTCCCGCTCCAGGTCGCGCAGCATCTTGTCAAAGATCAGGTGGTAGATGTGATACACCGAGTCGGTGGTCACAAAGACGGGCAGGTCCTCGTAGCGGACCTCTTCGTAGAGCCGGTAGAACTCGGCCCAATCCGCCGGTGCGACGACAAAGCCGTTCTCCGCCAGCAGCCCGCTCTGCGCGCCGCTCAGGGCGTGGCGCTCCAGCTCCCCGACGGATGCCAGGTCCACCGGCAGCGTGTAGCCCTCGTACGCTGCGGGCAGGGAGACGGGGATCTCGGCATAGGCCGCAAAGCCCGGGCCGCGGGCCCCTGCGGGTGGCGTCACCGGCACCGGCGTTGCTCCGGCGGTCGGGCTGGGCGCGGCAGGAGGCGTGTCGGTGGGTGCCGCGGTGCCTGTGGGCACGGGGGTGCTCGTGGGCGCTGCGGTGGGCGTAGCCGGTGCACTCTCCACCGTAGGCGTCCAGGGAACAGGCGGCGGGATAACCGGGGTCGCGCGCGACAGCCCGGGGAAACTGCATGCCGTGGCGGCGAGCACCACGACTGCCAGGCAAAGAAGACGCTTGACGTTCATCTGAACCTCCTCGATCTCGAGTGTCCCGCCGTGGGCACCGGGCACATCCGGTCCCAGGCAGGGCGTGGGTAGCGGTCCAGGCAGGCCGGATGGTAGGTGCCGGGAGGCGAGCGCCCCTCCAGCGTCCACCCAAAGCCGTGCCAACTCCATACGTCGATGCGCGTGCCGGGGCCGTCGCGGCCCTGCGCATAACTGCCTTCCAGGGTCAGCACCTCTTGAGTCCCGTCACCGTCCACGTCCCTCACCGCCAGGGCCAGGAAAGGCACGGGCAGGGCCGACCCGGCCCAGATCTCGCGCCCGTCGCCGGGGTCGAGCAGGACCAGGTGGCAGCTCTCCCCGGCAGCGTCGTGGTAGCCGGCGATCGGGCTGGGGCTCGCACTCCATCGCTGGACCGGCCAATCGCGCCACGGCCGCCAGACCACGAGCACCCACTCCGGAAGGCCATCGCCGGTGACGTCCGCCAGCGCAGAGTCCGTGACCTGCCACGTAGGGCGCGTTTCCATACGCGCCGCCGCCGGACTACCGTCGCCTATGGAAAGGCGACCTACGTGCGGGGTAGGGCGCGTTTCCATACGCGCCACCGCCGGTTTACTGCATGCAGCGAGACAGACCGCCGTGCCACCGACGGCGAGCGCCACGACAAGCCAGGGCATAACTGTCCGCGCTTTCATCCGACTGCCTCCGACCTACCACGTAATCGGATCGTCCAGAGCGATTGCTGCAAGACCTCAGTCGTTCCAAAAGCCATAGGGCACGCTGTTTGTGCATTGCTGTGGACCGTGACCTCGATCACCGTCGGACTGGGGACACCGACGGAACGTCGGCTGCAGCCAGGTCGAGGTTCGTCGCCATCGTGTACCTGCGTGAGACGAACGGCAGGTAGACCACGTAGTCACTGGCCAGCGGTTCATCGTCAACGATGGTGAGTGTGGCCTGGCTCGGGTAGGACAACAGCGCATGGACGGCGTTGGTGAGCGAGACCTGCACCGTCTCACTGCCTTCGACGTCGCCATCATCATAGATGGGGACGGCAAAGGTCTGGGTGAGGGCGCCAGGGTTCAAGATCAACGTGTCGCTAACGGTGCCATAGTCGGTGCCCGCGGTGGCCGTACCGTCGGCGGTAGCATAGTCTACGGCGATCGTCTCGTCCGACGGATAACTGAGGGTCACGGTGATCGTCGCCAGCCCGGCGGTCTCGTCGACGGGGTAGGCTGTGTCGCTCAGGCTCACCTCAGGCCTGCCGTCGTCGTTGACGATGGTCAGCTTTGATGCCGCCATGCCCAGACCGGCGTGGGTCGGGTTGGCTAGGGAGAGCAGCACCGTCTCATCGGCCTCATAGATGCCGTCATCATAGACGGGAATGGCAAAGGTCTGCTCTGTTTCCCCTGGATCAAAGGTCAGCAGACCGGCCTGGCCCTCATAGTCACCGCCGCCGGTCGCCGTGCCGTCGGCGGTGGCGTATTCGACGGTGACGGGGTCACCGATGGCCTCACTGAGGGTGACCGTGATCGTCGCTGTGCCTTCCCCTTCGCCCACACTGTAGGCAGGGGCCAGATCGACGGTCGGTTGGGTGATCGTGACTGTGGTCGTCGAGGTGAACGTGCCCAGCGAGTTGCTGGCGGTGACGACGGCGGTATAGACGCCGGCGCTGTCGTAGCGATGCTGGATCACCCGTGGACCCGATTGAGTTGCGCCATCGCCCAGTGCCCAGGTGCAGACCACGTTGCTGCCGCTGGAGATGCTCGCAGTCAGCGTGGTGGTGTAGCCGAGCAGCGTTGGGCTGTCGTTCAGGGCGATCAGGTCGCGGATCGGCGCGTCGGTGATGGCAACGACCGTGGCAGTGACAAGCTGGCTGACCCCGTTGCTGGCGGTGACGATGGCGGTGTAGATGCCGACGGCTGGGTAAGTGTGCGGTACGGTGCTGCCGGTGTGGCTGTTTTCGTCGCCGAGCGACCAGCTAAAGACCACGTCGCTGCCTGAGGTGACGGTCGCGGTGAGGGTCGTCAGCTTGCCGAACTCGGTTGGGCTGTCGTTCCAGGCCGTCAGCCCGACGATGGGATCCTGGATGACCACCGTGGCCATCGCCACCTGGGTGCGCATACCGTCGCTGGCGGTGAACGTCGCCGTGTAGGTGCCGGCAGACGGGTAGATGTGTGCAAAGCTGATCGGCACACCGGCGGTCATCGTGTCCGTCAAAAGCGCGCTGCCGTCGCCCAGATCGAACGCATAGGTGACATTCTCGCCTGCGACCAGGCTGGCGGTCAGCGTGGTCGTCTGGCCAATCGCAGTCGGCGAGTCGCTGATCAGGGACAGGCCACCGAGCGCGCCGACGGTGATGGTGACCAGCGCGGTGTTCGAGTCGCTGAGGACATCAGTGGCGTGATAGGCAAAGGTGACGATCCCGTGATAGTCCGCCGTCGGGGTGTAGACAAAGGACCCATCGCTGCTCAAGTCCAGCATGCCCTGTGCGGGGTCGCTGTCCTTAACCGCCGTCAGCGCGTCGCCGTCCACGTCGCCATCCACGCCGTCGCCGGTGTCGTCGCTGAGCACGTTGCCGCTGACGGCGGTGTCCTCCGGCGTGCCGTATGCATTGTCCGTCGCTACCGGCGCGTCGTTCCGGGCGCTGACCGTGATGGTAACCAGCGCGGTGTTCGAGTCGCTGAGGACATCGCTGGCGTGATAGGTAAAGGTGACGGCCCCGTGATAGTCCAGCGTCGGGGTGTAGACAAAGGAGCCGTCGCTGCTCAAGTCCAGCGTGCCCTGTGCGGGGTCGCTGTCCTTGACCGCCGTCAGCGCGTCGCCGTTGCCATCGCTGTCATTGTTCAGGACGCCTGGAGCAGGGACGCTCAGCGCGGTGTCCTCGGCGGTCAGATAGAGGTCATCACTTGCCTCTGGTGCCGCGTTCTTGACTGTCAAACCGGCCACGGCGGTATTATTGGTCGTATTCCATTCCTCGGTCGCACTGGTGATGAGCGCGGTATTGGTGAACGTCGTCCCGGCCTCCAACGGATCGCTGAGCACGCCTGTGAGGGTGATCACGCCAGACTGGCCGAAATCCAGGCTATCCATGCTCCACGTGTAGGTGTACGCACCCGAGACGGTCTGGGTGATAGGTACGTCACAGTCGCTGATCACGTGGCTCACTGTCACAGCAACGGGGACCACGTCGGTGATCGCCACACTCACGGCCTCGCCCGAGCCGGCGTTGGCAAAGGTGAGGACATAGGTGACGGCATCGCCAGGATTGAGGGCTGCGGCGCTTGCAGTTTTGCTCAGGCTCAGATCGGCGATCGGCTGTGCCTCATATGCGCCCATATCCACGATCGGGGCTGTGCCATTTCCTGTGTCCGCGATGGTGGGAATGTCCACACGGCGTGGTTTGCCGTCCAGGTCAGTGGTGACGCTGGGGGCAAGAGCACTGTTGTCCCCGGCATCGATGCATGGGGAGGTGTTACCCAGGCGCACATCGCCACCTGCGGCATCCATAAGCTGCGGATTGGCGTCGATGTTGCCGCCGCCGTCGGCGCCCAGTCCGGCATCCCAACCCGCACCGCTGCCGCCCGAGTCCTGGATGTTGCTGTAGCCTATGGTGGATGTAGAGCTTGCAGAGTTGTAGATTTGCGCACTGCCGATGGCCGTATTGCCCCACAGGATCGCGTTGGCCAGTGTCAGCGTACTGGCGACGGTATTGTACGCTGCCCCACCATTGAAACCGGCCGAGTTCCCACTAAAGGTGGCATTGATCAACGCGGGGCTGCTGGTGCTCGTGTTGTACATGGCCCCGCCATACCAAACCGCCGAGTTCTCACTAAAGGTGGCATTGATCAACGAGGGGCTGCTGGTGCTCGTGTTGTACATCGCCCCGCCATACCAATCCGCCGAGTTTCCACTAAAGGTGGCATTGATCAACGTTGGACTGCCCGTGTTCCCCATCCCTCCGCCGCGTCTAGACGAGTTTCCGCTAAAGGTAACATTCGTCAATGTCGAGTTGCCGGTATTGTACAGCGCCCCACCATATGAACTGGCACGATTTCTGTCGAAAGTGATGTCCGTCAATGCTGGATTGCTGCGATTGTACAGCGCCCCGCCATCCTGGCTGGCCAAGTTTCCGATGAACGCGATGTGGGTCAGCTCTGGCGGCGTATGACCGGACAAGTGAGAGTCGACATATAGCGCGCCGCCCCTGTAGTCGGGATAGCTACCACTGCTGGCCTGGCCGGCGGTGACGGTAAAGCCGTCGATGACACTGTTGGCGCGGGCTATCCGGGCCGAGCCGCCATCCACATAGAGCACGTGATAGGCATTGCTGCCATTGATGTTGGCCGTATGGGTCACGATGCCATGGCTGTCGGTGAGATCATTGCCATCCACGTCGCCGCTGAGGACGGTGACGTTTGTCTCCCAATCCCGCTGCTCGCGCGCGGTTTCTGTCCCTGAAAAGCCGCCGTAGAGATGTACATTGTTGTAGCTCAGGCGAAAGGTCTCGGTCACGGCATGGGGGATGTGGTCCCCGTCGCCGTCCCGATCGGGATAGTACACGCCTTCGGCGACCCAGATCTCGTAGGTTTTGTTGCCCCAGGCGTTGGCTATGTCCAGGGCATCCTGAACGTTGGTGTACGCATCCGTCCACGAGAGCCCCGTGACGGCACCGGTGGCGTCCGTGTCAACGTACATCAGAGCGGGAACAACAGAGGCGTCGGCATAGTAGGGGTATTCCTCGACAGAGCACTCTCCATAGCCAAGCTGAAAGTATCCGTCCCCATTCCAACCACTGCCCCAACTGTTCCTGACCCACCAATAGCCTCCCGCATCGTCATAGCCTACGATCACCACAGCGTGGTTGGTGCCCTCATCAGTGGTGCATCTGTAAATGTCCCCATCAAAGTAGCCGCCATAGCTTGGCCCCATCCCCATGGAAACGGCCAGGGGGCCGATATCCACCAACGCTTGTTTCATGGTCTGCGGATCCGAGGAGACGCGACCGGTGCTGTTGATGTACTGCAGCCGGCTCTCCCAATCTCCACATCGATCGGAGCAGGCTTTGTCACTGCAATTGCCTCCGGTGTTGTATGTACAACCACTGCCACACGTGCTGGGGCATGAGCACGTACTCCCATCATAGCCGGAGCTCCCATCAGCGTAGGGCATGCACGTTTCATCTGGAATGCCGGAATCTCGTATGTAAACCAGAGCGCCAGATTTCGAGCCTCCACAGCAGGTCCCACTTGGGGAGCAGTCGGAGACCATATACTGTTCGGACAGGTCTCTGTCCAGACCTGCATCGCTGCTGGCGATATTGATCGCCGCCTCTGCCGCGCCAACTGCGGCAAACGACCAGCAACTGCCACACTGGGCTTGGTCCTTGACCGGCGTCATCCAGTCAGAGCCCTGGTAGCTCCGCCAGTCAAAGCTGGACGGGGCAGTGAAATCCACCGAGGGGACGGTTTCAGATTCACCGGTGGACGTGGAGGCTACTTCTGAAACGGTGTCACCACCACACCCGGTCGCCTTTTCACTCAGCCGCGAAAGCTCTGCCACAGAACCCACAACTGTTCCCTCGCGCGCGACGCACACGGCGTGCTCTGGCGAGAA
>JADHXD010000083.1 GCA_016783145.1 Anaerolineae bacterium
CGGTAGCGGCGCGGCACCCCCTCGCCGAAGAGCCTCAGCGGGCCACCCTCCTCCGTGTAGCCGACGTAGAGCCTGCCCGGCACCCAGAGCCCACGCCGTCCCAGGGTCACCTGCCAGTTGGGCGCAGCGTCGGCTAAGGGCAGGCCGTCGAGGATGCGGGCCACGAGGCCGACGTAACGCGATCCCTGAAAGTCGAGGGCCTCGCGCCAACCGGCCCCCTCTGCATAACACCAGGCCTGGTGTCCCGGTTCGTCGCGGTGGAGCCGCCACTGCCAGAGGCTGCCCGCGCCATAGACCACGCCCATGGTGCCGCCCGCGCAGAGGTTGCTCCAGGCTTCGTGCCCCTGCCACCAGCCTGCCGCGCGCCCCGGCTTGCCCATGTGCTCGTAGGTCGGCTCGCCGTTGGCCACGGCCTTGACGGGGGTGTTGCGCCACATGTCGGCCACGCGCTCGGGGACGTGCTCGCCGACGTGGCCGGTCTGGCACCACTGAAAGTCGAGCCAGGGCGCGTCCTGCCAGGCGCAGTTGTCGGCGTGCGGGCGATAGTGGATGCCCGCCGGCTGGGCGTAGGCGTCCCAACGCTCGATCTCGGCCCCGCCGGCTGGCACCTGGGGTTCGTAGCCCGAGCCGTCGCCGCCGACCAGGTAGATCGCGGGGCGTGCGCCGTAGCGGGCGACCAGGGTTCGGCAGTAGCGGGCGTACTCGGCGGGGGGCACGACCGGGCCGGCCACGCCCAGGCCCTTCCACCCATAGCCGTGGAAGACGGGCTGGAACACGGGGACGATCTCATGCTCGACGAGGATGTCGATCAGCCGGTCGAGTGCCTGAAAGTAGGCGGGATTCGGCTGGTTGATGTGACCGGCCGACAGGTCCTCAAAGCCGACGTCAAAGCCGCCGTCCGCCGTGCGGTCGCGTGGGCCCTGGGCGCGCATGTCGGGCTGGACGCTCATCAACAGGGCGGCGTTGAACCCCTTTGTCCGGCGGTCGGCGGCGTAGAAGCGGCAATCCTCCTCTGTGGCCCGCCAGGGGAGGGCCCAGGCGGTGTCGGCGGCGAGGAGCGCGGGCGTGCCGTCGGCGTGGACCAGGCTGCGTCCCCCGGGAGACATGCGCCAGAAGCCGTGCCGGTAGAAGCGGTGATCGGTGGGCGGGGCGGGTTCGCAGGTAAAGTTGCCCGAGCGGCCGGCAAGCCCGGGGTCCTCTACGGAGCTGAAGGTGCGCCATGTCCAGCGGCCGGGGGCAGCGGGCGGGGCAAAGCGGACCCCCCAGGCCCTCCCGCCGTCCCAGAAGGCGGGGCGGCGCAAGGTGAGCCCGGATGGGTGGGTGAACTCGGCCCACACCTCCTGGTTGGTGTATGGGTTCGGGTAGTCGCGCTCTGCGGTCAGCGAGATCTCGATCTCGCGCCAGGGGTGGACGTGCATACGTTCTTCTCCTCGGCAGGTACACGCGGTGTGTCCGGCGTGGGCAGGATGAGCCCTGCCCCTACGGAGCGGGAGGCGGTGTGCCGGATCTCACGACGAGGGCAGGATGAGCCCTGCCCCTACGGAGTTCCGCCGCCCTCGGGCTGTAGGGCGAGGGCCAGGGCCCGATCCCAGTCTTCGAGGGCTATCGCCCGCCCCTCGGCGCAGGCAGCTTCGAAGACTGTCTCGCCCAATCGGGCGCGCAGGGTGGCCTCGATGCCTTCGCTGTCCGCCTGCTGGATGGCCCGCCAGCGGTCCGCGTATGTCTCCAGGAAGGGCGCGGCGGCCCCAAGCAGCCGGGCAGCCCGCACCGCTCGGACCTCCGGCTGAGCCGCCATCGCCCCAGCGAGTCCCACCAGGCACCCCGCGGTGAGCGGCCTGTGTCCCAGCTTCCGGTAGAGGGCCAGGCTCTGCAGAAAGCGTTCGTGCGCCTCGACGGGTCGATCCAGGTGAAGTGACACAAGCCCCAACTGAAAGAGCCTGTCGGCCATGCTCACCGGCTTGAGGCTGAGGCGCGCGAGCTCAAGCTCCTCCTCATAGCATTCGCCGGCCTGCGCGTACCGGCCCTGCGCGTACAGCGCGTTGCCCAGCATCCAGAGACAGGCCTCGACCCCCCCGTCATACCGGTGCTCGCGGACCAACTCCAGGACGCGTTTGTAGTGGTTTTGTGCTGTGGCATAGTCCCCTCCCTCAAAGGCGAACGAGCCCAGCGAGCCAAGCACAGCGACCTGGGCAAAGAGGGGCGCTCCCGGCTGCTGCGCGAAGCTCAGCTCCGCTAGCTCTTGGAGGGTCTCCCGAGCGCCACGATCGTCGCCCTCCTCGCGGAACGCGCCGATGAGATGAAAGAGAGCGTGGGCCAGGTTGCGTCTATCGCCCACCTGGCGGCAGAGGGCGACGCTCTGCTGCAGCAGCGCACGCCCGGCCCCGCTGGCTCCCAGGTGCCACAGCGCACGGGCCAAGCCGCCCCTGTCCCCCAGGGCCCACCATAGGGCGACGCTTGCCTCTTGCAGGGAGCGCGCCCTGGCATTATCCTGCTGGACCCATGCCAGCGCGCCGGCCCGGTTCAGCGCCTTGGCGCGCAATGGGTCGGCCTCAGAACCAAGCCCCCGGCTCTTGGAGAGGAGCTTGCTCAACCAGTCGCTCCCTTCGCCGACGTATTGACACTCCTCCCAGAACTGTCCCAGCGCTCCCGCCAGGCGCAGCCCCACGTCATAGGCGCCCTCCAGCGACCAGGCCAACGCGGCGCGCACGTTGTCGTGCTCTCGCTCCAATCGCTCCACCCAGGTCACGCGCTCCGGGCCATCCAGGTTGGCATCGGCCTCCTCGGCCAGAGTCAGGTAGAAGCGCGCGTGCCGCTCGCGCAGCGCCTCTGCCTCTCCTCCCCCACCTGTAACCAGCCGCTCCAGGCCGTACTCGCGGATCGTCTCCAGCAGGGCAAAGCGCGGCTCGCCGGCGACCTGGGAGGTCCGGACGAGGCTCTGGCCGATGAGGGCGTCCAGCAGCTCCACGGACGAGCGTGCAGCGACCCGTGCGGTCTGCAGGGACGCCAGGCACACCGCCTCCACGGCTTCCAGGGTGCAGCCGCCGGCAAAGACGGACAGGCGGCGGAACAGGGTCTGCTCGACCTCATCCAGCAGGTCATAGCTCCACTCAATGGCCGCCCGCAGGGTGCGCTGCCGGGCGGGCAGGCCCCTCGGCCCACCGGTGAGAAAGCGAAGGCGGCTGTCCAAGCGGTTCAGAATGGTGCGCGGGGAGAACAGCCTGAGTCGCGTCACCGCCAGCTCGATGGCCAGGGGCAGCCCGTCCAGGCGGGCACAGATCTCGGCCACCGCCAGCGCGCTCTCCTCGTCGAGGGCAAAGTCCGGCTCTACCCGGCGAGCACTCTGCACGAACAGGCGGACGGATTCTGCCCCTGCCAGGCGCTCGAGCGAAGGAAGCGCCCGCGGATAGGGGATCTCCATCGGCGGCACGGGGTACTCGTGCTCGCCATATAGGCGGAGCAGTGCGCGGCTGGTGACCAGCATTTGGAGCAGCGGGGCAGTGGCCAGCAGCTCGCTCACCAGCGGCGCGCTGGGCATCAGGTGCTCATAGTTGTCGATCACCAGCAGCAGGTGCCTGTCTCGCAGGTAGAGCTGCAGCGATTCGAGGAGCGACCCTCCCCCGGCGTCGCGCACGCCCAGTGCGGCGGCGATGGCCCCAACGACCAGCGCCGGGTCACGCACAGGGGCCAGCGGGACCCAGGTCACGCCATCCCCATAGTCCTGCACCAGTCCGGCGGCGACCTGCAAGGCCAGGCGTGTCTTGCCCGTGCCGCCAGGGCCGGTGAGGGTGAGCAGACGCACCTCGGGGTGGGCCAGCAGCTCCCGGACCTCGGCCAACTGGGCCTCGCGGCCAATAAAGGGCGTGAGCTGCACCGGCAGGCAGTGGGTAGGGGCGTGCCGCACCCCGGCTGGCTGAGCGAGAGCCGCGGCGAGCGAGGCCAGGATCTGGCCGACCTCTGCCGCCGACCCCGGACGCTCCTCGGGGCGCTTGCTCAGCAGGCGCACGATGAGGTCGTCGAGAGCAGGGGGGATGCCGGGGGCGTGCGTCTTGGGCGGGGTGACGGGAGCGTGCAGGTGCTGGGAGAGGACAGTCAGTGGGTCGTCGCCGGTGAAGGGCAGCCGACCGGTGACCAGTTCGTAGAGCAAGACGCCGAGGGCGTAGAGGTCGACGCGGTGGTCCGATGCCTCGCCCAAGGCCTGTTCGGGAGCCAGGTAGTGGACCGTGCCCAGGACGACCCCGCCGGCGGTGAGGCGCGAGGCGGGAGTGCGGGCGAGGCCAAAGTCGGCGAGCTTGGCCCTCGGCCCTGAGCCCACCCTCACGCCTGACCTCACCCTCACGCCTGGCCCCACCCTCACCCCTGGCCTCTCTCCCTCCGAGGGAGAGGGGAATGTGGGTGTGATGAGGACGTTGCCGGGTTTGAGGTCGCGATGGATGATGCCGTGGGCGTGGGCGTGTTCGAGGGCGGCGCAGACCTGGCGGGCGATGGAGAGGGTCTCCTCCAGATTCCTGGGCCTGTACCCGCGGAGTGACCCGCCCTCTACGAGTTCCATCACGATGTAGGGGGCGCCGTCGATCTCGGGCGACTGGCCCGCGTCGTAGAGGGAGACGACGTTGGGATGGTTGAGCCGGGCGGCAGCCTGGGCTTCGCGCAGCAGGCGGGCGCGGCTCTCTTCACCGAGCGCCGCGCCGGAGAGGACCTTGAGGGCCACGTCGCGGGCGAGCAAGGTGTCGTGGGCGCGGTAGACGACGCCCATTCCACCGCGCCCGATCTCGGCATCGAGACGATAGCGGTTGTCTATGAGTGTGCCGATCATCGTCTCCTCCGGCGAACCGGTCCTTTCGCGAGTCGAGCGTCACTCTGCTGGCGAGAGGTATTATACCACGAGGAGACGGGTGAGACCAATCCAAGGCGTCCGGTAGCGGTGGAGATCTCACCACGAAGGCACGGTGGGCAGGAGAAGGGCACGGAGGAGGAGGGCAGGATGAGCCCCGCCCCTACGGAGCGGGAGGCGAACGTGGGGCGGACGCTAGAGGACTCCCTCAATCGTCGAACGCGCCAGCGATGGTAGGTCGTCGTCCGCAGAGACCGCGCGCAGGCGCAGGGAATAGCGGTAGCGGCCCGGTTGGATCAGGTATTCGGGGTGGACGTTGGCCGTCCAGCCGGTGTCGCCTCCCAGTCCCATGTGCCAGCCGTCGAGGTGCAGCACGATGTAGTCGCGGGCGGTCAGTTCATAGGGGTGCCTGGCCCCCGCCAGGTCCCCCACGGTGTAGCGCAGGGCGGAGGTGTGCAGCATGTCCACGCCAGTGACCATCAGGCCGGTCCCGTCCCGGCCGGTGAGAGCGATCCAGCGGACGTCCTCCCGCCCGCCGCACTCCGTGGGGTAGACGTAGGGCGTGAGCTGCTCGTCCACCGTGCTCGTGTAGAGGCCGACGGCGGCGCCCTGCTTGCGGTCCACATAGTTCTCGTGCGGTCCGCGGCCATACCAGGCGATCTGCTCCAGATTATCGGGCAGGGCCAGCTCGAGCCCGACCCGGGGCAGAAAGGGCAGGCGATCGCTGACCAGGACCGCGTTGTCGAGGACGATCTCGCCGTTCCCGTAGACGCGGTAAGCGACCTCGCTGTCGATGCCGTCGGGCCTGTCCGGAGCGCAGAGCCGCGAGTGGACCCGGACTGTGAACAGGTGGCGGTTGACCCGCGCGACCTGGAAGGAGCGCACCGCCCGTTCCAGCCGGTCCAGGCCCGCTTCCCGCCACTTGAGGGCGTTGGCTCCCGCGTTGCCCATGAGCAGGTCTATGTCCGTGGGCGCGCGGTAGTAGCACTCGCGCGGCCCAGCAACCAGCAGCTCGCGCCCGTGCGCCCGGAACGAAGCGATCGTCCCCTCGCTCTTGTTCCAGATGACCTTAAAGTCTGCTCCCTGTAGGATCAGCTCACCCTCCGTCTCGGCGCCCTGCAGGTCGGGCATCGAACCGACTGCGACCGCCGGCCTAGGCGGGACGCGCAGGGGGAGGAGGAATTGGTCCCAGGCCACCTCGTGTCCGGCGCTGGCCCAGGGCGCGTCCCGGGCCAGGGTGAAGCGGACGGTGAGGTGGTATTCCGCTCCCGGGGTCGGGCTCTCGGGCGGGGTGAAGGGGATGGCGAGCGCGCCCCGCTGGCCCGGGCCGAGGTGCGGCGGGACCAGCGTCCCGGACTGGATCACCGTCCCGTCCTCGGCCAGCTCCCAGCGAAGGTCGAGGTGGCGCAGGTCCAGGCTGTGATACTTGGACCAGAGCGTGAACCGCCCGGCGAGCAGATCGTCCTCGTTCCCGGCGAGGACGGCGAGCGGGGCCTGAACCTTTTTCACCTCCCAAGCGCCCGGGTGGGGGACCAGGTCGGGCCCGACGATCCCGTTGCAGCACATCTGGGGGTCCTCGTTGTCGAGGGTGTAGTCAAAGTCGCCGCCAAAATCGCCGCCGTAGGCCCAGAAGGGCTCGCCGCCAGCGTTGCTGTGCAGCAGGGCCTTGTCGTGCCAGTCCCAGAGGAACCCGCCCTGGAAGCGGGGCAGGGCGTCAACCAGGTCCCAGAATTTGTAAAAGTTGCCGGTGCTGTTGCCCTTGGCGTAGGCGTACTCGCACATGATCATGGGCCGCTTTTCGTCCGGACCGGCCAGCACCCGGCGCACCCAGTCGAGGTCGGGGTACATCGGGCAGAGGACGTCGCTCACCTCGGGGCCCGGGTGCCCGCTTTCGTACTGCACGAGGCGCGAGGGGTCGTAGGCGCGGATCCAGGCGGACATCGCCGCGTGGTGCGGCCCGACGCCTGACTCGTTGCCCAGCGACCAGAAGAGGACGCAGGGGTGGTTCTCGTCGCGCTGCACTATGCGGATCGCGCGGTCCAGGTAGGCGTGTGCCCAGGCGGGATCGTTGCTCAGCTCGCCGTAGACGCCGTGCGTCTCGATGTTTGCCTCGTCCACGACGTATATCCCGTACTCGTCGCACAGGTCGTACCAGAGAGGGTGGTTCGGGTAGTGGCTGGTGCGCACGGCGTTGAAATTGAGCTGTTTCATCAGCCGGATGTCGCAGAGCATGTCCTCCCGGGTCAGCGCCCGCCCCCGCTCGGGGTGGTGCTCGTGGCGGTCCACGCCGCGGACGATCAGGCGCTTTCCGTTGAGCAGGACCACCCCGTCCCGGATCTCTACCTGGCGGAACCCGACCCGGCAGCTCTCGACGTCGATGGTACGGCCCGCCGGGTCCAGGAGGGAGAGGACGAGGGTGTAGAGGGTTGGCGTCTCGGCGGTCCAGTGCCCCGGTCGTTGGACCTGGACGTCGATCATCGCGCAGGCCGTCTTGACCCGAGCGCGGTAGGGGGTGCGGTCGCCCACCGCGGCGCGCGCAGGCTCGGCAAAGACGGGAACCCCGTCCGCGTCGTAGAGCATCGCTTCGACCGCGTACTGGGCCAACTTCTCGACGCGCGGGATGTACGCCTCGATGTGGAGGACCGCGTTCTCGTACCGCTCGTCGAAGCGGGTGCGCACCCGGAAGTGGCGCAGGCAGACCGGGGGCTTGCTGTAGAGGACCACGTCGCGCTGGATGCCGCTGAGCAGCCACATGTCCTGGTCCTCGAGGTATGAGCCGTCGCAGTAGCGCAGGACGCGCGCGGCGAGTGTGTTTTCTCCCACGCGGACGTAGGGCGTGACGTCAAACTCGGCGGGCAGGCGGCTGCCCTGGCTGTAGCCTACCTCCTGCCCGTTCACCCAGAGGGTCAGGGCGGCGTCCACGGACTCGAAGAGGAGGAAGACGTCGCGGCCCGTCCAGGCCGGGTCGAGGTGGAACGTCGTGCGATAGCAGCCGGTCGGGTTGCCGGCGGGGACGTGGGGCGGGTCGGGGGGGAAGGGATAGTGGACGTTGGTATAGATCGGCCTGTCGCCGGGTCCCTGTAGCTGCCAGTTGCCGGGGACGGTGATCTCGTCCCAGGATGCATCGTCATGGTCACCCCGCTGGAAGCCGGGCGGCACCTGGTCAGGGCCGGGGGCGAGGTGGAATCTCCACCGGCCGTTCAGCAACCGGACGTAGGGCGAGGCCAAGCGGTCGCAGCGGAGGGCTGTATCCACGTCCGGGTACGCGCCGAGGGGGACGTGGGCGGGCTGCTTGTTCCTGGCGAATACGAGCGGGTTTTCCCAGTCGTTTTGGGTGGACATGGTGTTGTGTTTCCTTTCTGCGTGAGCCGGGCGTGCCGACGGGGACCATCGGCACGAGGACGGGCGCCGTGCGTGAGCGTGCGGACGGAGACCACCGGCACGAGGGCCGCTGTGCGTATGCGTGCCGACGGAGACCATCGGCACGAGCGTAGGTCCGTGAGCGTGCCGACGGAGACCATCGGCACGAGGACTGCCCTGCGTGAGCGTGCCGACGGAGACCGTCGGCACGAGAGCGGCGCTGTCGGAACGAGGGTCAGGCCTGTATCTCCTGCCGGCTGAGCACCATCGGCGAGTCGCCTGCCGCGAGGGGCCGAAGGCGCACGCGGAACGCATAGGTCCCCGGGGTCACCAGGTACTGGGGCAGCGTGCCCGGACCACAGCTTGCCCCGCCCAGGCCGCACTGCCTGGCGTCGAGGTTAAAGGTCACCTCGTCGCGGCGGAGGAGATCGCAGGTGTGCAGGGCCTTGTACAGGTCATCGGCAGTGTAGTGCCCCACGCTGGCCTCGAGGTGCGGCGTGCCCATGGCGATGAGTCCCCTCCCGGCCTCGTCGCTGAGGGCGGCCCAGCGGACCCCGGTCACGTTGCCGTTTTCCTGGGGCATGATGTAGGGCACGTACTGCTCGTCCACCGTGCTCTCCCACAGGCCGACGTCGGCGCTCGCGTTGCGGTCGATATAGTTCTCGTGCGGCCCGCGCCCGTACCAGGTAAAGCGCTCGAACCCGCCGGGCAGGGTCATGGTCAGCCCGACGCGCGGCAAGGGGGGCAGGTCGTCACTGGCGACGACCGTGTTGTCGATGACCACGTCGCCGCTGCCATAGACCGTGTAGGTGTGCTCGTGGTCGAAGCCCCCGGCACATCCCTCGGCGGAGGCCTTGGTGCGCACGGCGATGCGAACCACCTGGGGGGCGATCCGCTCGACGGTCGCGGAGAGGGTCTCCCGATCGAGGCGATCCAGCCCCGCCTCCAGCCACGCCCTGAGGAGCGCCTGCCGGTCGGGCCGCAGCTTGATGCCGTCGTTGTCCGTCGGCGCACGCCAGACGTTCAGGACCGGCCCGCTCACCAGCAGGTCTGCGCCACCCGACTGCCAGGAGGCGATCCGTCCCTCCTGCAGGTCGAAAGCCAGGCGGAAGCCCGCGCCGCGGATCTCGACCTGGCGCCCGTCCTCGACGACCTCCAGCGCGGGCATATCCGCAGCCAGCAGCCGCTCGGCGGGTGGAGCCTGGTAGGGCATCGCCCACTGCTCCCAGGCTACCCTGTGCCCTCGCCCGGCCCAGGGCGTGTCCTCGGCCAGCGTCAGGCAGACCGTCAGGTAGCACTCGACGCCCGGGGCGAGGACTGGCTCCTCGATGGGCAGGGTCACCTGCTGCGACCCGCGCGGGGGGATGCTCAACGGGGGTAGGTCACCGCATTGCAGCATCTCGCCGTCCGCCACCAGGCACCACGTGCCCTTGAAGGCACTCGTATCGACAAAGAACTGCTTGTTCGTGACCTCGATCTCACCAGCGGCGAGGTCGACCGCCTTGAACCCGACCGGCTGGAAGACCTTCTTGCACTCGTACATCGCCGGCTGGGGGGTACGGTCGGGCCAGATCAGGCCGTTGATGCAAAAGTTGCCGTCGTTGATCTCGTCGCCAAAGTCACCCCCGTAGGCCCAGTATGCCTCGCCCTTCTCATCCACTTTGAGCAGGCCCTGGTCGATCCAGTCCCAGATAAAGCCGCCCTGCAGGCCGTGGTGGGACTCGACCGCCTCCCAGTACTCGCGCAGGTTGCCGGTGCTGTTGCCCATCGAGTGGGCGTACTCGCACATGATCAGCGGGCGGTCGTTGCCGGGATCCTGCGCGTAGGCGACGATGCGCTCGATAGGCGGGTACATGGGGCAGACGACGTCGGAGGCGAGCTGACCGCCCTGCCAGTCCGGCCGGATGGCCCCCTCATAGTGGACCGGGCGCGTGGGATCGTAGCCCCGGATCCAGCCGGCGAGGGCATCGTGGTTGGGGCCGTAGCCGCTCTCGTTGCCCAGCGACCACACGATGACGCAGGGGTGGTTGACATCACGCTGGACCATGCGCATACCGCGCTCGAGGAAGGCGTGCGCCCACTGGGGGTCGTTGGGCAGGCGGTTGTACACCCCGTGGCACTCGATGTTGGCTTCGTCGATGACATAGATCCCGTACTCGTCGCACAGGTCGTACCAGCGCGCGTCGTTGGGGTAGTGGCTGGTGCGCACGGCGTTGATGTTGAAGCGCTTCATGAGTACGATCTCGGCGATCATGTCCTCCAGGGGGATGGTCTTGCCCAGCGTGTCGTGATGGTCGTGGCGGTCCACCCCCTTAAAGAGCACGGGCTGCCCGTTGACCCGCAGTTCGCGGTCCCGGATCTCGATCGCCCGGAAGCCGATGTGGCAGCGCGTGGCCTCGACCGTGCGCCCCTGGCCGTCCTTGAGGGCTACGACGAGCGTGTACAGGGCCGGCGTCTCGGCGGACCACTTGTCAGGGCAGGCCACGCCCGCCTCCAGGTCGACCTTGGCGATCTGCTGCGGGATGCCCAGTACCTGTCCGGCGACCGGGGAGGAGAAGAGAGCCTGGCCGCCCGCGTCGTAGAGCTGCATCTCGACGGTGTAGAGCGGGATGTCCCCAGGGTCGTCGGCATCGACGCGGACGCGCACCCGCAGCGCCGCGTCGCAGTAGGCGTCGTCCAGCTCTGCGCGGGCGGTCACGTCGGCCAGGTGCACGGGGGGCACGGCGTACAGGGTCACGTCGCGGTAGATGCCGGCCATCCACCAGTGGTCCTGGTCCTCGAGGTAGCTTCCGTCGGACCAGCGGATGACCACGGCCACGATCAGGTTCTCGCCCGAATGGACGTAGGGCGTGAGCTCGAACTCGGCGGGCAGGCGCGAGCCCTGGCTGTAGCCCACGCGCTGGCCATTGACCCACAGGTAGAACGCCGATTCGACGCCGTCAAAGCGGACGTAGACCTTGCTGCCCTGCCAGGCCTCGGGAAGGAGGAAGCACCGCCGGTAGACCCCGGTTGGGTTGTCCTCGGGAACGCGAGGTGGCTCGGGGGGAAAGGGCATCTTGACGTTGGTGTAGATCGGTTTGTCATAGCCCTGCACGGTCCAGTTTCCGGGCACGTGGATCGCGTCCCAGCCCGCGGCGTTCAAGTCAGCCTGGGTGACCTCGTCGGGCACGGCCACCGGGTCCGCGGCGAGCCAGAACTGCCACTCGCCGTTCAGTGACTGGACGAGGGGCGATCCCTCGCCCTCCCCTCGGAGGGCTGTCTCCTCATCGGGGTAGGGGACGAACGTCGCGTGTGCGGGGAGCTTGTTGATCCCGACTACCTGCGGGTTCTCCCAGTCGTAGGGTCTCTGTGCGTTCACCGTATTCCTCCATCCTATTTGGGTTGAATAAGGTGCCAGGCACTCCCGGAAAGTGCCTGGCACCTTGCGCCGCGCCTTCCCGTATCATATGGGCACGTCGATCAGTGTCGGCGCGTCGTGTGTCAGGGCGGCGGCCAGCATCTCGTGGAGCTGCTCGGGCGTCTCGGCCCGCAGGCCACGAGCGCCGCTGGCCTCGGCCAGGCGGACAAAGTCGGGGTTTCGCAGGGCCGCCCCGACCTCGCGCCCGTGGCGCTCGGTCTGCAAGCGGCGGATAATGCCGTAGGCGTCGTTGTTAAAGACGACGGCGGCCACGTTCAGGCCGTGCTGTACGGCGCTGGACAGGGAAAAGGCCGTGAACAGGAACCCTCCGTCCCCGGCGATGGCGACCACGGGACGCTCCGGGAAGGCGACCTTGGCGCCCAGCGCGGCGGGGAGGGCAAAGCCCAGGGCAGCGGCCATGCGCGTGACCTGGAAGGTGTGCGGCAGGTCGCGCTCCAGGTAGGGTACGGTCCCCCGATAGTTGGCCTGCGAGCCATCGTTGGTGACGATGGCGTCCTGGGGCAGGGCGCGCTGGATGGCCTCGATGTAGGGCCAGTACAGGCTGCCCTCCGCCTCTCGCAGCGTGCGCTCCCGACCCTCGGCGACCCGTGCCGCCATCTCCGTCCGGCGGAGGAGCGGACCTGGCGGCAGCTCGGCCAGCACCTGCTGGAGAACGGCCCGGGCATCTCCGACCAGGCCCACCGACACAGGATATGACCGCCCGATCATCTCGGGGCAGATGTCGATCTGGACCAGTTTCTCAGCGTCAAAGCCGGCCCAGGCGGCGTCGGCCTCGTCGAGGCTCGAACCGACCACGAGGACCACGTCCGCGCCCTGGAGGAACTCGCGGACCCCGCCGGAACGAGGCCCACCCCAGCTTGCGTTCAGGGGATGGCGCCCGGGGATGACGCCCCTGGCAAGGGGGGTGGTGATGCAGGGGGCGTCGAGGAGCTCGATCAGCCGGACCAGCTCGTCCGTGCATCCCGATAGGGCCGCGCCGCGGCCCACGTAGACCAGCGGCGAGGCGGCCCCGGCCAACACCTGGACGGCCTCGCGGATGGCATCGGCGGGCGCCTGTCTGCGTTCCGGGCGCGCCGAGGGGTGAATGTCCACCCAGCCCTCCTGGCTCTGCACATCCACCGGGATCTCGACCGCGGTGGGACCGGGACGCCCGCCATAGGCCTGCTCAAAGGCGGCCCGAATCGCGTCGGGCACCGCCTCCACGCGCTCCACGCAGGTGCTCCACTTGCACACCGAGGCCAGCACGCCGGCCTGGTCTTTGAGTTCGTGAAAAGCGCCCCGGCCTCGGCGCTCGCGCGCGACCTGAGAGGCGACCAGGACCATCGGCACCGAGTCGAGGTAGGCGTCGGCAAGTGGGGTGAGGCTGTTGGTCACCCCGGGCCCGGTGATGACCAGGGAGAGGGCGATCTCTCCGCAGGCCCGGGCGTATCCGTTGGCCATGAAGGCGATTCCCTGCTCGTGGCGTCCGTGAAGGAATCGAAGCCGGGCGTGTTCCAGGACGGCGTCGCAGAGGGGAAGGGTGTGCACGCCCGGGATGCCAAAGACGACGCGCACGCCCTCGGCGGCGACCTGGGCGATGGTTGCCTGTGCTCCGGTCATATAGCTGGACATCGGTTCCTCCTTGGTGGGTGGTCGCCTGGCAAACCTATCCACAGATTGCGCAGATTACGCAGAGTACGGCGAACATGTCCACGGTCGAAACGCCGCCCAAGAAAGGCGACCTACGGACCGTCACCTATGCAGGGCGACCTACGCGCGCCCGCGGCGGGCTGGTCGCTCTGGAGGTCAGGTTTCCATACCTGACCTCCGGCGAGAGAAGACCGTCGCCTATGAAAGGCGACCTACTGGGCGATCTCCTGAATCCACCTGGCGACCTGGATCGCGACCTCGTCCCTGTGCCCCCGGTAGTGATGGTCGGCGCCCTGGATCATCGCGATGTCCACGCGCGGGGCGGCACGCGCGAGACGCTGGATGGCCTCCAGGTCGTCGCGCGTCCCGATGTGTGCTTCCTCTGTCCCGTAGAAGGCGAACAGCGGGCAGTGCAGGCGTGCGATGGCCACGTCATAGGTCTCGCCCGCGGCGCGGGACAGGCTCAAGAACGTCCGGGCGCTGACGGTGCCCAGGAAGGAGGGGACCGTCCCAAAGGGCAGGAGGTCCGAGCCGCGGCCTTGAGCGACCATCCCCTCCGCCTCCGCCCGCAGCTCCGCATCCTGGACGATGGCGGCCAAGAGCGAGGGCGAGGGAGCCGAGGCCAGGACGACCCCACGGACGCGCGGATCGCATCGCTGGGCCTGGTAGGCGATCGCCTTGAGCGCGCCCAGGCTGTGCCCGGCGAGCACGACGTCGCGCGAGCCGAGCTCGACGGTGCAGCCCACCCAGGCGGCCACATCGTCGGCCGAGTCCTCCAGGTCCTCCCACCAGGCGCCACCGAGTGCGGGCGCGCGGCCCTCGACGTGCAGCGCGGTCGCCAGGTCGTGTCCCCGGTTGTTGCCGGTGACCGAGAGGTAGCCGCAGCGAGCCAATGTGCGGCTGAGGTGGACCAAAGTGGGCACGTAGAAATTGTCCCAGGCTCCGTGGACCCAGGTGATGCCCGCCGGCTCGATGTCGCCGCCCGAGGGGCGGAACACGGCGCCGGCAAGGCGGACGCCCTCCGGGCCCTTGATGTGGATCAGCTCTTCCGTGTGCGCATTGTCCATCGCTCACAGCTCCTCCACCCCAGCCTCTGTCGCTAGGGACTGAGCAGTCCCTCGATCTGTCGCATTTGCTCGGGCGAGAGCGGGCCGAAGCGGAGAGCACCCGCGTTCTCTTCGACCTGCCGTACGGTCTTGAAGCCAGGGATGGGAACCGTCACACTGCTGCGCGCCCACAGCCAGCCCAGCGCGGCCTGTGTGAGCGTCCGTCCATCGCTGATCAGGACTTTGCGCACGGCGTCGAGCGTTTTGAGGCGTTCGGCCATCTCACCGCGCTGAAAGTCCCAGTCGTGCCGCACATCGTCCGCGGGCAGCTTGCCGCTGTTCGCGGTGAACTTGCCGGTCAGCAGCCCCTTGGACAGCGGGCTGCGGTTGATGCTCGCCAGGTCGAGTTCCTCGCAGAGGGCGAGCACCTGCGCGTTTCCTTCGAAGAGGTTGAGGCGCTGCTGGACCGCGGTGCAGTGGACCCCTTGAGCAAAGACCTGCGCGCGGTCGAGGTGGTCGGTGCTCCAACCATAGGCGCGGATCTTGCCCCTGGCAACCAGGTCCTCCAGCGCATCGCGCACGCTTGCCGCCCCCTCTGCGGGATAGCTGTTGAGATGGAACTGGTAGAGGTCGATGACCTCGGCGTTCAGCCTGCGCAGGCTGGCCTCGCAGGCATGGCGGATGTACTCGGGGCTGGCATCACTGCCCACGATCTGGCGCGTATCCTCGTCGAACACGTTGCCGAACTTTGTGGCGATGACCACCTGGTCCCACCTGCCGACGAGCGCCTTGCCGAGGACCCGCTCGCTGTGACCGCAGCCGTAGACATCGGAGGTGTCGATAAAGGTGACGCCCAGGTCGAGGGCGCGGTGGATGGCACGGATCGATTCGGCGTCGTCCACCTGGCCCCACCCGACGGGCCGATCGCCCCGCCAGAAAGGCCCGCCAATGGCCCAGGTGCCCAGGCCCATCGCACTGACCGCGATCCCGCTGCGGCCCAATGTGCGTGTGAACATGTTCGCCTCCTTGCTGCCCGGCGCATAGGGATGCGCTGGCTACGGTTGCTGGAATGATGTAGCAGGGCATCCCGATGCCGCTGCCTGGCGCATGGGGATGCGCTGGCTACAGTTGTTGGGGTTAATCTGGGGAGGCCAACAGCGGGCGCAGGTAGGCCAGATCTTTCCCCACGTCGGCGAGGACGGCCTCTACGTCCGGGTTCCCGTACTCGCGGTGCAGCGAGATCCAGCCATCAAAGCCCACCTGTCGCAGGCAGGCCAGCACCTCGGGCCAGGGGACCATGCCCTCGCTGAGCGGTTTTGCCACGCGGACCATCCGCGGCTTGCCCGACGGCCCCACTTCCGGCTGCCAGACATAGTCCTTGAAGGCGACGACCACGATCCGCTCTCCCAACAGGTCCAATCCCATGCGCCAGCCGGCCAATCCGCCTTCGACCACCATGTGCGCGGGATCGGCATACGCGCCGATCGCGGACGGGTCGCGGTCCACGATCCAGTACCACACGACCGGGGCTAGCGCCGACATGTGGTCGCCGGAGTGAGTGTGGATCACCGCCCGGACGCCCGTGCGCAGGGCCAGCTCCTCGATCCCATCCAGCAGGCGAGAGGCCTCGTCCATCCGCTGGCGAAAGGTGCCGAACGCGCTGTACTGCCAATAGCCGAGCTTGAGCTCGGGCACGCCCGTCTCCCCCGCGGCCTCAAAGATGTCCGCGGCGTAGGGATCGGTGGCCGAGAGGATCCCGGTGGTGATCAGGGGGACCTCCAGTCCCAGGTCGCGCAGCGTGCGCACCGCCCTGGGCAGCTCGGCGCGCGCGTTCTCGGGCAGGACGTGTCCTCCGGGGCGGACGGTCAGATCGACGCCCTGGAAGCCCAGCTCTGCCATTGCGCGGCCCGCCTGGGCAACGGACAGTGCCCCCAGGTGCTTGGAGAACAGCATCAGTTTCATCGTTGTCCTTTCCAGGGAGCCAGCACGGGGCGACGCGTGCGCCGAGGTGCCAGGTCCGATTGGGCGAGTCACGGAGCCGCCAGGAGCCGGGCGCAGGGCGCTAGGCCATCGTGTCCAGCATGTCCGCCGTCACCTGGTAGAGCAGGGGCCCCCCGGAGAAGAAGCGGTCCAGCTCCTCGACCATAAACTGCCCCTGACGCTGACGCGCCTCCAGCGAAGCGCCGGCGACGTGAGGGGTCATCACCACGTTGTCCAGCTCCCGGAAGGGGTTGTCCTCGGGCAGCGGCTCGCGGTCAAAGACGTCCAGTGCGGCGACGAAGCGCCCGGTCTGGAGTTCGGCCAGCAGCGCGTCATAGTCCACGACCCAGGAGCGGGCGGTATTGACAAAGCACGCTCCGTCCTGGAGCAGGCCGAACTGCCTGGCGCTGATCATGTGGTAGGTCTCATCGGTGGCTGGAGCCTGGACGGAGACGACCGGGCACCCGGCAAAGAGGTCGTCCAGGGCGACCGTGCGTACGCCGATCTCTGCGGCCCGCTCGGCGCTCAGGTACGGGTCATAGACCCACACCTCAGCCTCGAGCGCACGCATCAGCTTGATAAAGCAGCGGCCCGTGTAGCCCGCCCCGACGACGCCCACGCGCAGGCCGACCAGTTCTCTCCCCATAGGCACGGCCTTTGCGCCCTGCCAGTCGCCCGCCCTGAGATAACGGTCGAGCTGCACCACCTTGCGCAGCAGGATCAGGGTCATCGCCAGGGACAGCTCGGCGACGGCGGGGGCGATCGCTGACGCGGCGTGCGTCACGGTGATCCCGCGTTCGAACACCGGCCTGGGGAGTATGTTCTTGATGCTGCCCGCCGAGTGGGCGATGACCCGCAGGCGGTCGGCGGCACCCAGCACTTCGTCGGTGAAGCGGGGCGAGCCCCACCCGGTGAGCACGGCGTCGAAACCGGCGATGCGCTGGGCCAGTTCCTGGGAGCTGAGTGTGCCCTGCTGACCCTCAAAGACGGTCTCTCCCAGGGCGCGCAGGGCCTGGTCTGTCTGGGGTGTGAACAACAGCTCATAGTCTCGGGGACGCACGAGGGAGAGGATCCTGGGCTTGGGCATATGGCGTACCTCCTGTAGGTATGGGGATCGATCGCCTGCCTCGGCAGGCGGCTGGACGGGGTTCACGGCAGGTGAGGCCCGCGACGCACATTATAGCAGCAAACCGGCGTTGGGTCAATGGATGGAGAAGCCCCCACCCCGTCCCTCCCCTGCGGTCTGCCGCGGGGGAGGGGGAAGAGCCCTCACCGCGCGGCGGCGACCAGGAAAGCCGCCCTACCTGCCTGTGCCGCTGACCGGCTCCCACGCGGAGCGGTGGGAGCCATGGCCATCGAGTGAGGGGTCGGCGGCGATCAGGGAGGGGAGATGACGATGCGAAACCCGATGTCCCGGTCGCGGACGCTGGGATCGTAGCAGAGCCGGGATGCGCAGCGCAAGTAGGCCCAGGGGTTGTTGAATGAGCCGCCGCGCACAACACGAGGCGCCTTGGCCTCCAGACCCTCGCGCCCGTCGTCGGCAATGTAGGGGTACTTGGTGCCCAGGCTTCGCGTCCACTCCCATACGTTGCCGGCCACATCCTGCAAGCCGTACGGGCTGGCCCCCTGAGGGCAGGCACCTGTGGGCGTCGTGCCGACCGCGGGGGTGCCGCAGCGGGCCGGGTCCCACTGGTCACCCCACGGGAAGATGCGGCCGTCTGTGCCTCGCGCGCCCTTTTCCCACTCTGCTTCGCTGGGCAGGGCATAGGGCTTGCCCGTGATCTTGGCCAGCCAACGACAGTAGGCCATCGCATCGTGCCAGCTTACCAGGACCGCCGGATGGCGCTCCACGCCCGGTGATGGCTTGCCGTCTTCCCAGGGGGCGGGAGGGGCGTATCCGGTCGCCAGCGTAAAGGCCAGGTACTGGTCGTTCGTCACCGGCGTCCGCGCAATGTGGTATTCAGGAAGGAATAGGACGTGCTGAGGTTGCTCGTCGTCCCGGGCGCACCCATCTTTCCTTGGATCGCTGCCCATCAGGAACTTGCCGGCAGGGATGAGCACTATGTCAGGCAGGAAGGGCTGCCCGGTGACCAGGCGGGCGCGGCTTTCTGCGGAAGGCGGAGCCTTGTCCTCCGGCGCAGGCACGGTCGGCCAGGCGATGTCAGGGCGCAGCTCCATACCGGACTGCGCCAGCTTGGGAAGCTGGCCGTGACGGGCGCAGTGCTGGATGAGTTCCATCGCCCTTGCGGCCTTGCCCCTTCCACCCAGGCCGTCATAGTCCACCTCGAGGTAGAAGCACAGCAGGCGCAGATCCTCTTCATCGAAGCGACCGTTGAGGATGCGATGCAACTGGATCCTGAGGGTCTGGCTGTCCCCTTCCATCGCTTCCCTCTTCTCTGCCCTCTCCCGGCGTCCGTGCCCTCGCCGGGGCCGCCCCCGTCCCACCGCTCGGCGGACCTCGACGGCCCCGAACGAAGCGCCCGCTTACATGCCCCAGAGGTGACCGGTGTGGACCGGTTTGCCCTGCAGCTTCAAGTAGTAGTATAGGTGGCTTTTGTGGGAGTTGAGGTGGGTCACCATCTGCAGGAGGCGGTGCCCGAGGAGCATCGGTGTCGGGTTCCACGGCGCAGGAGCGGGCTCAGTGGCCAGCCTCTCCTCCCCAGCCTGGGCCAGCATGTCGAAGGCAAGCTGCTTGCCTTCCGCCAGGAGCGCCTTCGCCTCGGCGACGCTACCCACCGCGGGCAGCTTTTCCGCGGCCGGAAGCATGTCATCCGCGGACATCTCGGCCACGTCGGCTCCTTCCGGCATGCCCCAGTCGCCGGTGACGAACCCTCGAAAGTCCCCTCCACCGGCCATTGTGAGGTGCTTGAGGAGCTGACCCACGGTCATCCAGTTGTCTCCCGTGGTTGGCTTCCAGTCGAGCTGGTCATCGTCCACGAGGTCGACCAGCCCTTCTGCTGCGTGATATGCGTCTTTGACCTCGCTCTTGAGCAGTTCTGTCCAGTTCATGTTGACTCCTTTCCCCGTCGCTCTCGGATCCGGGGCGCCGCACGGCGCCCGCATACTGCCAAGGATACCACACAGGGCAGCGGATGTCAACAGAAAGCGCCTGGCGATCACGCATGTCTGACCACGGAGCCACGGTGAGCACGGAGAAGAGGGCGGGGCGCCGCGGTGGAGAGCGCAACGGAGCCGGGTGCGCTGCACAAGCCCCCTTCGAGGATCTATGACGAGCCGCTTGCCTGTCCCGTCGGGGCCAGACGGGGTGCTACAGGGGGAGTGCGTGTGCGGGACGTGGGCGCGTTGGTTGCCCTGTCCGACTCAGGGCGGGGCGCTGCTGCTGAGAGCGCAACCGAGCCGGTTGTGCTACTGGAGAGGGTAAAGTCGCACCCCTTTGAGATGCTTGCGGCATTGCCACGCTCCTCGACCTGTGCTAGAATGGGGTGTAGGGTATGCCGTGTGAGCGCTGCGGCGGCTAAGAAAGCCGCCCTACTGCGCGCGGGAGGGAGTGAGGGCCTGCGGCGGCTAAGAAAGCCGCCCTACTGCGCGCGGGAGGGAGTGAGGGCCGTGCACTGCGGCGGCTGGGCGGTTGGGGGACCGACGTTGCGGGGGGAAAGGGAGCGGATGTGCCTTCCCGGGTAGTGCACGCCGTTCGAGGATGGTGGAGCGGAGTCGCCTTGCTGGCGGTCGCTGTGGGCCTCGGACCGCCAGCTGCCGCTTTGGGCCCTACCACCGGGTCTTTCATCGAGGTTGGGGACACCTGGCGCTACTTCAAGGGGACAGAAGAGGCGTCGGACCCGATCACAGCCTGGCGCCAGGTGGGCTTTGACGATGCGAGCTGGCTGGCTGGGCCGACCGGCATCGGCTATGGCGACGGGGACGATGCGACCGTGCTCGCTGATATGCGGTACAACTACGCATCGGTCTATCTACGACGCTCCTTTACCGTCGCCGATCCGTCGGTCGTCCGATCCCTGGAGCTGGAGATCGACTATGACGATGGGTTCGTGGCCTATCTGAACGGGGCCGAGGTGGCCCGGCGGGGCATGGGCAATGCGGGCGATCCGGCAACCTATGACACGCTGGCGAGTCCGCTGCACGAGGCCGGCGTCCCCGAGCGCATCGACCTCAGTGCGTGGACCGGCCTGCTCCTGCCCGGGGAGAACGTGCTTGCCATCCAGGGACACAACGAACGCCTAGACAGCAGCGATCTGTCGGTGATCCCGGCGCTCAAGTGAGGATCTGCGCCGCCCATTCTGCTGGTCTACCCCGTCATCGGCGAAACCACTCCCACCTCGGCCGTCCTCTTGTGGGCAACGGAAGACGCGGGCGCCAGCGAGGTGCGCACCAGCCGCGATCACAGCTACAGCACGGTGACGCCCGCCGCGAGCAGCGTTTACGACAGCCTGTACTGGCACTTTGCCACCCTCACCGGCCTGGCGGCAGGCACCGCGTACCGCTACCGGACGTACACCGGGGGCAGCGACGTCACACCCTGGCCCGAGATCACATTCACCACGGCCCCGGCAATCACAGAGACCGCGTTTACCTTTGTCGCCTTTGGCGACAGCCGGCCCGCCAGCGCCAGCGCCCTGCCCAGCCAGGGAGCCCTGGACGTGGCGGCAGAGCTGGCCCGGCAGAGCTTTGACCTGGCGATACACGTCGCCGACATCGTCAACAGCGGGGGCATCTGCTCCGGCGCGGACAGCGCCTGGAAGCAGTACATTCGTGCCTACTATGACGTGTACGTGGGGAGCACAGGCCACACCCCGTTCTATCTCAGTGTGGGGAACCACGAGCTGTCCGGCGGCACGTGCGGGTACCAGGCCTACACCGAGGTCTACGCACTGCCCGCGAACGCGCCGGCCGGTCAGGAGGAGAGATACTACTCTTTTGACTGGGGAAACGCGCACCTGATCGCGCTGGATACGACGCAGAGCTACGTCGCGGGCAGCGTCCAGCATAACTGGCTGCTCGACGACCTGGAGGCCAGCCACTCACCGTGGACCTTTGTGTATTTTCACCATCCGGCCTACAGCTCGGGCGCGCACGGCAGCACCGCCCTGGTGCAGCAACACCTGGTGCCGGTCTTTGAGGCCTATGGTGTGGACGTCGTCCTAAACGGGCACGACCACCACTATGAGCGCACGTGCCCCATCCTCGACGGCGCGTGCACGACCACAGAGGCGGGCGGGGTGATCTACTATGTCGCCGGTGGGGGCGGGGCTCCCCTGCGGAGCGCGAGCGGTGATTGGTTTACCGCCTACAGCGACAGCCTGTATCACTTTGTCAAGGTAGAGGTCAGCGACTGCCAGGTCTCCCTGCAATCCATCGATACGGAGGGCACGGTGTTTGACAGCGCTGCGATCGGGAATTGCCCGACCGCCGTGCGCCTGGCGTCCTTGAGCGCCGCGGTCCAGGGCGATGCCGTGCGGGTCGAATGGAAGTCGGCCATCGAGGTCGATCTGCTGGGCTATCACCTGTATCGCGGTGAATCGCTCAACGGGGAATACGTCCGGCTCAACACCTCGCTCATCCCAGGTCAAGGAGTGGGCTCGCTCTTCGGTGCGCGCTATGACTGGGTCGATCGCGACATTCGGCCCGAAACAAGCTACACCTACCGGCTGGAGAGCGTGAGCGTCCTCGGCACGCGGACATCGCACGGGCCGGTCCGCGTGTCAGTCGGAGAGCTCGTGCCGTATACGGTCTACCTGCCGGTGGTGAGTGCCGAGCCATAGTCGGAAGGTCGGCTACCTGACACCAAGGAGGGACAGCTTTGGATCAAGTGGACAACCTGCCTTCTGCTATCGTGGATATCCTGAGAGGCAGGCTGGGCGATCGGATGGATGAGTACGCCTTTCCACCGCCAGTCTTTGCCGCTATGAAAGGGCAGTTTGTAGAGTTCGACCTCGAGGCCGGCTTGCTCACGGCGCAGTTCCCTG
>JADHXD010000231.1 GCA_016783145.1 Anaerolineae bacterium
GTCCTAATACGGCTTTGGGCTCGGTCCAGCCACTGGTCACGCAGACCATCTGCAGCGTATGTGCATACTGACCAGAAGCGCTCGGGCCGCTGTGGTGGACCAGGTCGACCTCAAAGTGTCCTGGCTCCTGCACATCCCAGGCAATGCGGCCCATCGGTACGTCGCGCAGCGCGCGGTTGGACACTCTGGGCGGCCTACGCCGTCGGCGTGGTTGGTCTTGGCGAATGGTGGCCAGTCGACGCTTTACTGTAGAGATACTGATCTGTCCCAGTTGTTCCAGCAGTGGCTCGATCACTTCCAGTTCACCGTGCTTTGTGAGATGTTTGGCCATCCATTCCAGGTTCGGGGTCAGTCGTTCGGCGCACGGGTGGTCCAGACTCTCGGCAATCGCCCGGATGGCCCCCGTCACGTCAGCCTTGTACCTCGTACTTCGCTCCCGTTGCCGTGGCCTGCGCTCCAAGCTGCCGTTGACTAGCCGGATCAGGCTCTTGCGGTGGAGCCCAACTACTGCTTCCATTTCGTCCAAGAGCTCACCGCGTTCCTTTCGATTGGCCTGTGCATATCGCTGCTTCATCTTCCTCAGGTACTTCCGTCGCTCGTCGATGGTCATCTTGTCCTCGGTGTTCATCATTCCCTCCGGTAACATTATCATTTGAGAGAATAACACCGTTTCGGTAACATTATAGCTGACCTATTGCGCGGTTCGCTTCTGTGTCCAAATCGGTGTATACTTCGTCTCGCCAGCCTCCGTTCTTGGTTTTTGCCTGGGTACAATGTACCCCCAATCGCGTAGGCTGGCAACTTCATTATGTATGGACGCTACCCCCTCTGAGACTGCTTTTGCGGACACAATGCCTGGTTTTGACTATCTGTCCGTCCCCAACGCGGAACGCTCACCGTCGAGCAACGTCTGCCTCACCGGGGCGCAGACTGTCCAGCCGATGTCCCTGGCACCCACGCCGAAATGGGTGTACAATCGGCGCCATCGGCAGGCTGTCTCCTGGTTAGGAACCGGACCGGACTTTTACCCGTAACGCGACACGGAGCGTATCATGGACGAGCGAGCAGGCGGAAGCGGATCAAGAGGAACGGGGCAAGCGGGCGTATCGCTCCCTCAGCTTTCGGCACTCATCGATGTGCTGGAACTGATGACGGACCAGGCCCGTGCCTATGAGCGTGCCCTGCCGCCGGACAATTACCCGGCTCGTATGGCTGTGGCTGCTCTGGGTGAGCTGGCACACCAGGCGCTGGCCGAAGCACAGGATCTGAGCGATGCACTCACTGCACCCCAACTGACTCACGACCATCCTTTCTCCCCACGTGAGCGGGAGGTGCTCACGCTTGCTGCGCAGGGACTCACCAACAAAGAGATCGCCTACCGGCTGGGGATCAGCGATCGTACGGTCCAGTACCATCTGAACTCGGTGTTCAACAAGACCGGCACGTTTTCTCGCACCGAGGCTGCGACGTTCGCACTGGGGCGCGGGTGGATCGCGATCGATCGCTGACCTGTGGAGATGGCGGGGGTGCGCCCTGTGGCGTTGGCGGAGGTCTGCTGGACAGAGAATCGGTATACTGGGGTAAACGTCGAGTGCAATAGGAGGCACCTATGAACAGTGTAGTCAAGAGCGAGGACGTGATCAGAGTCGCTGCGCCACTCGATCCCCTTCTGGCGGACGACAGCGTGTGGGAGATCATGGTCGACAGCTACGAGCGTGTCCTGGTTTCACGCGGTGGACGGGTTGAGCAGGTCGCGTCCCCTTTCTCCTCCGCCGAGGAGCTGCAGGCGTTGATCGACGGTTTGTTCGGACTGTACGGCATCAAGCTCGGCCCGGAAAACCCGGTGGGATACCTGCGCCTGGGGGATTACTCTCGCGTGATGGCGGTCGTGCCGCCCAACGCAGTCGATGGGCCACATCTCGTCCTGCGCCGTATCGTCGGGCCGCGCCTTGACTGGGACCGGTTGCTAGAATTGGGATTCTTGCCTCAGGGCGCGTACGACTTGCTCAAAAGCGCAGTGGAGGCTCGTGCCAATATCCTGGTGTCAGGAGGGACTGGCGCTGGCAAGACGACCGTGGCCAATCTGATCGCTGAACTGTCTCCCCCTGAGGAACGGCTCATCGTCGTTGAGCAGGTCTACGAGATGCAGGTAAAGCACCCCCGCGTCCTCCGTTTGGAGGCCGGTGGCCCGTCTGGCCTGACCTTTGAGGACGTGCTGACCGCCGCCACGCGTATGCGCCCAGACCGCCTGATCGTCGGCGAGATCGACGGCCCTGTCGCGGCATCTGTGCTGCAGCACTTTGGCAGCGGGTACGATGGCAGCATAACCCTCCTCCACGCTACAAGTGTGGAGAATGCGCTGAACCGGCTGGAGTCGTTCTGCTTGATGGCCAACCTTGGACTTGGGTTGCCAGAGATCCGCTTGTTGATCGCCGCGGGGATTCAACTCATCACGTATCAGGAACACATGCCCAGTGGCAGGCGCAAGCTCATCGAAATCGTCGAGCTCTGTAGCATCGAGAACCACCGCTACGTCCTCCAGCCACTGATGCGCTATAACCGGGACAGCGAGCAGTTCGATTTCACCGGCATCAAACCAAGTTGGGAGGGCCGCTCTGCGCTGTCTCGACCCTGAGTACCTGTGGCTGATCCAAGGCCCGCGGCTCCCTACGGCACTCCGTCCGACAGGTCGACCAGCCAGTCTACGTGGTTGAATCCCCGGTTGCCGGGCCGGTCCCGGAGCCCCAAGGTGAACCTCAGCTCGTCCCCTCGCTTGATCAGTTTGACCAGGATCCGGTTTTCGCCAGCGGACAGCGTGACGGGGTGCACGTTGTTGAACGGCGCCCACCAAACGGACTCGTCCACCTCGGCGATCAGCTCGCCGTTCAGGTATAGGCGGTAGGCGTCGTTGTTGCCGACGATGAGATTGACCGGAAGCTCCTCCGGCGAGAATATCGTTCGTGCCAGGTAGGCGCAGTAGGGGCCACGCAGTCCGACCAGCCGCGAGAGGTCGACCTCGTGCTCGTAGGAAGGGACGAGCGCCGGACGCCCCAGCACAACCGACCAGGCATGGTACAGCGCGTCGATGTCCACGTCCGGTTCGGGCAGGTATTCCCGTTCCAGGGAGACAAAGTGCTGGTTAAAGGCCCGCCGCCGCTGTAGGGGGTTGTTTGGATCGGGTAGGGCGTCATAGTAGACGCCCAGGAACCGCCACAGCCCGGCCCCAGCCACGCCAAAGGTGTAGGTGAGCGGAGGGTCGGCGTCCAGGCGGGCGGTGAAGCGGTTGGCCATCAGCCAACGTTCGACGGCCCCCAGGGGCGGTGCGTGCAGGGCGGCCCTCACCGTGCGCTGTGTCGCGCCCACGAAGGCTCTCTTGGGGACGATCGTCCAGTTCTCCGGTCCCTCGACCGTGATGGAGGCTCCCTCCGGTACCTGGCCCTCTACGCGCACGGTGACTACGACCGTCTCCCCTGGCGCGGCGGCGGGCAGTCCCTCGTACTCGACCGATAGGCGCGTGGCAGGGGGCTTGGCAGTGGGAGGCAGCGGTGCCAGCACGGGCGCGTCCTCGATCTGGACTCCCGTGCCGCACTCCCTCGCCAGGAGCACGCCCATGCGCGCCGTGTCCCGAGCCAGCGCGCTCAGGGTCATCTCGGGCCGGTTGTACTCGATGCCCATCACCAACCTGTCGCCCACCTGCTCCTTGAGCGACTGTGGGATGCGGCTGGCGCCCAGGATCTGCCCGACCAGCGCACCCACGGTCGCCAGCGTGCAGTCGGTGTCATAGCCGCAGCGTAGGGCAGCCAGGATTGTCTCTTGCAGGTCGTTGCCCCCGTACAGCAGGCCAAGAAAGGTAAAGGGCACGTTGATCTGCGCGTCACAGGCCTCGGGGATGCCCTCCAGCGACATCAGGCGATCGCGAGCCTCGCGGAGCGTGAGCCCCTCGTCATAGGCCTGGAAAGCGGCGCGCGTCAGGCGCTCGATCGGCGTGCCTGTGGGCAGGTAGTGGATGGACATCGCGACCAGGCGGCGTACGTCCCGCACGAAAAAGGCCATGGAGGCCATCGCCGCCAGCATCTTTTCCGCGCCCACAGACTGCGCGGTGTGATCGAGGGTGCCGTCCAGTGCTGCATAGCGAGCCGCCAGGTCGGGCGCGCCGGGGAAGGCGTATCCCCAGATCTCGGAGCGGATGGGGCAGCCCATGCCGGTCTCCCAGAACTGGTTGCCATAGGCACCGGACGTCGGAGGGTGTATGCTCAGCCGCCAGTTGCGCCGAAAGATACCGTACTCGTTAAAGGGGTACCAGCACCCTTCGAGCCAGGCAGCAGCCAGGTCATCGGAGGCCAGCGCGGCACCCTTTTCCTCGAGCACCTTGAGCCACAGGACCTGCAGGTCGAGGTCGTCGTTGGGCGGCATCTCTTGGGGGAACATCTCCTCGGGGCGGATCTCGATCCAGCCCTTGTTCCCCTCAAAGCGGGCGCCGATCGCTCCGCCCATCGACTTGCCGATCCACCCGCCCAGGATAGAGTCCAGGTAGCGCGCGTAGGCTATCTTCATTTGCCGGTACCTCCTGTCGAGTCTGTCATCTCCCCACCACTCGGCCCAGAAACGCGCGCACCACCTCCACGTATGCACGGTACTGCTCGCGCCGGATGTTGTGCCCTGCTCCTGTGATGTGCGCCACCTCGCCTTCTTGCCACAGCCCTGCGGCCTCCTGAGCGATCTCGGGCGTCACAATGGCCCCCTTGTCGGGGTCCGCGGTGATCAACAGGATCGGACAACGGATCTTTTGGACGACCTCTTGCCACGGTGCGCGCGGCAAAGCCATCCCTTGAAAGATGTGGGTGCTCACCCGGGGCTTGGCATCTGCCCAGGGATCGAGCTCGGCCTCGGGCCACGTGGGGTTGTCCAGCCGCACGCGGGCGATGAGCTGCTCTCGCGTCATCCCCTTGTGACCGAGCGTCCTGTCCCGCCACTGCGCGGCTCGGGCTGCGGCCCCTTCGGCAGTGGTTTCAGGCGAGGGCTGGCGCCATGGCGGGTCTTCGAGGATCGCGCAGCGCACCAGGTCTGGGTAGGCTGCGGCGGCGGCTGCGGTCGTCGCTGCCCCCATCGAGTGTCCCAGCAAGCAAGGCTTTCCCAGGCCCAGTGCCTGGATCAGTTCTGCCAGGTCCG
>JADHXD010000232.1 GCA_016783145.1 Anaerolineae bacterium
CTGAGAGGTCAGGGCAGGCGCAAGACAGGACCGGCAGTGCGTCGAAGACCGCCCGTCCTGTCCACAGACTCGCATCCACATCCCTGCACTCAGCAATTCAAGAACCTCGACGGTTCGTAGACCCCGGAGATATCCAACGACGACGTGCCAGCCCGAGCTGTGGCTAACAGGTCGTCGTTTGGTGTGAACTGCCTTTGTGTTCGAACAGCATCTGTGGTAATATCTGCCTATCATCGTGTTTCCGGATGGAGGTGCGTGGTGTCTACAGAATCTTTGACCCTAACGGTCCCCGACTCGCTGGCTCGGGAGCTAGATGCGATCGGGGACGGTCTCCTGGTCGAGTTGCTCGAGCGCGGACTGCGCGAATTCAAGATTGACCAGGCCCTGGCTCGGTATGCACGGGGTGGGATCTCCTTCGGTGTGGCTGCACGCCAGGCCAGCGTATCACGATCCGAACTCGCTCGCCACGCGTACTCGCGTGGTATGGAACCTCCCTACAGCCCCGCGACCGTGGCCGAAGAGCTCCCCTAGAGGCCATGACCACCGTACTGTGCAATGCCGGCCCTCTGATCGCCTTGGGCAAGCTGAACCGGCTGCACCTTCAGTATTCGGATCCCCTTGAGGCCGCTTGTGCGCAGAATAGCTGACCGGGCAGGTACTGCGGAACGTCGCTCTGTCGAGCATCTTCGACCGCACCTTGCGGGAAACCTGCCCTCCTTATACTCGATGCCCACGCGATGCGGCGATCCTCTCACCACAGAGGCACGGGGGACACAGAGGTTTGATGCTCTTTGCCCTCCACTCCGTGCCCTCGGTGACTCAGTGGTAGGATGTAGGTGATCACTACCGATCTGCGGCTTGACAGCCGGCCCCGCCGCGCATATAATCTCCGGGTCTTGCGAGGAGAGCGTATGCGCGTCGATCTACACATCCACTCTACCGCGTCCGACGGGTGCTGGCCCCCTCCACAGCTCGTGACCCAGGTCAGGCAGGCGGGCATCGGTCTCTTTGCCGTGGCCGATCACGACACGGTGGCGAATGTCCGCCCTGTAGAGCACCTGGCTCGAGACAGCGGGCTTGCGTTCATCCGCGCCGTCGAGGTCTCGACCACGCTGGACGGGCACCTGTTCCACTTTCTCGGCTACGGTATCGATCCCGAGGACCCCTCTCTGCTGCGCGTGCTCCAGGAGAACGAAGAGACCATGGAGAGCGTGGACCAGCAGTCCATCCACAAGCTCATCGAGGCCGGGTATGACCTTCGCCCGGAGGAATACGACCTCTATGAGAACGACGTCACGCGGGGCGGCTGGAAGGCCCTGAATCTGTTCATCTGTGCTTTCCTGTCAGAGTTCGAGCGGTCACAGTCTGCTTTCCAGGAGTGATGGCGGGGTATAGCTCAGAACCTTGGGGGGGATCTTTGCTGACGGCGGATCTACCGATTGCGTCTCAGATCGAACGTTGACTTGGCTCAAGCTGCGCAATGGAAGTCTGCTGTGCCCATCCCAAGTGCATGTCCGGTTTCTGGCACCGTACCGCAACTCACCCAAACTCTTGAGCTATACCCCGTGATGGCGTGTTGGTTTGACAAGGGAGGGAATTGTGCTATAATAGTTAGAACTTTAGCAGATACTAAATTAAACGACTTGGAGCAATTGACCCAGATGCAGAATCTGTCGCGTTTTTTCAGGGCACTCGGCGATGAGACCAGGCTGCACCTCGTGACGCTGCTGGCTCAACAGGAGCCGGGAAAGGCCCTTTGCGTCGGACGCCTGGCGCGCGAACTTGGCGTGACGCCTTCGGCGGTGTCCCAGCACCTGCGCGTGCTGAAAGACCTGGGGCTTGTGCGCGGGGAGCGGCGCGGCTACCGGATTCACTACTTTCTGGACGAGGAGCGTCTCGCCGAATACCAAGAGTTGACGCGAGAGCTGCTGGGAGAAGCATTTGTCGTGGACGTCGAATCATCGGCGGAGAAAACAACATCTTGAAAGGAGACGGAGCAATGTGTTGTCGTGACAAGAGTGGATGTGAGCATCCGGAAAAAAGGCGGCGTGCAGAGGGCTGCACGCCCGAGCAGATCCAGGAATGCCACGGAGACGTGCAGGCGCACCCCTGTGAATGCACACCTGAGCGCATCCAGGAGTGCCACGGCGAGGTTCAAGAACACCCATGTGAGCACGGCTAGTCGTGGAACTCGCCATGCGGTGTACCACAACCGCAGCGTATTCTGGCGGGCAGGCCCCGGAGGTTTTACAGGGCCTGCCCTGTTCCTTGAGAGCGCAGAAACAGAAGGAGGGGAAAGCGTGGTCAAGACAGCAGGCGTACGTCCGTCCGGACCACAGCGGAACGCGCAGGGCCGAGCCCCAAAAGGGCCGGGGAGCGGCGCCGGCAGGCAGGGTAAAGCACAGGCAGGCGGCCCCGGACCTGGCCGCGGCCGGGGAGGCAAGCCCGGACCTGCGGGCCCGGTGGCGCCGATCTTGCGCCGGCTGCTGCGCCACATGCGGCCCCATGCAGGTATCTTGAGCGGCGTCATCCTGGCGGCGCTGGCAACGACAGCCGTCGAGCTGGCTCCGCCGTGGATCATCCGTTGGTCGGTCGACCATCTGATCCTGGGAGACCAAGCGGGATGGATCTGGTGGGCCGCCGGTGGGCTGCTGGTCCTCTCACTGCTGCAAGGCGGCGTCGATTTCGTGCGCCTCTACCTGACCGCGTACACCGGCCAGCGCATCGTCTTTGAGATCCGCAACGCCATTTTCGAACACCTCAGCCGGCTCTCGTTCTCGTTCTACGATCGGGCGCGCACCGGCGACTTGATGTCGCGCGTCACCGCCGACGTGGACGTGCTGAACAACTTTTTCGGGCGGGCGGCGGTGATCGTGTTGACCAACCTGCTGACCCTGCTGGGCATCCTCGCCGTCTTGATCGCCTGGGACTGGCGGCTGGGCTTGCTGTACGTGTGCATCCTGCCGCTGATCGTCCTGGGTCTGTGGGCCTATGCGCAGCGCGTGCGCCCGGCGATGGGGAAGGTGCGCCGTGTGCTGGCCGACCTGAGCGCGGCGCTCCAGGAAAGCCTGGCCGGCATCCTGGTGGTCAAGCTCTTTGGCCGCGAGCGGTTCGAGCAGAAGCGGGTGGACCGGCAGAGTGAGCTGCTCCTCCAGGCCAACCTCCAGACGGCGCGCATCACCTCACTGTGGATGCCTTACCCTAACATCGTCATGGGTGTGGCCACAGGACTGTTGCTCTGGGTTGGTGGCCGGAACGTGATCGCGGCGACCCTCTCGCTGGGCACGCTGATCGGATTCGCCACCTACATCCAGATGCTGCTGCGTCCGATCCGGCAGACGGGGATGATGCTCAACGTGGTGATGCAGTCGCTGGCCGCCGCCGAGCGGGTGTTCGAGGTGCTGGACACCCAGCCGGACATCCAAGACGCGCTCGATGCGTACCCCCTCCCTCCGATCGAGGGGCACGTGCGGTTCGAGGGGGTGACCTTTGCCTACGATGGCGGTCCGGATGACGGCGAGGCGCTGCGTGAGGTGGACCTGGAGGCGACGCCGGGCGAGATGGTGGCCCTGGTCGGGCCTTCCGGCGCCGGCAAGACGACATTGGCCCACCTCCTGCCCCGCTTCTACGACCCCCAGCAGGGGCAGATCACGATCGACGGGCACGACATTCACCAGGTCACGGTGCAGAGCCTGCGCGATGCGATCGGCATCGCCCTGCAAACGGTCCACCTTTTTGACGCCTCGATCGGCGAGAACATCTCCTACGGCAACCCCCACGCCAGACAGGAACAGATCGAATGGGCGGCGCGCGTGGTGCAAATGGATGGCTTTATTCGCGCGCTTCCGCTGGGCTACGGAACGCCGGTCGGCGAGCGGGGAGTGCGTCTCTCGGGCGGGCAAAAGCAGCGCCTCGCCCTGGCGCGGGTGCTGCTCACCGATCCGCGGATCTTGATCCTGGACGAGCCCACTTCGAGCGTGGACGCGTCCACTGAGCGGCGCATGCAGCAGGCGCTGGGAGAGGTGCGCGCCGGGCGGACGACCTTTGTCATCGCCCACCGTTTGTGGACCGTGCAGCAGGCAGACCAGATCCTGGTGCTGCGCGAGGGGCGCGTCGTCGAGCGGGCGCACGGCAACGAGGAGCGGTCGGCCCACGAGGCGTTGCTGGCGGCTGGCGGGTTCTACCGCCTCTTGGTCGAGCTCCAGTTCCAGGGCGAGGCGATGGGGCCTGAGGAACCGGCCTGGATCGGAGCAGGCGAATCCCGTCCAGGACGGAGAGGAGGCGCGTGAGATGACGATCCGAGGTGGATTCATGGGCCGCCTCCAGGGCCAGGGACAAGAGGAAGCCTTCCGTTTCGCTGACCTGGACCGGCGGGCGCTCAAGATGCTGTGGGGATACGTGTGGGCGCACAAGTCCCGCTTGCTGCTCGCCCTCCTGGCCATGCTCGTGGTTACAGCGACCACGTTGAGCATGCCCTACCTGACCAAGGTGGCCGTCGATACAACCATTGCCCGGGGCGACCTGCGTGGCCTGGCTCTGACCGCGCTGCTCTACCTGGCGCTGAACGGCGTCTACTGGCTGGCGGTCTACTGGCAGGGCTACCTGTCGGCGTGGATAGGGCAGCGCGTCGTGCATGCCATCCGGCGCGATCTCTTTGAGCATATCCTGGGGCAGTCCATCGCCTTTTACGATCAAGAGCGGGTGGGACAGATCATGTCGCGCCTGACCAACGACGTCAACGCCCTCGCCGACACCGTCTCCAGCGGCGCGCTGAGCCTGCTCAACGATCTGCTCTCGCTGGTTGGGATCGTCGCCATCATGTCTGCGCTCAACGTGCGCCTGACGCTGGTCGCCCTGGCCTCGATCCCGGTGGTGATGGTGAGCATGGGCTACCTGGGCAAACAGATGCGGCGCACCTACCAGGAGGTACAGCAAGCGCTGGCCGAAGTGAACACCAGCGTGGAACAGGGCGTGACCGGGATGCGGGTCGTGCAATCCCTCTCGCGGGAGTCGTTCACCGTGGAGCAGTTCGAGAGCCTGAGTCTGCGCAACATGAAGGCCAACCTGCGCGCGGGCCTGCTCTTTGCCGCCGTCTTTCCCACCATGACCGTGACCAACATGCTGGGCGTGGCCCTGGTCCTGGGTTACGGCGGCACGTTGGCTGCCA
>JADHXD010000233.1 GCA_016783145.1 Anaerolineae bacterium
GGGCGCGGGCGATGGACAGACCCAGGCCAAACCCCGGCGTCGAGCGGGACTCATCACCCCGGTAGAAGCGGTCAAAGATGCGCTCGCGCAACTCGGGTGACATGCCTGGCCCGCTGTCTTGCACACGGATAGCGATCCGGTGATCCCGCGCCTCTAGCCCGACGCGGACGAGGCCCACGCCGTGTTTGACCGCGTTGTCGACCAAGATCAGAAGCACTTGCTTGAGGGCATCGCGGTCCCCCAAGGCCACTGCATCCCCCGCCCCCTCGCACTCGATCTCCCGTTCCGGCTCCAGCAGGCGCGCCTGGCGGCAGACATCCTCGACTATGGGCCACACGGGAAGAGGATCGCGGGCCAGCTCCCGCCCGGCGTCGGCGCGCGCCAGGGTCAGCAGGTCGCCGACCAGCCGGATCAGACGCTCGCTCTCCCCGGTAAGGTCCTCCAGGATGTCCTCCCGGTCGCGCCTTGGCGGGGGCGGCTTGCGCTGGAGCAGGGCCAGGTTGCCCTGGATCGTGGTCAGGGGCGTCCGCAGCTCGTGAGACACATCGGCCACAAAGTCACGCTGTACCTGGAGGGCGTGCGCGACCTGCTGGTAGGCGGCCTGCAGCCGCGAGAGCATCCCGTTAAAGGTCGTTGCCAGGCGACCCAGTTCGTCGTTGGGGCCCTCGTGCTGGACCCTGGAGGAAAAGTCGCGGGCCTGCCCGATCTCGAGCGCGGTCTGCGTGATCCGTTGGATGGGTCGCAGGGTGACGCCGGCCAGTCCCCACCCCACCCCAAAGGCGACCACCGTCGTCAGCAAGCTGCCCAGGATCAGCGCGATCCCCAGGGCGCGCACGGACCGGTCGCGGTCGGCAAGCGAGCGCGAGACTTGCACGATGCCGATCACCTCGCCACCGGCGACCACTGGCTGGTGATAGACGAGCGTTCGCTCCTCCTCCCCAGGCACGATCGCCACCCACGGCTGACCACGGTGGAGGTGGGCCAGCCCTGCCGGGCTGAGCGGCCAGGCCTCGCTCTCCTCGTTGACGGGCATGTCGAGAAGTGCGCCATAGGCATCCAGAAAGCCCAGCAGATCGCGCACCCTCAGCCTATCGATCTCCGGTGGCCAGGGCGCGCCAGGGTCCTGGTCCTCTGTGGACGCCGCTCCCTCCGGTGGCGGACGCCCCGGAAAAGCGCGCCAGTTCGGACCGGCTGCCATGCGACTCCATCCCGGGGCTGCGGTGCGGGCAGTCTTGCCCAGATCCGTTTCCAGTTGGTTCAGCGTGTACCGTGCCTGTATGGCATAGAGCGCGGTGCTGAACACGACCAGCGTGAGCGCCAGGATCGCACTGTACAGCAGGGTCAGGCGCAGACGAATGGACACGATAGTTCCTTTCGTATGGTACGACAAGTTGTGGGTAACGCGCAGATCCATTATACTGGCTCTGGCTGAGAGAACCCTGAGAGAACCCTGAGAGAACCCTGAGAGGACCCTGAGAGAATGCTGAGAAGGCGGGATCCCACCCCGCGGTTGTGCGTGGCACTCTCAGCGTTTTCTCAGCTTTTTCTCAGGTCATTCTCAGTCAAGTCTGCTACACTTGGCGTGATAGCTTGGAAACGTCCAGGTTCGCATGGGGTACCGCCTTGGAGGAATGATGTTCCGAAAAAAGACGTTCTGGATCGTGCTCATCGTGCTGGCTTTGCTCGGTGGCGGGGGCTATGCTGCCTACGCGCGTGGGCTCATCCCCTGGTTTGGACCGGAAGAACCGGTGGGAGAAGAGGCCACGCTGCAGACGGCACAGGTCACCGTGGGTGACCTTTCGATCACCGCCGACGGCTCCGGGGTGCTGGTCCCCTCCTCACAGATCGAACTCGCCTTTGACGCCAGCGGCACGCTGATGGAGCTGCTGGTCAAGGTGGGAGACGTGGTGCAGGCCGGCGACGTGCTGGCCTGGATCGACGACACCGACGCCCGCAACGCCGTGGTTGAGGCCGAGCTGTCGCTCCTTCAGGCCCAGGAGGCCCTGGAAAACGCCGCTGACACGGCCAGCATGGAACTGGCGGTGGCGCAGGCCGAACTCCAGGTAGCCCAGAAGGAGGCCGACCTGGACGCTGCCGGGGAGGACCTGGACGAACTGCTGAACTGGGCACCGGACAAGACCGGGGTCGAGGTCGCAGAGGTCGACCTGACCACCGCTCAAGTCAGCTACCAGAACACCGTTGCCAAGGCCAATATGCAGGATGGGCAGAACGCCTCGACGCGCATCAAGCTCGAAGAGGCGATCGCCGACCTGCAGGACGCGCAGGCCAGCTATGCCAACGCGATGGACGCCGCCCGGGACTGGGAACGGAACATCGAGAGCGCGCGCGAAAACGCGACCCGGTCACTGAAAAGAGCACAAGACAGTCTGGAGGTCGCCCAGGTCAGCTACGACCTGGCCATGATCGACAGCAATGACACCGACGTACAGAGCGCCCGGGTCAGGGTGCTCAGTGCACAGGAGGCCCTGGATGACCTCAAGACGCCGCCTGACGACCGGGAGATGCGGACGGCACGGCTCCAGGTGCAAGAGCTGGCGGTGGCGGTGCAGCAGGCCCGCCTCGACCTGGCCAACGCGCAGGAGGCGCTCACCGAGGTGGACACAGCGCAGCAAGAGCTGTCCCTGCAGCAGGCAGAGCTCAAACTGGAGTCCGCCAGGGAAGCGTTGGGGGGAACAACCCTCATCGCGCCTGCCTCGGGCACCGTGATCGAGGTCAACACCGAAGTGGGCGAAAAGGTGAATGGCACGGTGATCGTGCTGGCCGACCTGGCCGCGCCCGTGGTCCAGTTCTGGGTCGAAGAGTCCGATCTCAACAGCGTGGCCTTGGGGCACCGGGTCAACCTCGTCTTTGAGGCCCTGCCTGACCTGACCTACAGCGGCGAGATCGTCCGCGTGGACCCCGTGCTGGTCTCTGTGGGCAATACGCCTGCCGTGCAGGCCTGGGCGAGCATCGACGTTGGGGCACACCCAGTCAAGCTGCTGGGCGATATGAACGTCGAGGTCGAGATCGTAGCCGGCGAGGCGCTGAACGCATTGCTCGTGCCCGTGGCGGCGCTGCGCGAGCTGGGCACAGATCGGTACGCGGTCTTTGTCGTCCAGGACGACGGCGAGCTGGAGATGCGCATGGTCGAGGTGGGTCTGATGGATTACGTCAACGCCGAGATCCGCTCCGGGCTGCAGCGCGGCGAAGTGGTCAGTACAGGTGAACGGACGACCTCATCGTCGAGCCAGAGCACGACGGACACGGAACAGGACGCTCCCCCTCCCGGTATGATGCGCTTCTTTGGAGGGTAGGGGGATGCACAAGCTGATCGAGATCGAGGACCTGACCAAGGTGTACGGGATGGGTGAGATCGCCGTCCACGCCCTGCGCGGCATCAACGCCGTCGTCGAGGAGGGCGAGTTCGTGGCTGTGATGGGGCCATCGGGCAGCGGCAAGTCGACGTTGATGAACATCCTCGGCTGCCTGGACCGGCCCACCGGCGGCACCTATGTGCTCGACGGAGAGGACGTCAGCCGGTTGGGCAAGAACCGGCTGGCTGCCGTGCGCAACACCAAGATCGGCTTTGTCTTCCAGTCCTACAACCTGCTGCCCAGGATGACCGCGCTCAGGAACGTGATGATGCCCCTGCTGTACAACGCCAACGGGCACATGAGCGATGCACAGCAGCGGGGGCGCGCGGAGGAGGCCCTCGAACAGGTTGGGCTTGCCGACCGGGTGCATCACCGGCCTAGTGAGCTGTCAGGCGGACAGCAGCAGCGCGTGGCCATCGCCCGGGCCCTGGTCAATGACCCGTCGATCATCTTGGCCGACGAGCCCACCGGCAACCTGGACACGCGGTCGGGAGACGAGATCATGGAACTGCTGTGCCAACTGCACAGCGGGGGGACGACGATCGTCATGGTCACGCACGACCTAGAGATCGCCAAATTCGCCGGGCGGGTGATCTACCTCGTGGACGGACAGATCGTGTCCGACCGGCTGCACGCGAGCGGCATCGCCAACCTGCACAACGGGAGGGATAGAGATACGGAATGACTACCTGGCGAACCTTGAAAGTGGCCTGGGAAGGCCTGACCCTGAACAAGGTGCGTTCCTTCTTGACCACACTGGGGGTGATCATTGGCGTAGCCGCGGTGATCGTGATGATGGCCGTCAGCGCGGGCGCAGAGGCCGAGATCGCCGACCAGATCAACGCCCTGGGCGCCAACCTGATCATGGTCATGCCCTCATTCCAGCGAATGGGCCCTGGACAGGGGGGCGGGGAGCCCCAGATGCTGACCTACAGCGACCTGGCCAAGATCGAGGAGAACATCACCGGGATCAACGGTGCCTCGGCCGAGCAGAACACCACGCAGGACGTCAAGGGGAACGTCACGCTGGAAGGCATCTCCATCGTCGGCACAACCCCGGGATTCCCCGCCGTGCGCGACTTTCACTTGGCCGAGGGTCGCTTTATCACCAACGAGGACAACGACCGGGCCCACAAGATCGCCGTGCTGGGGTCTGACATTGCCCAGGAGCTCTTTGGGGACGCGAATCCCATCGGCGCGTCGATCAAGGTCGGCTCGACAAAGGTCACTGTGGTCGGCGTGATGGCCGCAAAGGGTGTCGTGGGCAACACCGACTATGACGGTCGGGTGTACGTCCCGATCACCCTCGTGTTCAAGAAATGGACCAACCAGCGGTTCGGCGGGGACCGCGTGCGCGTGGTCTATGTCTCTGCCGAGAGCAGGGAGGAAATGGGCGATGTGATGGCCCAGTTGAACGAGCTGATCATGAACATCCTCGGCACAGACCCGATGTCACCCGGCTTTCAGTTGATGACTCAGGACAGCATCATCGAAACGCAGGCCTCGACGACAGAGACCTTTCGCAACCTGCTGGCCTGGGTGGCGGGGGTCTCGCTGATCGTCGGCGGGATCGGGATCATGAACATCATGCTGGTCAGTGTCACTGAGCGCACGCGCGAGATCGGCCTCAGGCAGGCGCTGGGCGCGCGCCCGCGCGACG
>JADHXD010000084.1 GCA_016783145.1 Anaerolineae bacterium
GACCACAAAGGAGGTGAGCATATCGGAACCCTTGCGCGTCAGACTCATCTACCGTCTCAGAAGTCAGCACCACTTGGTTCGCTAGTGATCTAATCAAAGGAGGAAAGTCATGTCCAAGCTTTCACGCAGAGATTTTCTGCGCCTCTCGTCCACAGCCGCGCTCGGCGCTCTAGCTGCAGCCTGCGCCAAGACACCCACCGAAGCTCCCACCCAGGCCGCGGCAGCAACGGCAACGCCCGTAACCAAGAAAGAAGAGCCCACCCCAGTGCCGGTCGCCGTTTGGCCGCGCGGCGCGGTGCCCCGCAATCGCACCGTGGTCCGCATGTTCAGCAGCATCGAGGGGGACGTCGGCAAGGGCCACTGCTACATCATGACCCACCAGTCCAGCATGGCGTGTATTTACGAGCCCATGTTCTACTATGCGGCGACCGACGACAAGACCTACAACCACCTGGCGGAGAACTACGAGTACAACGACGACGCCACCGAGCTGACGGTCTACCTGCGCAAGGGCATCGAGTGGAGCGACGGCTCGCCGTTCACGGCCACCGACATCGCCTTCACCTACAACTCCCTGATAAAGTTCGCGCCCGACCTGCGCGACTCGGCGCGCATTGCCACGCTGCTGGACGAGGCCGTGGCGGTCGATGACCACACGGTCAAGTTTATGCTCACGCAGCCGAACTACCGCTTCCACTTTACCGAGTGCACCTTCCGCATGGACCGTGGCACCTACATCATGCCGGAGAGTGTGTTCAAGGACGTCCCGGACTGGCGCGAGTTCATGTTCCACTCCAGCCAGAACCCCGACTGGCCCCTGGTCACCGGCGGCTACAAGCTGTCCTCGGACACGGTCGACCACCGGCACTATGACCGGCGCGACGACTGGTGGGCGGTCAAGACCGGGTTCATGGAGCTGCCCGAGCCCGAGCGGATCATCCACATCCCCCACACCGACGACACCCAGGCCGCAGAGCTGATCATCAACAACCAGATCGACGAGTCGCTGGATATGCGCCCGCGCCTCATCGAGACGGTCATGATCCGCGCTCCGCACGTGACCACGTTCTCCGGCCGCGAAAAGCCGTACGGGTACGTCGACTGGTGGCCGATCTCGATGTACTTTAACACCCTGGAAGAGCCGTACGACGACCCGCGCGTGCGCTGGGCGATGGCCTACGCCGTCGACCAGGAGCAGTTGGTCGAGGTCGGGTGGATCGGCGCCGGCACATCGACCTCGCACTTTTACCCCGACTACCCGGGCCTGATCAAGTACATGGACTCGATCGGAGACATCCTCGAAGAGTACAACCCGCTCGAGGTGAACCTGGAAAAGAGCGCGGACCTGATGAAGGAAGCCGGGTTCGAAAAGGACAGCGAGGGCTTCTGGGCCAAGAACGGCGTGCGTCCCGACGCCGACATCTGGGCCGGCGTGCCGCTCTTTGGCGACATCGCGCCGATCACCGCCGAGCAGCTCCGCAAGGGGGGCTTTGACTCGACGCACGTCACCCCGCCCGACGTCTGGGCGGGCAAGAGCGACGGCCGGGCCATGCTGCACTTTTTCGGACACGGCGGCTCGGTCAAGGACCCGTTCACCACGCTCGACATGTACCACATCCGCGAGCAAAAGCCGACCGGCGAGAACTGCGGTTCGAACCGCCCGCGCTGGGGCAACCAAGACTACTCGGACATCATCGACGAGTTGAGCCTGATCTCACCCGACGACCCGGCGACCTTTGACCTGTTCCGCCAGGCGATGACGATCTGGTACAGGGAGCTGCCCGAGGTCCCGTTGGTGCAGTGGTTCCACCGCACGCCGTGGAACACGACCTACTGGACCGGCTGGCCAAGCCCCGAGAATCCTTACAACACGTCCATGTGGCACCTGACCATGCCGATCATGCTCTGGAACCTCAAGGCCACGACATAGCCAGCCTGCACAGCGAGAACTTGGAGGGGCCCTGCGCCATTTGGCAGGGCCCCTTGCCAAGGCAGCGAGCGCTTTTGCAGCACGTGGTGGCCACCTCTCCGAGAGCTTGTATCCTACATCTCGCGCTGTGAGGTCTTGGAGATCAAGCACCTCGCAGCTTGCGGAGAGGTGCTTCGATCGCAGCCCTGGCGTCCGTGCGGCGAGCGGCGCACGGACGACCCCGCGAAACGGCAAGCGTCTGGGCCTTGCTCCCTGGGGACACGGCCTGGCCTCGCAGGACAGGGCATCAAGATGCAACCAGACAGAGGTGAACCATGCGACTATCGTATGTTCTGAGACGCCTGGGGTTCCTGCTCGGTGTGATCTGGACGGCGGCAACGCTCAACTGGATCCTGCCGCACCTCGCGCCCCGGGACCCCGTCGTCGAGCAGATCACCCAGCAGGTGGCCATGCAGGGGCTGTCCGCCGACGCCCTGGCGGAACAGATCGCCTCCCGCAAGGCGCTTTTCGGCCTGGACCGGCCGCTGTGGGAGCAGTACCTGGACTATCTGTGGCGCATTGCACACTTTGACCTCGGCTTCTCGATCATCAACTATCCGACGACGGTCAACCAGCTCATCGCCCAGTCGGTGTGGTATACGATGGGGGTCGTGGGCACGGCGACGATCCTGGCCTTTCTGATCGGCACGGTGCTCGGCGCGCTGCTGGGCTGGCAAAAGTCGCCCAAGATCCTCAGCGCGCTGATCCCGCCGCTGATGGTCTTTCAGGCCACGCCCGCGTTCGTCGTGGCACTGGTACTGATCTACTACCTGGCCTTCCGGGCCAAGCTCTTTCCCCTGGCGCGCGCCTGGGATATGTTTATAGTCGTCGACTGGTCGGACTGGAAGTTCCTGCTCAACGTCGCCCACCACGCGCTCCTCCCTGCGCTCTCTCTGATCCTGGTCAGCGTGGGCGGCTGGGGCCTGGGCATGCGCGCCATGATGGTCACCGTCGAGGGGGACGACTACATGACCTTTGCCGAGGCCAAGGGGTTGAAAGGCTCGCGGCTCTTTTTCCAATATGCGCTGCGCAACGCGCTGCTGCCCCAGATCACCAGCCTGGCGGTGCGCCTGGGGACGATCATCTCCGGCTCGACGCTGGTCGAGGTCTACTTTCAGTACCCGGGCCTGGGCTCGAGGCTGAACAACGCGATCGGTACCTTTGACTACTATGTCATCTCCGGGATCGTGTTCTTTATGGTCACGGGCATTGCCCTGGCGACGTTTTTCGTCGACATGGTCTACCCGTTCCTGGACCCCCGGATCAGCTACCAGAGAGGGACATAGCCATGAGAGGTCTTTTTTCCTACGCGCAGCGCAATCCCAGCCTGGGCTGGGGGCTCGGCATCCTCTTGGCGCTGCTCCTGTTCAGCACGGTGGGCCAGGTGTTCATCAACAAGGACGACGCGTACGCCCTAGCCACCATTCCCGACCTGCCTCCCACGCTCGATCGGGAAGCCCTGGACAAGGTCGGCGAGGTGGAGACGCTCAAGGCAAAGCTCGACCAGTTGCGCCTGGCCCTGAGGCCCGTCTTTGGCACCGACAGCCAGGGCAAAGGGCTCCTGGCATCGCTGGTACTGGGCACAGGCATGACCCTGCAGATCGGGGCCATCGCCGGCGCGATCGGCCTCGGCCTCGGCACGGTCCTGGGCTTTGTCTCGGGCTACTATGGGGGCAGCGTCTTTGACAACATTGTCACCTCGGTCGTCGACGTCGTGCTCACCATGCCCGCCTTTCTGATCCTGATCCTGATGGCCTCCTCGCTCGCCGACCCGAACGAGATGGAGGTGTTGGAGATGGGATTGATCGTCTCTGCCACCGCGTGGGCCTTTCCGACGCGCGCCATCCGCTCGCAGGTGATGAGCATGCGCGAGCGGCCCTTTGTCATGATGGCCAAGCTCTCGGGCATGGGCGGGCCCGAGATCATCCTCAAAGAGCTGATGCCCAACCTGCTCCCCTACCTGGTGATGAGCATGGCCCAATCGGTGTACGGCGGGGTGATGGGCTCCCTGGGCCTGCAGGCGCTGGGCATCGGCGACCGGCGGCAGCCCTTCCTGGGCATGACCATCTACTGGCTCAACTACTACGCGGCCTTTTTGCGGGGGATGTGGTGGTGGATCCTGGAGCCGGTGGGGGTGATCATCCTGCTCCTCACCTCGCTGACCCTGATCTCGTTTGGGCTGGACGAGGTGGCCAACCCTCGAGTACGGAGGCGCGTGTGAGCAACCCAATCCTCGAAATCAAAGACCTACAAGTCTACTACCACGTCGAGGCGGGCGCGGTCAAGGCCGTGGATGGCATCAGCTTGAGCCTCGACCCGGGCACCAAGCTCGGGCTGGTCGGCGAGTCCGGTTCGGGCAAGTCGACCATGGCCCTGGCCCTGATGCGCATGCACAAGGCACCGGCCAAGATCGAAGGTGGGCACATGGTCCTCGACGGCGTCGATCTGATGACGCTTTCGGGGGACGAGATGCGCCAGGCCCGGTTGCGCGACCTGAGCATGATCCCACAGGGGGCCATGAACTCTCTGCACCCGCTGATGCGCATCCAGGACCAGATCATCGACGGCATCCGAGACCACGACCCGACGCTGACCAAACCCGAGCTGAACGAGCGTGTGACGGCGCTGCTCCAGTCGGTCGAACTGAACCCCCAGGTGGCGCGCATGTACCCGCACGAGTTGAGCGGCGGCATGAAGCAGCGGTGCTGCTTGGCCATCGCCATCTCAATGCACCCCAAGCTAATCATCGCCGACGAGCCGACCAGCGCGCTGGACGTGGTGATCCAGCGGCAGGTGATGGAGACGCTGGACCGGCTGCAAGAGGAGCTGAATCTGTCAATCATTCTGATTGGCCACGACATGGGCCTCATGGCCCAATTCGTCGACCGCCTAGCGGTCATGTACGCCGGCAAGCTGATGGAAGTGGGCGATACGCGATCGATGTTTGCCGATCCGCTGCACCCGTACACCGACTTGCTGATCCAGAGCCTGCCCATCCTGGAGAACAAGGGCGTCTTTACCGGCATTCCCGGCATCACGCCCTCCCTGCTCGACGTGCCGCCCGGCTGCGTCTTTCACCCGCGCTGTCCACAGATGATGGACGTGTGCAAGGAGGTCGTGCCTGCCTACCGGCAGGTCAAGCCAGGTCGGTGGGCCGCTTGTCACCTACATGGGGTTGTACAATGACACCACTACTTGAACTCAAGAACGTATCCAAGGTCTTTGGCAAGAAAGCGCGCTATACCGTCGCCCTGGACGATATGTCGCTCGCCATGCAGGAAGACTTTCCGTACATCATTACCATCGCTGGCGAGAGCGGCAGTGGCAAGACGACGATGGGGATGCTGCTCCTGGGATTCTATACCCCCTCGCAGGGCGAGGTCCTGTACAAAGGCCAAAACATCCACACTCTGCAGCGGCAAGAGATGTTTGCCTTTCGCAAGGATGTGCAGGCGGTGTTCCAGGACCCCTTTGCCGTGTACAACCCCTTTTACAAGGTGGACAACCTGTTGAGCATCCCGATCAAGAACTTTGGCTTGGCCGATTCCAAGAGGGCGGCACGTGAGATGATGGAAGAGGCGCTGAGCGGGGTTGGCCTGCGCCCGGAAGAGACACTGGGGAGATATCCGCACCAATTGAGCGGGGGTCAAAGACAGCGCATCGCGGTGGCCCGGGCACTGCTGCTCAAGCCCAAGCTGTTGATCGCCGACGAGCCGGTCTCGATGGTCGATGCATCCCTGCGCGCGACACTGCTCAAGGCACTGCGATCGCTGAACCAGGACTTGGGCATTCCGATCCTGTACATCACCCACGACCTGACCACTGCCTATCACGTCAGCGACTACATCGTGATCCTGTATCACGGCTCGGTGATGGAAGCGGGCGATGTGGATCCGATCATCAAGAATCCCAAGCACCCATACACACAGCTCCTGGTCGGTTCGATCCCGTGGCCCGATCCCAATCGCTCCTGGGGTGAGACGGGGACGGTGTTCCCCAAGAGCGTGGCCTTTATCGAGCACGCGCCGGGGTGCAAGTTTGCCCCGCGCTGCCCCTTTGTATTCGAGCCCTGCACCAAAGAGCGACCGCACCTCTACCAACTGGACGATGGCCGCGCCGCATCGTGTTTCTTGTACCGGAGCGACGAGACGGTCGTGCGCAAAGACCTGATGTCGCTCTTTCCCAGGAAGGAAGAGCCTGTCGCCGTATAAGCCTAGGTCGGCGCGCGGGCAGGCGCTTATGACACTGCAAGCAGCAATCAGCAAGGTCGTGTAGACTTCCGATGTCTTGAGGACATCGGAAGTCTTTTGAGGATATGTCGATGGCAAAGACCAGCGCCAAACGGTCGAGCGTGGGCAGAAACGATCCATGTCCCTGTGGCAGCGGCAAAAAGTACAAGCACTGCTGTGGCCGCCCTCGGGGACCGGCGCGCGTGCTCTATGTCCACCCGGCCAAGCAGGGGAGTGGTTTCCATCTCACAGGGGTGCAGATGGGGCGACCGTACGGGTTGGTCCCCGTCGGGCTGGTGGCGCTGGTCAACCTGCTCCGGGAGAACGGGATACCGGTCAAGGGCATCAACCTACCGATGGAGAAGCGGCTCTCTCCGGCCTTTGACCTACTCAAGTGGTTGGGCGCACACCCGGGAGCCCGCGTCATCCTGATCGACATGCACTGGTACGAGCACGTCTATGGGGCGATCGACGTGGCCCGTGCCTGCAAGCAGGTGTTACCAGAGGCACGGACGGTGATAGGCGGGCTCTCCGCTTCGGCGTTCGCCTCCGACATCCTCAAGTGCTTTCCCGAGGTGGACTATGTGATCCGGGGAGATGCCGAGAAACCGCTGCTGCGGCTGGTCCAGCAGCTCTTGCGCGCTGGACCGCAGGCGCGCAGGCTGAACCTGAGGAGCGTTCCCAACCTCTCCTGGCGAGAGGGCGATGTGGTGGTCGGGAACGAACGCACATACTGCGCCACCACCACCGACCTGGATCGCCTGAATTTCGTAGACATTGACTTTCTCGACCATCACGACCAGTACTACCTCCACGAGTACATCGTCGCCGACCTGCAGCGCGCACAAAGCGCACGGGATCGTGACCGATTCCGCGGGAGGTGGCTGTGCACGGCGCGCGGCTGTCGCTACGAGTGCTCGTACTGCGGCGGCTGTCGCAGCGCGCACGAAGCGCTGGCTGGGCGCAAGGGAATCGTCCCCCGCTCGCCGGGCAGCATGGTCGATGACCTGCGGCGCCTGCGAGAGAACGAGGTGATCCAGGCTTCGCTCTCGTACGACATTGCCGAGATGGGCGAGCCGTACTGGCGGGCATTCCTGGGTGAGCTGCGGAAGAGCGGGATCCGGATCGGGCTCTACAACGAGTTCTTTCAACTGCCCAAGCCGGCGTTCGTCGAGGCCTTTGCCGAAAGCGTCGATCTGAAAGAGTCGTGTGTGGCGGTCAGCCCACTCTCCGGCTCGGAGCGCGTGCGTCGCCTGAACGGCAAGTTCTATGACAACGATCAGCTCCTGGCCACATTGGAGCAGCTCAAAGCGCACAGCTTGTCGCTCTTTTGCTACTTTTCGCTCAACCTGCCCGGCGAGGACGAGCAGACGATCCACGAAACAGTCAACCTGGCCAAGCGGATCTATGACCTCTATCCGGGTCATCTGCTCAAGATCCTGACCTCGTCGCACACGATCGACCCTCTGTGCCCGATGAGCGTCGACCCGGACCGATATGGCATCGAGGTCGATCTATCGACCTTTTCGGACTACTATGATTACTGCCGCAATACACAGCTCGCAGCGGACGCCGCGCGTACGGAGGCCTATCGTGGTTTCCGGCCACGAGACCCCGCAGTGCGCGACCTGTCCAGGATGGCAGACATCTGGGATCAGGCACGCGTCGGACGCGAGGAGAGCTGGTGGCCTGTTCCGCCGAGTTGGTAGCCATAGACCTCACGTTTCTGGGCACCCTTGAGGTCTAGATGATTGGGAGGAGATCCTGTCGTATGTCAGTTGCTTATCTCAAGTACGAACTGTCGGATAGTTATGTGCACCACTGGCTCGTAGCCGGGCCACAGGCAACCCCCGTAGACGACCTGCCGTCTGGCGAGGGAGCGGACCTCAGACTGGAGATCGCGCGCCGCTACCACGAGGAGGGTCCGGGGTTCACCGGACGCCCGGCCGAGAGGGCATCGGTTGTTGTCGACGGCACTGAGCTGACCTGGCGCTACGTCCAGTGTCAGGACGATCACTTGCTGGACCTTACCGGCTTCTATCCTGCCCCTCACTACCTGCGTTCGTGGGCGTACGCAGAGGTCGTCTGCCCGGCTGCGCAAGAGGCGACCTTTGTCCTGGCTGCCTATGGGCCGGCCGACGTGTGGATCAATGACCGGCACGTCCACCGACAGGAGCATTGCTGTGAGCGGGAGCCGGCGAGCGCGTCCTTTTCAGGGGCGCTGGAGCAGGGGCACAACCGCGTCCTGGTGCGCCTGGAAGCGGTTGTCATAGGCGCCTGCCCCTACGCGATGGCGCTGCGGATCGACGGCCTCCCGGCCTCGAGTGGCGCGCTGGCTCGGGAGCAGCAGGAAATCTGGTCGGGCCATGAGGTCTTCCAACCCGGTGTGGACACGGATGCGACTCTGCCCGACGATGTACGCGTTTACCTGCCGACGGTCGCGCCCCTCGCCTCGCGACAGCAGATGCTGGCGCACATTTTCGATCAGGCGCGTGTGGCCGGGTACGTGCATCACAAGGCGAACGAGGTGATCGTGCACTGGGACCGCGACCTCGACTTGAAGTGCCACTACACAGTCAGCATCCAGGACGATCAAAAACGTATCTATGTCGAGGCGAACGGCGAGGCCGAACCCGGGGAGACGATCGACGTCGGCCACCCGGCCCGGATTTGGGAGGGAGCCTATGACGTCGTCCTGCGGCCGCGCGGCCTCGAGTGGTACGAGCAGAACACGCGCTACGAGAAACGCGTCCCGATCCACGTGCTCGACAACCCGTACTCGGACGCCCTCTATGGCTCATTCGCCGCACGCCGCACGGAAGCGCTGGACCACGCTGCCAAGCGAGGCCGCGGCGTGTTTGCCGAGATCGCCAAGATGGCGCTGGATCGCTGGGACGATGTGGACCCCGACGCTTTGACCGCGACCATCGAGACCATTCGCCAGCACAGCGCCGGCATCGATCAAGTGATGGGCCTGCTGAGCATCGTCTATCGCTACCAGGATGCTGCGGCCTTTCCCGAGGCGCTGGGGCCTGCCATCGAGGAGTGTCTCCTCGGCCAGAAATACGGCTGCGACGCGCCAGGACAGGACACAGCATCCTGTGAGGCAGAGAGCTACAGCATCACGGTCCATACCTGCGAGATCCTGACCGGGCAGCGCTACCCCGACCAGCCATTCGCCCATACGGGCCGGACCGGACAGTGGCACCGGGAAAGGGCGGAACGGCAGACCCTGGAGTGGCTGCAGGAGCGCGGCGCGATGGGGCTTGCAGACTGGGATGCACCCGACAGCTTTGAGCAGATCCTGGCGGCATTGTCCCTCCTGGTCGATCTCTGCGAGAACGAGCAGGTGCAGGAACTGGCAGCCGTGCTGATGGACAAGGTGCTCTTGACGATCGCGCTCAACTCGTTCAAGGGGGTATTCGGCTCCACGCACCGGCGGGCTGGCACATCCGCGCTCAAGAGCGGGCAGTTGGAAGCGACATCGGGCATCACCCGCCTGCTGTGGGGCATGGGCGTCTGGAACCACCACGCGACAGGAGTGGTCAGCCTGGCCCGCTCGGACTATGAGATGCCGCTGATCGTGGCCGACATTGCCGTCAACCTCGCCAACGAGATGTGGAACCGGGAGCACCACCCGGGCGTGAACAAGGTCACCTACCGCACCTCGGACTATATGCTCTGCTCCGCGCAAGACTATCATCCGGGACAGCAGGGCGACCAGGAGCACATCTGGCAGGCCACGATGGGGCCCGATGCGGTGGTCTTTGTCAACCATCCGTCGTGCATGAGCGAGGCAGATGCGCACCGGGCCAATTTCTGGCGCGGCAACAGCGTCCTGCCTCGGGTCGCGCAGTGGAAGGACGCGCTGGTCGCCGTTCACAAGCTGCCAGAGAACGACCGGCTAGGCTTTACACACGCTCACTTTCCCGTCGATGCCTTTGACGAGCACGTCCTGCTAGACGGGTGGGCCTTTGCCCGAAAGGGCTCGGCCTTCCTGGCCCTCTATGCATCCCAGGGCACAGAGCTGGTCCGGCGCGGATCCGGCGCGTACCGGGAGCTGCGCTCCTACGGGCAGGAGAATGTCTGGCTGTGCCTGGTGGGACGGGAGAGCACCGATGGCAGCCTGCAGGGCTTTATGCGCAAGGTACTCAAGGCAGCGCTAAAGGTACAGGGGCTGGACGTACGCTGGTCCACGCCACGCGGAGACAAGGTGTCCTTTGGTTGGGAAGGACCACTGTCTGTCAACGGTGAGACACAGCCGCTGACCGGTTTCAAGCACTATGACAACCCTTTCTGCACGGTCGACTCGCCCGCCACCCAGATCGAAATCCGGACGGACGGCTATCTGATGAGGCTCAACTTTAGCCCGGACGACACAGAGCCCGGTCCGTAGCACCCGAGGGTACGCTCTCCCCGGACGGGCAGCCCGTCCGGGGAGAGGTTTCGGGCAGCCTGAATGGCAGCGCCCGCACAGAAGGGAGCCGACATGCCGCTGAACGTGCCCACGCGGCACAACCAAAAACTCAAGGCGCTGGTGGCAGCGATTGACGCGGACGAAGAGCTGCTGCAGTGGTGGAAGTGCGCGAACGTCAACGCCGTAGATCGCCAGGGCATGACCGACCACGGGGAGGTGCACATCCGCATCGTGGCGAATGCGGCGCTCAAGCTGCTGCGCCTGCTGGTCGAAGCCGACGTGAAAACCAGCGTCGAGGCAAACCACGACATGTCGACGGAAGACGCGGAGGTGATCGTCGTTGCCGCGGCAGCCCTGCACGACGTGGGCATCGCCGTGCATCGCACCAACCACGAGCAGCTCAGCCTGCCACTGGCAGTGTCGATCCTCCCCCGGCTCCTCAGCGACATCTATGCGCCGGCAGAAAGGGTGATCATCCAGGCAGAGACGCTGCACGCCATCATTGCCCACCACTGGGACCAGAAATGCTTGACCATCGAGTCGGGTGTGGTCAAGGTGGCGGACACGCTGGACATGACTCAGGGTCGCTCACGCATTCCGTACGAGATGGGCGAGACCTCGATCCATACCATTTCCGCGGCAGCGATCGATGAGGTGCGGCTGCTCAAAGGAGCAGAGAAGCCGATCCGTATCGAGGTTGAGATGAGCAACTCGGCTGGGGTTTTCCAGGTAGACGAACTTCTCAAGCGCAAACTGCGAAACTCTAGCATTGTCCCCTACGTAGAAGTAGTAGCCCACATACAGGGTGAGACAGAGAAGCGGCTGCTCGAGTTCTATACACTGTGACGCGCTGCTCTTGCCAAGCAGACCACCCGCAAGAAAGGAACCCGGTAATGAGCCAACTTGAGGATTTTGAGGACGTTCAAGAGGTGCAACTGCCTGGCCAGACTCCGATGCGCGCCCAAGGTCAGCCTGGATGGGCGAAAGCGGTGGCGTGGGCGACAGTCGCCCTCGGCGGGCTGTACATTGCCAATCCCACCTTGGGCATTTTCGAACTGATTCCCGATGCACTCCCCATCGTCGGCAACCTCGACGAAGCGGCGGTGATGTTTCTCATCTTTGGAGCGATGCGCTATCTGGGGATGCGCTTGCCAGACTTTGTCGAGCGGTGGGCACAACCGCTTCCGCAGCTACCCTCTGGCGTCGCTCCCAAACAAGAGTAGCCCTCCCCTGCGATCTTCCGACCCCTGGCAAGCGCGAATGTCCAGTGCGCTTGCCAGGGGAAAAGGGATGTATCCGACATTCTCTTCTCCACCTCACGTGCTGCCGACTAGCCGCGCGGACCGTGCCAGCACCGCCTGCGTACCGTAGAGCCTCCTCCCCAAAAGGTGCAGACGTTCCGCCATACCTGCCCGGCCGGCGTTTGCCCAGTTTGTGACCGAATCTCAACCCCAAGCGTTTGACGCCTGATTGTGAATATGCTATATTGTAGGGAATAGTGGCTGCGCGTACACCAGCCTCAAGCCGGACCCGCACTATGCCGCGACTTGACTGTGCCAGCGCTGCAGCCTCAAAAGGAGAAGTTATCTATGCGCCCTCTGTACACATTCACAGTGAAACCCTCTCTTCCCTCAGAGCTGGAGCGGCTGCGCGATCTGGGCAGCAACCTGATGTGGTCCTGGGACCACGAGGTCATCGCCTTGTTCCGACACCTGGACGAAGATCTGTGGGAAGACACCGAGCACAACCCGATGATGATGCTCGGCCGCGTCACCCAGGAACGTTTGGAGGAGCTGGCAGCCGACGACAGCTTTGTCAGTCAGCTCAACCGGGCAGGCCAGCGCCTTGATGAATATATGACCCGCAAGATGTGGTACGAAAAGCAGTACCAGGACCCGTGCAGAAACCCGCTCGTGGCCTACTTTTCCCCTGAATTCGGGATCACAGAATCTCTGCGGATCTATGGAGGCGGACTGGGAATCCTGGCTGGCGACCATCTCAAGTCGGCGAGTGACCTCGGCGTCCCCCTGGTCGGAGTGGGCCTCCTGTACCAAAAGGGGTACTTTCAGCAGTACCTGAACGCCGATGGCTGGCAGCAAGAGAGCTATCCCGAGAACGATTTCTACAATCTGCCGATCCACCTGCAGCGAGACGAAGGGGGCGATCCGATCCTGATCCAGGTCCCCTATCCCGGCCGCGATGTGTATGCGCAGATATGGCGTACCGACGTCGGGCGTGTGCAGCTTTACCTCTTGGACACCAATATCGAGCGCAACAGCCAGGGTGACCAGGACATTACCGACCATCTGTACGGCGGGGACCTGGAGATGCGCCTCAAGCAGGATATCGTGCTGGGCATCGGGGGGGTGCGCGCGCTCCATAGATTGGGCATCGACCCCAAGGTCCACCATATGAACGAGGGCCATTCGGCATTCCTCGCAGTGGAGCGAGTCCGAATGTTGATAAAGGAACACAGCCTGCCTTTCGATCAGGCCAGGGAATTGGCCAAGGCCGGTTGCGTGTTCACTACCCACACGAACGTCCCCGCAGGCATCGATCGCTTCCCTGGCGATATGATCGGGCGCTACTTTGGATACATGTACGCCGACCTGGGCCTGGATCACGAGCAGTTCATGGCCCTTGGCCGGCAGAACGCGTACGATCCATACGAGCCTTTCTGTATGGCGATCCTCGCCCTGCGGCTGGCTGCGTATGCGAACGGAGTGAGCAAGCTGCATGGCGTGGTCGCGCGCAAGATGTGGCAGGGAGTATGGCCTGAGGTACCCGCGGAGGAGGTGCCTATCGGCTCGATCACGAACGGCATCCACCACCAATCGTGGATCTCGCAGGACATGGCCGGCCTGTACGAACGGTATCTTGGACCGCGCTGGCGCGAGACCCCAGCCGACGCTAAACTCTGGAGCCGGGTAGACCGCATCCCGAGTGCTGAATTGTGGAACACGCACGAACGCCGCAGAGAGCGCCTGGTCTCGTTCGTGCGGCGGCGGCTGCGCCAGCAACTTGAGCGGCATGGAGCGCCCAAGGCAGAGCAATTGGCCGCCGACGAGGTGCTCAACCCGGAAGCACTGACCATCGGCTTTGCCCGACGCGTGGCGACCTATAAGCGGCTCACGCTCGTCCTGCGCGATCCCGATCGGCTCGCCAAGATCCTCTGCGACCGCGACCGGCCCGTGCAGATCATCTTTGCGGGCAAGGCCCACCCGGCAAACAACCCGGGCAAGGAGTTGATCCGGCAGATCGTGCACCTGGCTCGGCGCGATGACCTTCGTTCGCGGCTGGTGTTTCTGGAAGACTATGACATGAACGTCGCCCGCTATATGGTGCAGGGTGCCGACATCTGGCTGAACACCCCGATCCGCCTGAGGGAGGCGAGTGGTACCAGCGGTATCAAGGCCGCAGCCAACGGTATACTCAACTTTAGCATACTCGACGGGTGGTGGGAAGAGGCCTTCACGCCCGACATCGGGTGGGCCATCGGGGGCGGAGAGACTTACGAGGATCGGAACCTTCAGGATGACATAGAATCCAATGCCATCTATCGCCTGCTGGAGCAAGAGATCGTTCCCCTGTTCTACGACCGCAGCTCAGACGGGCTTCCTCGAGGATGGATCGAAAAGATGAAGGCGACGATGAAAGCCGTCTGCCCGCCCTTTAACACCCATCGCATGCTCCGCGAGTACACCGAAAAGTACTACATCCCGGCCTGCAGGCGCTACGAACTGCTGAGCGGCAGTGATATGCAGCCCGTTAAGGCGTTCGCCGAGTGGAAAGCCCGCATCCACAGGCATTGGTCCCAGGTCCGCGTCGAGAGCGTCGAGTCCGACATCCCCGCCGAAGTCAAGGTCGGCATGGCCAACGAGATCATCACCCAGATCTATCTCGGCGAGCTGACCCCTGACGACGTGGCAGTCGAGCTCTACTATGGCAGTCTAGATGCGGGAGGCGAGATCCTCAGCCCACGCATCACAGAGATGGAGACCCAGGAATCCCCGAATCCCTCGCCGCAGCCGAATGGAATGTACACGTTCGTGAAGCGACTCACCTGCCAATCCAGCGGCATGCACGGGTTCACGGTCCGCATTGTGCCCAGGCACCCGGAGCAGGTCCAACCCTTTGAGACCGGGCTGATCCGATGGGGATAGATCCGCTCACCTCGCTCTGAGGTGCACGATCCCAGGGACACGCGTGGTGTGACGAGCGCCTATCTGGTGGACTGCAACGAAATTCCCTCGTGATACGTAGAGGTAGGGGAACAGGCCGAACGGGTGCTGGCAGGCGATGCGTCGCAGGAGACAAGGATGCCCAGGGAAAAGCCCCTTACAGCGGGAACTGAGCTGGCGGGAAGGTACACCTACCGGATCAAGCGTCTGGTCGGCGGTGGGGGGATGGCCTGGGTGTACCAGGTCGAACGACTTTCTCCTGAGGGAACATCCATCTGGGCGCTCAAGGAGCTGCGACCCCAGACACAGGACCCGGACACACAAGCGCACGCACGCGAGCTGTTCGATCAAGAAGCCAAAATCCTGTCTCAGCTCAGTCATCCAAACCTGCCCAAGTTCATCGACTTTTTCACAAGCCAGGAGGGACGAGCCTACCTGGCGATGGAGTTCATCTGGGGCGAATCTTTGGAGAAGCGGCTGGAGCAGACACAGTCGCCCTTGATGGAAAGCGAGGTCCTGCAGTGGGCCGTGCAAATCTGCGATGTGCTGGGCTACTTGCACACCCGCCAGCCGCCAGTGATCTTTCGCGATGTGAAACCCAGCAACATCATGGTCAACAGCGCGGGAGTGATCAAGCTGGTTGACTTTGGCATCGCCCGCACGTACAAGGAGCACAAGCTGCAGGACACGATTGCCCTCGGCTCGGAGAACTATGCCGCGCCTGAGCAGTGGGGAGAAGCACAGACCGATGCACGCGCCGATATCTACGGTCTGGGGGCGACGATGTATCACTTGTTGGCCAACATGCCCCCTTCCCCTGCATTCTTGCCCTCAGACCCAGTCCCCTTGGAGACGCTGAACAGTGCTCTGTCGCCCGAAACGATCCAGATCGTGAATACAGCCCTGGCGCGGGACCGGGAGGACCGGTACCAGTCAGCCGTCGAGATGAAGCGTGCGCTGCTGGCTCGCCTGCCAGGTTATGTGTCCCCTGTCGGACGCCCACAGCCCATCCAGGTCCTGTCGATTCCCTCTCAACCATCGTCTCCTGTGCCTGCGAGCACACTGCCACCATCCGTGCTCTCGTCTGCGCAAGAGACCCAGATCCGAGAGCCAGCCAGTGCAGTCACAAGGATAGAACTCAAACCGATCGTCCAGCAGCAGGCACGGCAGGTGAAGGAGTGCCCCCGCTGCGCGCACCACAACGCGATATCCGCTCGTTTCTGCACCCGATGTGGGACCTCCTTTGTTGGCGTCCGCCCGGCGATCCTCCGTGTGGTCGGGCCGGTGCGCGCGGCCTGGGAGATGCCTGTCCGCAAGAGCCCGATGCTGCTCGGTCGGGCGCGAACTATAGAGGGACACCGTCCTGACTTTGACATGTCCTTCTATGACCCCGAGGGATTTGTCTCGCGCCGTCACGCTCAGATCATCAAGGCCCAAAACGGCTACTTTATCACCGACATGGACAGCAAGAACGGCACTTATGTCAATGACCGCCCCCTGACCCCGCAGAAGCCCCGGTTGCTGCGCAATGGAGACCGGATCGAGATCGGCGAGGTCGTGATCCAGTTCCTGTTGCGCTGAGACTCGTTGGAGCGTAGGAGGAATAGACTATGCAGTGTCCCAGTTGCGGAGAGGAGAATCGCGACGTTGCCCGGTTCTGCCAGTACTGCGGCACGTTGCTGCCGCCCATCGACTTTGCAGACGTCCATGCCGAGGAGATCCAGGGCTTTCAGGAGACCGTCCAGGAGATGCCTCAGATTGTCGTTCCGGAGGAGACAGACAAGCCTGACATCGCCCAAGTGCAGGCAGAGGAGGAGACGGCACTCGTCTTGCCAGGGCTTGAGATAGCCACCGAGCGGTCCACACAACGCGAACAGCCTTCGCCGATGGTAGAAGACATCCTATCGGGAGAAGAGCCCATGGACGCCAGCTCTCTGGGCGTAGAAGCGCTCGAACCCGAGCCGCAGGCCGACAGCGCGGGAGGTGCGGCAGATGCGGCGGTGTGGGTGGATGCTGCCCCAGTGCCGCAGACAGCGCCCGAGGCCGCCAGCGGGGATGACGCATGCCAGGGGGAAGCCTCAGATGGAGAAGGCACCAGTGAGAGCCCCATCCAGGACCGCCCCCAGGAGTCTGCCAGGGGACCAGAACCCGCGGCCGAGAGCAGAGAAGGGCAGGAAATCGTGCAGGCGGATGCCGCCGACCACGAGCTGCCGGACGTCGTGCAGGAGCCGGACTACACGGATGTGCTCCCCTGGCGCGATAGGGCAGAAGAACTCTTCCCGCTGGAGCCGGGACAGGTCGTCCACGGTCGCTACCAGGTCATCCAGATGATGTCAGACCAGGGGAGCCAGGTGATCTATCGGGTCCGAGATCTGCAGCGATGCGCACGGTGCGGGTCTGCAGACAACAACCCCGACGAGGCGTTCTGCTCCTCCTGCGGCGCGCTGATGGACCAGAAACCAGTGGCCCTGATGTTGGAAGGTCTAGCTGATCAGAGCGATGAACCGGTCGATGTGGATGTGGAGGACCACTTTGCAGAGGACGAACGGCTTTTCTGGGTGTGGCGCGAGCCCGAGTGTGCCGCCACCTCGGACGGTGAAAGGGTGGCCATGCAGTTTACCATCGGGCAGAGATCGCACACAGGCCAGGTGCGCGATCTCGACGAAGACAGCTTGTTCATAACCACAATGTCTACAACCTACGAATCCATGCCCACGCAATTGGCGCTGTTTGTGGTCGCGGACGGTATGGGAGGGCATGAGGGAGGAGAGATAGCCAGCAAGGTTGCCATTCAGACACTGGCTGGAGTGCTGCTCAACAGCGTGTTTGTTCCTGAACTAGAAGGCAGCCCTCTCTCTCCGGGAGCAATCTGTAGCTGGATGGTGCGCGCTATGGAGAGCGCCAATGAGCGGGTCTACCTGGAACGGCAGAGACGCCAGAGCGATATGGGCACGACGATGACTGCGGCCCTGGTGAAGGACTGGACAGTCTGCCTGGCGCACGTAGGGGATTCCCGGGCATACCGTTGGGGTGCAGGAGGACTGGAGCAACTCACGGTGGATCACTCGATCGTGGCGAGTATGGTCGCTGCTGGCACTGCAGAGCCGGACGAGATCTATACCCACCCGCAGCGCAGCGTGATCTATCGTTGCATCGGTGATGGTCCGGTTGTGGAAGTGGATACCGATGCCCTGGAGCTCTGCCCGGGCGAGCGGCTGGTGCTCTGCTGTGATGGCCTGTGGGAGATGCTCCACAACGAGGGAATCGAGGACGTTATGCTGCGCGAGCCGGACCCCCAGACAGCATGTGACATCCTGGTCGAACAAGCTAACCTCGCAGGCGGCACAGACAACATCAGTGTGATCGTCGCCCAGGTCTAGCCCGCACGAGAGTTTCCTTTCAGATAGGAGGACGATATGGAACAAGTAGAGCTGATGTGTACGTTGAACAAGTCTCACCTGCCGGTACTAAAGACGCAGCAACTCGTTTACGTGTACATCGAGGCCAAAGCTGGTGAAAACGTGGCTGAGGTGAGAAACCCGTTGAACCTCGCTTTAGTGCTGGACAAGAGCGGTTCGATGGAAGGCGAAAAGATCGTCAACCTCAGAAAAGCTGCCAAGAACGTGATCGACCTGCTGGATGAAACAGACTACATTTCGATCGTCGCCTTCAGCGACCGCGTCCACAAGATCGCACCCAGCGCGTTGGCATCGGACAGAGCCGCTCTCAAGCAGGCGATCGACGGCATCCGTGATGGCGGGGGCACAGCGATATCGGGCGGGATAAAACAGGGCTTGAGAGAGATGGAAAAGCACTCAGACCCCGACCGGCTGCAGCGGATGCTGCTACTCACCGATGGGCAGACCTTTGGCGACGAGAAGGAATGCCAGAAGCTGGGAAAAGAGATGGGTGACAGGGGCATGGTCATCCAGGCACTGGGATTGGGCGAGGATTGGAACGAAGACTTACTGGATGACATCGCAGAAGCCAGCGGTGGCAATGCGGATTTCATCGAGACGCCAGACGAGATCAACGACTTTTTCCAGGAGGCCGTGCAGCGCATGCAAGACGCCGTGGTTCAGAACGCAGACCTCGTCTTGCGCCTGGTCAACGGCGTTGTGCCGCGCCAGGTATGGCGGATCACCCCCATGATCGAGAACCTGGGCTACACTCCCCTCTCAGACCAGGATGTTCAGGTCAGCCTGGGAGGAATTGACAAAGGCGAGGGCGTCGCGCTGCTGGTCGAGCTGCTGATCGCCCCACGCCCAGCGGGCAGTTTCCGCATTGCCCAGGTTGAGGTCAACTATGATGTGCCCCTCCTCCATCTCCAGGGAGAGAAAGCCAAGACAGACATCACGATCGAGTTTACTGGCGATGCAAAGCTGACCCAGGACTATGATGGGTTCACGATGAACCTGGTGGAAAAGGTCACTGCCTTCAAGCTGCAGACGCGCGCGCTGAGAGCAGCCAAGATGGGCGACGCAGAGGGAGCCAGCAAACAGCTTCGTGCGGCAGCCACGCGCCTGCTGCAGGTCGGCGAGAAACAGCTAGCCGAAGCTGCGATCGAGGAAGCACAGAACCTGGAAGAAAAGGGCGAGATGTCGTCCGCGGGCTCAAAGAAGCTGAGATACGCAACGCGCAAACTGACTCGAAAGCCCAGGGCCGCGCAGGGTGCAAGCGAGGAACCAGCCGAAACGGAATCGCCGGAAGAGTAGCAGAAATGGAGGTCAGAAATGCCGATATGTCCGAATTGTGGGAGCAAAGGCGCCGACAATGCGATTTTCTGTGATCAGTGCGGCACGAGGCTGCCCGCCGCCGAACCACCTGCACAGGAAACGGTCATCGAGGAGCCCGTTGGCGGCGTTCCAGAAGGCGTGTTCGTCTGTCCAGTCTGCGGTGCGGAGAACGTGCCGGGCGAGGTCTTTTGCGACGCGTGTGGGGAGCCCTTGGAAGCCCCAGAGCCGGTGAATGTCAAAGCTGTCGAGGCAGAAGAGACGGTGGAAGCAGAGGCAGTTGTCGCAGAGGAGATCCTCCCGGTCGAACCCCTGGCTGAGGAGGCAGTCGTTGAGGCAGAGCCCATCATCGAGGAGATCGTGATCGAGGCGGCGATCGAAGGTGAGCCGGTTATGGAAGAGATCGAGCCGCAGCCGGCAGGGGAAAACGAGGTCTACTGCCCGGCCTGCGGGGCGACGGCGCGACCCGACGACACCTTTTGCAGCAGTTGTGGCGCGAGCCTGCAGGAAGCAGAGACAGAGGAAGAGGAGCCAGTCGGGGAACCCGTCATCGAGGAAGAACCGGTCGAGGACCTCGTCCTCGAGGCAGAGCCGATCGAGGGCGTGGTCGCCGAGGAGGAGCCGGCAGGGGCAGCCACAGTCGTCGTTGAGCGAGAGCCGGCCGAAAAGATCATCGCTGAAGCAGAGGCGGCACCAGATCTCCACTGCTCGGTATGCGGAGCAAGTGTGCTGCCCGACCAAGTGTTCTGCGCGAGCTGTGGTGCGGCGATCAAGCCAGCAGAAGCATCCGCACCCGCGCCAGTCGCACCAACCGGGCCCTATCTCGAGGTCGTGAGCAGCGGAGCTCACATTCCCCTCGCCAACCAGCCTGAGCTCGAGATCGGGCGATTGGACGAGGTGAGCGGCGTCTATCCCGACGTAGACATGACGCCGCACGGCGGCGAAGAGGGAGGCGTTTCACGACGCCATGCCCGGCTGATCCGCGAGGGAGATGCCTGGGCCATCGTGGACCTCGACAGCACCAATGGCACCTACATCAACGGCACCGAGATGACGGCCAAGTCACAACAAGGGATCGCTGACGGCGACACCATAAGCCTGGGAGACGTCGAAGTCGTCTTTCACACCGGCTAGGTCGGACCAGCACCGCGATTCCAGGCCAGAGCCAACCGACGCCTAATAGAGAAGCCAGATAGACTCTGTACAACGGAGAAAGTGCGATCATCCGCAGATTTCCGCAGATTTCCACAGATTATCACAGATTCTTCTAATCTGCGCCATCTGCGTAATCTGTGGATAGATTCGCCTAATCATTGCCCAATGTCTATCCAATTGCTCTATAAGAGGGCGCGAGATCGAAGCAATCTACACGGAACGTGGCGGTCGGAGAAAGGGCGCGTACCCTTTTCCGCCGCGGGCGCCCAAACCACCCCGGAATGGCCCAGGAGGCGCCCCGCCGTGCACGACGCTTTGCTTCGAGCGCCCGGCGTGTAGGGCTGTTGCATTGTCTCTTGACTTGACTGAGGAGTGCCGCATCCCCCGATGCGGCACGGTGCACAGTAGGCCGGGCGCATCAGGGGATGCGCC
>JADHXD010000085.1 GCA_016783145.1 Anaerolineae bacterium
TGGCGTTCTCGGCACGCTGGTCGGGTACTTGGTCGAATGCAGAACGCACCAATGCGAATAGACTATCTGCGGACAGCGATTTGCTTGTTGCCATTGGGACACCTCTCGATTTCAAGGTTACAAGGAACCAACTCGGTCCGATCGAGTTTCACTGGCCCCAAGTATAGGCGAAATGATTGCAGATACCAAGTCGAAAGCCAAAACGGGAATTGCTGACCAGAGGATTGGTCGGGCAAGCCCAGCCTTCTCAAGGGGATCTATGAGCGGCAGAACCTGCAGGGCTGGACCGAGGAGCGGTGGACCGCGCTGAGGGCCACGTACTATGGGATGTGTGCCCGCGTGGATGCCCAGTTTGGGCTGCTGATGGAGGCTTTGCGCGGGGCAGGGATGTATGACGACACGGCGGTGTTTTTCTTTTCCGACCACGGGGACTTGACCGGAGACTATGGCCTGGTCGAAAAGACGCAGAACACGTTTGAGGACTGCCTGTCTCGCGTGCCCTTTCTCGTCAAGCCACCCTCGTGGGTTCCGGTCCAGCCGCGGGTCAGCGAGGCCTTGGTCGAGCTGATCGACTTTCCGGCGACCGTCGAGGCGCTGACCAGCATCGAGCCTGCACACACGCACTTTGGCCGCTCGCTGCTGCCCGTCCTGGCGGGGGAGACAGACACGCATCGCGACGCCGTGTTCTGCGAGGGCGGGCGACTGCACGGCGAGACGCACTGCATGGAGAAGGAAAGCACCGCCTATCAGAACCCCAGCGGCCTGTATTGGCCGCGCCTGACCCTGCAGAGCCAGGAGGGTCCCGAGCACACCAAGGCGGTCATGTGTCGCACCAGCGAGTTCAAGTACGTCCGCCGCCTGTACGAGTCGGATGAGCTGTATGACCTGTGCGCCGATCCCGGCGAACAGCACAACCGAATCGACGATCCATCCCTGGCGGGCGTGCTGGCGGAACTCAAGGAGCGGCTCTTGACCTTTTACCTGGAGACGGCCGACGTCGTCCCGCACGACACCGATCGCCGCTCGTAGACATCGTTGGGGTATCCCATCCCCCAACGATCTGACGTCCACATCGGGAGGGATCCGTGACCCACACAGATCGCACACAACTCGTCATCATCGGCTGCGGCGGGATGGCACGCCATCACATCCGCAGGATGCTCCAGCAGTTGGATACCACGCACATTGCCGCGGTCTGCGAACCATCGCCCGAGGCATACGCGGCGACGGCCGACCTGTTCGCGGAGACGGGGCTTGAGCCACCTCCCAACGAACCTGACCTGGAGCGCCTGCTCGCAGACCAAGGAGACCAGCTCGACGCGGCGTTCATCATCACGCCGCACGTCTACCACTACGATCAGACTGTGGCCTGCATGGAGGCTGGACTCGACGTGCTGCTCGAAAAGCCGATGGTGATGAATGCCACCGAGGCGCGGAGGCTGATCGAGACCCGCGATCGCACGGGGCGGCTACTGGTGGTTGCCTTTCCCGGCAGCCTGTCCCCACAGATCCGTACTGCGGTCTCCATGATCCGCTCAGGCGAGCTGGGAAGACTGCTCACGGTCAGCGCGACGGTGTGGCAGGGTTGGGGGCCGGGAACTGTGGGCAAGTGGCGACAGCGTCCCGAGATCTCTGGGGGCGGCTTCATGTTCGACACGGGCGCCCACATGCTCAACACCGTCGCCGACCTGGTGGGCGAGGATTTTCGCCAGGTCGCGGCCTGGCTGGACAACTATGGCCGCCCCGTGGACACCCTTGCCGCGGTTATGGGGCGGCTGGAGTCCGGGGCCCTGGTCACCTTGCACGGCTGTGGGGAGACGATCCGTACCTGCGAATCGGGCGTGTGGGTGTTTGGCACCGAGGCGATCCTGTACACCGACGTCTGGGGCCAGTGGCTCAAGATCAAGCGGCAGGGCCGGAGCCGGTTCCGAGAGGTAAAGGTGCCGCCTTCGCTGGGGGTTTGGGAGCAGTTCCTTGCCGTGCGGGGGGGCCAGATCCCCAACCCCTGTCCCCCGGAGGTTGGCCTGCGCATGGCTCGCCTGTGGGACGCGATCAAAGCCTCTGCCGCGCAGGATGGCGTCCCTGTGCGCTGTGAGTGATCGATTCTACGTTTCCGCCAGCCCTGAGGCGGAGTGTTCTCTTCGGCAATACTGATGACTGTTCTGCCTCGGTGCTCTTTCACAACCAGGCTTTGGCTTGCAGACTCCCTTGCAAGACCTCTATGTCACTATAGGGCACAAAGACCCTGCAGCTACTGGTGCGTGATAGCTCATGACTTTCGCATCACAAGAATGCGCTCGAATTTGGTCGTTCTGGTCTTTCGCCTAGAACGCCTCTCGTCGGGTATCCGATCATCGTAGATCGTTTCGATTTCAAAGCCGCCGCGGGTTGCATCGATAGCTAGCTCAGCCAGGATTTCAGCAGTCCGCCGTATCTTGCCGTCGCGTTCGACATCGCCCAGAACGAGTACGCAATAGCTCGTTGCTTCCAACACGCGATAGATCTCCTGCAGGCAGGTTGTCATCTGGAGCAAGTATGCTTTCCGGTTTGCGGTCAGCGAAGCATCCAGTTCCCTCCAATCCTCGCATCCCAGAAACCACAACCGCAGACGATTGTCGCGAGCATAGTCAAGCGCGCCAAAATAGGGCGGGCTCGAAACGACGGCGTTCACAGTTTCATCTTGAATGGGCAAGTTCATGGCGTTCACTTGCCATACGTGGTACTGGCGTTCTTCCCAATCGATGGGCAGCATGTGTCGTCGATAAGCTCGCTTAACCTTTGCCAGTAGTCGAGAGCGCAAATCGCGGTAGGCGTACATGTCTGGGAACTCATCGGGCGGGTACTTGTTCTTGCGCAAATAGGGTACAAGGTGGCTGGCGGGAAAAGAGAGAAAGCCAGGACGTACGTGGTGGAGAATACCCAGTAGACAAGCAGTCAGAAAGTAATCTCTTTTCTGGCGCAGTATGCGGAAGGCTGCCAGGGCTTCGCGCAATGTATCGGGATGAAAGAACTCGCATACCCATTCGGGAACGACAGCCAAGTCTACAGATGGGGCCTCCTGTTCCACAGCGTCAATCAACTCTCTAGCCCTTTGCATCGCCAGCCGCTCACTGCCGGGTGTACCCAGTTTGCCTCGTGTCAGCACATAAGCGTAAGGACTCAGGTCATTAGCCCAGGCACGCCGACCGGCGAGAACAGCCTCTAGAGGGACTACCCCGGAGCCGGAGAAGGGGTCCAACACCGTATCTCCTGGCTTTGAATACACATTCACAAGTGCCTTGGCCATCCCTGATTTCATCTTGCCCACATAGGGAGACAACTGCTGCAATGTGCACTCTCGGCTGTTGAACGAACCATGCCACAGCCGTGCATCGAGCCCGGTGACTGCCTCTGTGTCATCAAACAGATATAGCTGCCGCGCTTCCTTCGTATCTTCAGGCACGATGCTCACTCCTGTGTCCGCCACGGGCGAGATGTGCTTTCATCAACCGTTTCTCCTTGGTGGCAAACTTGAACCATTCGTCTGAGCATCCCATTGGGACTCTTTGCGATCTTTACGTGGACCTCCCAGATATGTCTGTCTTGTACACTCATATCCACACCGAACAGCTCCAAGATCAGTCCTGGCAGTCTTAGCCTATCCACTGTGTGAACAGGCGGTTCAGGATCGTCAAGCGAGGGCACACGCTGTGGAAACAGAAAGACGTCTGGCGCTGCCTCAAGTCCGATTTCATCCTCGCACTCGGGATACTTGGGGCAGGGACGCGTACGCGTGCCGCACAGGAGATCCTTGAAAAACAGGGCATCCACCAACTTGTGCCGTCTGACCAGTTCGTTGGTCAGACGGTTGATGATCGAATGTGCACCATGCGCTGGCTGGTTGACGATAGCTCCATCGAGGTGACACCATACAGCGAACTCTTCGGCCCATAGGGGACGTTCAGAGATATTGATGCTGTTCCCCTCACCCCCTTTCACCTCAATCGCCGCAAAGTAGTCAGGTTCGCGTTCAATGCCTACTGTGAAATCATGCCGTGCCCTGCTACCACTTTGTGCATAGTCAGCGATATGGTTGCGTTTCAGCAGGTTCTCGAGAATACTTCGTACCAAACCCTCACGCCCCGTGGTCGAGGAGGCAATGAACGTACCACGGATGCTCTCGATTGCTGAGCGAAAAACCAATCCGCTTTTGTAATCATCTGGCTGGATGGCATGTTGCAGCAGAACGCCCGGGTGCAGTACATCCATATCACTCAGCAGGTCAATCGCAGGTTGCACCTGCTTCGTTACTCGGGCTTCATGTTTACAGGGAAGTGCCATCTCTCGCTCCCTCTGCTAGTGTATGTGGGCCTTGCCTCCATTATAGCCTACTGATAACCCCCGCACAAACGAACAGTGCCCCGCCACTGTTCGAAGGTTGAATCCTTTGTCAAGATGACGAAACGCTCAGCACAGGCGAATCGCTCACCTCACCAGCCCCCTGCGTCGCAGGTGGAACAGGATCAATGCATCGAACGGCGTGTTGGTCACCACGGGCACATAGGACACTCCGCGCTGCCCGCACCAGCGGTTCGTCTCATCCTGCCAGGCGGCGAGCCGACGCCGGTACAGCGTGCGCATCCCGGCATCGATGGACACCTCCTGTTCGCGCCCCGATTCCACGTCCACCAGCTTGAGGTCACCGGCAAGGCGCGGCTCTGCCTCCTCCGGGGCCAGCACGTGCAGGAGCATGACCTCGTACCCCCGAGCCAACAGGGTGCTTAGGCCGTCCTGGTATCCGCTCGGGGAAAAGAGGTCCGTGATCACAAAGGCCAGCCCGGGGCGATGGGCCGCAAAAGCGTACTCGTGTAGGGCCCGGTCCAGGTCGGTGCGCCCCGCCGCATCCCGCTCGCTCAAGAACTGGAGCAAGCGCAGCGACTGTCCCTTCCCGCGGGCTGGGCCAAAGCGGTCTGTCTGAGGTAGAGTCGGTCCAGCCGCTCCGCCCTCGCCTCCCTTTAGCAGCCCGACGGTCACGCGATCGCCACTGCTCAAGGCGATATAGCCTAATGCCGCTGCCGTGCGCCGGGCATAGAGCCACTTGTTCGTCGGTCCCGCTGCCCCTTCGCCCCCACCCGGCCAATCCATCGAACGGCTGGCGTCGAGCAGCAGGTGGACCGTCAGGTCTTCCTCTTCTTCAAAGAGCTTGACAAAGGGGCGCTCCAACCGGGCATAGATGTTCCAGTCTACGCGTCGCAGGTCGTCTCCTTTGGAGTAAACGCGGTAGTCGGCGAATTCGACCGAAGAGCCGCGCTTGGTGGATCGCCGTTCGCCCTTGATCTGCCCGGCACGCCTCCTGCGTACCACCAGGGAGAGACGGTCGATCTTGTGCAAAAAGCTCTCGTCGAACAGCGGCGACAGCTCACTCATCTCGATCCTCTCAAAGCAGTGCGCGGTGCCGGGCTCTGCCGCCAGGCGTTCCCGCGACCCCTGGCCTCTACGACCGGTAGATGCTCAACAGGTCTCGGAGCATCGTCGCCGCCGATGGGATCGGCTCTTCCTCCAGGATCGCCGCACTGATCGTTCCATAGATGTCTGTGTGGTAGACGATACCCATCTGCTGTCCGCTCAGCCGGGCCAGGGGGTGCGCGGCGGGCAGGGGGGTGGGGGCGACGGTCAGCGAGTACGTTCCATCCTCCTGACGCACAGCAGAAGCGACCAGTTTGATCACCCTGTCCTCTGCCTTTGCGCGCTCCAGGTCGGCGGCGGTCACGCCCGTGATTCCCTCTACGGAGACATCGTCCAGTGTGGCAGGCATGTCCAGCACGCTGTTCGCCAGGATGACCAGCTTGTTCGCCGCGTCCCAGCCTTCTACGTCGAGCGAGGGATCGGTCTCCGCACAACCCTGGGCTTGCGCCTCGGCCAGCGCCCCCGCATAGCTCAACCCCTGCGACATCTTGTCCAGGATAAAGCTGGTTGTCAGATTTGGCAGGGCTTCCAGACGATCGATCGTCGCTCCCGCCATATCCCGCTGCCCCATGTTGATCGCGGGCAGCCCACCGGCGACCGCCCCACAGAAGAGGAGCTGCACGCCTCTCTCCCGAGCCAGGGCGATCAGTTCAGGGTAGGCGAGCACGAGCGGACCCTTGTTCGGGGTGACAACGTGCATCCCCTTGCCGATCGCCGCGCGTATGCAGCTCAGTCCCGGTTCGCCATCCTTCAGGTTGACCGGGGAGGCCTCGCAGAGCGCATCGGCCTCGACCTGCTGCACGAGCGCCAGCGGTGCCATCCCCTGACGACCGCGACCGGGATACTCGGCGACGCTGCGCCCATCCATCTTTATGCGAACAAGGGTCGGGATATCAAGCCCACCCGGGTCGAGGGCCGCACCACGACTGTCCCCAGCGCCTACCACCGTGAAGGCCAACCCGTAGCGGGCGCCCAGCAGATCCGCCTTGCGGTCGAGCACCTCCAGGAAGCGACGGCCGATGTTTCCCACGCCGATCAGGACGATCCGGATTTCGCATAGTCGTTCATCACGCATGTCTGCTCTCCTCTGATGGGATCCGACGTCTTGGCACATTATAGAGCACAACCCCACCCCTGGCAAAACACCACCCTCGGGGGCATCTGGACACCGTGCTGATGGTCAGGGGGAGGCAGCGGACGTGGATAGGGATGGGTTGCGCTGCGTCGTCGTGCCCTTGCGGGGACATGAGGCCGATGACATAGCAGCGACGTGCCGGTTCACCAGGACAGCGGGAGCGGTGAGCACGCGGGTGGGGGGCAGCGCTTGCGCGGAAGACAAGGCACCCATCCCACAGGAGTGTTGGCGGCGGCCGCCATGCCCAGATCGAATCAGGAGGAAAAGAGTGTGCTGGATCGACAAGAGCCAGAGTTGCCCAAGCTCTGGCTCTTGACAAAAAGGAGGAGAAGATTACTCGAATATAGAATACCACGTTTATGTCGAGCTTGCTGGACGCCTACCATACGCTTGCCATACGCTTACCCGTCGCTGGTCCCGTGAGTCAGCCTACTGTGAGGTCTCGATCTCGACCATTGCCGTCATCCCCCATCGCAAGTGTCCGGCCCGTTCCGGATCATCCAGCGCGATGGTCACCTCGTACACCACGTCTCCGCGGTAATCCTTTCCTTCCAGGGCGATTTCGTGCACGGTCCCTGCGAACTCTTGACCGGGGAAGGCATCGACGGTGATCTTGACCGGCTGTCCGACCGAGACCCCGCCCACCTCAAGCTCTGTGAGGTCAGTGGTCCGGACCTCGCGTTCGTCCGGCGTGGCTATCACCACCGCGATCTGGCCCGGCTGCACCTGGTCTCCGACCTCTACCTGTACATCGACCACCGCCCCGTCGTACGGGGCAGCGATCTCGGCGTCTTCGAGCTGCACCCGCAGGCGTTCGACGGCGATCTGTGTTTTTTCCACCATCGCCGCTGCCTGGGCGATTTCTTCGTCTGATGCCTCGTCTCGGTATGGGTTGTCCGTGGTCTGCAGCGCCGCCAGGTTCAGTCCCGCCGCCCTCACCTCGGTCGCCAACGTCCCGAGGGTGAGGGCATAGGTCTTTTGCGCGATCAGCGCCTGGTCAAGTTGCGTTTTAGCCTCCTCGATCTGCGCGGCCAAGATGTTCAGACCCACCTGGTGCGCTCGCTGTCCACTCAGGGCGTGGTCCAATTGTGCCTGCGCGGCCTTGTAGTCGAGTTGTGCTTGCTCCAGCCTCTTGGACCAGGCATCGCGGATGCCCTGGTCCTCCCAAGGGCGATCGATCGCTTTGTTATACTCGTCCTGCGTGTCTGACAGCGCGATCCGGGCTCTCTCCAGCGCGACCTCTGCCGAGGTTACCGAGGGCCCTGGGTCTTCTACTCGGGCCTTGGCCAGGCTGTACTCGATCTGCTTGACCCGGGCCTGTGCTGCGGCGACGCCGATCGACGGGTTTTCGGCGCGTGCCCTTTCGAGCTGTAGCAGCTTGGCGTCCAGCGCCACCTCTGCCTGTGCGATCTGGTCAGCGGTTCCTTTGTCGGCGCGGGCGATGACCTTGGCGCTCGCCCCGTTCCGCAACTGCTCAAGCACCGCCTGCTGCGCGAGCACATCCTGCTCTGCACTCCGCAGGGCCAACGACAGCTCGCGCGTGTCCAGCCGCAGCAGAGGCATTCCGGTCTGGACTCGTTCACCGTTCACCACCAGTACGTCCACGACCTCGCCCGGGATCTTGAAACTCAGACGGCTGGAGCGCCCCGGTTCGACGACCCCCTCGGCGATCACTACATCCTTGTTCGCTTTGACGACGACGGGAGGGGCATCCCCCTCCGCTTCTGCTGCGGCATCTCCGCTGCCGCCCTGTCTCGAGCTGCATCCCGCAACGGCGAGCGCGCTCAAGACCAGGATCACAACCCAGACCCAACGCTTCAATGTAACGGTACTCCTCTACGGTATTCTATGCTTTACTCGTACGCAAGGACCTCTCGAATGGTCAGCCGCGTGGCGTTCCTCGCGGGGAGCGCGCTGGCCAGGGTCGACAGCAGCACCATCACCCCCAGCCAGATCGCAGAGCCCTGTAGGGAGAACGCGAACGCAGCGGGCGAGCCAAAGATCGACATGCTGACCACGTTGGAAAGCAAGTACGTGATCGGAAAAGACAGCACGGTCCCCGCGACGTAGCTGATCAAGCCGATGATCAGACCCTCGACGAGCACGAGCTTGGACACGACCGCGTCGTAGGCGCCGACGGCTCTCATCACCCCGATCTCGCGTGTGCGCTCCATGACATTCATACTCATCGTTCCTGCCAGGCCGATGCTTCCCACCAGCGCGGTGAGAAGGGCCATCACCAGCAAGATCGAGGTCACGATACCCAGCGCTTCCGTCGTCGAGGCGTTCAGCGATTCGCCTGCCTTTACGCTGCCTACCTTGTATCCCAGGCTGCGAAGGTGCGCGCTCAGTTGCGCTCCCACCTGTTCCTGGAAATCCAGGGAGTGCTCGGCTGTGACCAGGCGGTAGGCGGACGCCTGTCTGCCGGCGTTGAGTTCCTGGGCCAGGTACGCATAGTTGGCGTACGCCACCAGGCTGCCCATGCCGGTGTACTGGAACACCCCGACGACCACCCAGTCGTCCTCTCGCCCGCCCACTTTGAGCCGCACGCTGTCCCCGATGTGGATGTCAGGATAGTCATCCCAGAATGCTTCGTTCACCGCAATGGCGTTCTCATCACCGGGAAGCAGCCAGCGCCCGGCCAACACCGTCGGCTCGATCAGCCTACTGTCGGCCGGAGGAGCGATGATACCGATGCTGTCCGCCGGGGCGCCGTCGTCGCGCACCAGCTCGGCACCGGTGTTCAGCCATACCTCGACTCCCTCAACGCCCTCGACCGAGAGCACTTCGCGGACGACCTCGTCGATACGATAATCCCTGCTCAGGTCCAGGTGCACGTCCGCGCCAAAGTACCGGGTCACCTGTTCTGACTTGAGGTTGAGTGCGATCCGGGTGTTGAGCACGGCGACAAAGACCGCCCCGCCCAATGCCAGCGTGGACAAGGTGAGCGCGAGGCGACCCTTGCGGCGGAATGTGTTTCGCACCGCGATACGCGAGGGTCGGGACAATGCCCGCAGCCGCTCCAGCCGGCGATCGATCCATCCTGTACGGCCCTCCTGGCTGCTGATCCCTGTGCTGCTCAGGGCCTTCTGCACCGTGATGCGCGACCCCCTGAGTACCGGCCAGATCCCTGCCGCTGGGGGGACAATCACCGCGATGCCGATCTGGAAAAGGACGGCCAACGGGATGACGCGGAACCCTTGCAGTTGAAAGTTGATGGTCTGGGCGACAAAGCGCGCCATCTCGAATGCGCCCCAGGTGCCCAGAGGGATGGCGCCCAGCAATGCGATGAGGCCAAAGGCGACGATCAATGTCAGGTACATGGCCACGATCTGCTTCTGTGTTGCGCCGATCAGCTTCATCACGCCGATCTGGCGCAGATGCTGGTTGAGCAGCGCGGACATTGTGTTGGCGATCAGGGCGCCGCTCAAGAACACGACCAGTATGCCCAAGATGATCAACACGGTCAGCAGCGCGTCGATGATCGAAGACAGCGGGTGTTCTCCCCCTCTGGAGACGGATGTCCGGTAGACCTCACGACCGCTTTTCTCGATGCGATCTGTGATCCGGGTCGCTACCTTACGGATATGCGCCTCATCCCCGGTCGGCTCGGTCACCGTGACGTAGAGTCGGTCCAGGCTGAGCGGTTGACCCAACCATTCCAGCGTGTCGTAGGTGATAAAGCCCTGGACATCGCCCAGGATGCTGCCGTACACGTCGCTCTGGTCCTGCACAGAGCCGACGACCGGCATACGCCGTATCACGTCGTCGGGCAGTTCGACCTCGAGCACATCGCCTATCTCCACGCCCAACTTGGCCAGCGACTTGTGCTCCAAGACTATGGTGTGGTCTTGAGGTACACCCACGCCTTGCTTGAGGACGTAGCGGTGGATGTACTGCACTTCATAGTCAGGGATCGCCACCAGTGTGATCGTCTCCCATTCCAGGGGACCCACCCTGACCTGCAGGGACGCGTGGCGGCGACCTTCGGCCTGGGCCACTCCCTCCACGTTCCGGACGACGTCGACAAAGTCGGGATCAAAGGGTGCGGTGAGCAAGGAGAGATGGGCCGGGTTCGTGGCGGCATAGCTGGCCTCCAGATCTCCAGAGATCATGGCATACGTGCCAGCGATCACGCCGATGGCGAACACCCCAACGGCGATCGAGGCGACGACCAGCAGCGTCCGCGGCTTGTTGCTCCACAGGTCGTGTGAGACCTTACGCCAGCGCGGTCTCCACATACCGGGATCTCCTATCTGGTCTCTGAACCATCGCGTTCTCCGCGGTGCGCTGGCGCACGACCGATGTGAGCGTCTCGTGCATCGCGTCTGCCTCGGTGATCAATTCCTGGAAAACCTGGCGGCCAAGCGCTCGCACACGGACCGCCGACTGCAGTGTGGCTCGGATGCTGGCAATAGCCCTGTTCCCCTCGTGGAGCAGTTCCACCTCGCCGAAATGCTCCCCGGGTCCCAGCCTCGCAACCGACACCTCCCTGCCTTGACCGTGCTCGACGATCACATCGGTATACCCATCAGCGATCATGTAGAAAGCATCGTTGCTCTCGCCCTGGCGGATGATCGTCTCACCAGGGGCGAACGTCCTGGCCTGGAGATGCTTTGTGGCCTTGAGCATTTGTTCGTGTGTCAGCATGGGCAGGGCGATGGCGACCGTCTCGTTGACGATCTCACCATCGGCGATCACCAGCTTGCGGGAGGCACGCTCGGCGAGCGCGTTGTCGTGAGTGACCATCACGATGGTCTTGCCCTGCTTGGCCAGCTCTCCAAAGATGCCAAAGACCGTTCCTGCCGAGCGCGAGTCCAGGTTGCCAGTCGGCTCGTCGGCCACGATCAGCGGCGGGTCGTTGGCCAGAGCTCGTGCGATCGCCGCACTCTGCTGCTGGCCACCCGAGACATTGGCTGGCATATCGTGAGCCACGGCAGCCAGGCCGACCCTATCCAGCAGATCCATCGCTCGCTCCTCGCGCTTCGAGGGGCTGTACATTTCACTCAAGTCCATGGGCAGCATCACGTTCTCGATCAGAGAAAGCATAGGCAAGAGCTGGTAGAACTGAAAGACGATGCCCAGGTTGCGTCCCCGCCAGCGCGCCATCTTGCTTTCCTTCAGTTTGTGCACCAGCGTGCCGCCGATCTGGACCTCCCCCGATGTCGGATGGTCGATACCGGTCAGCATGTTGACCAGGGTCGACTTGCCGCTGCCCGACTTGCCGACCACGCCAACAAACTCGCCCCTGTGCAAGTGCACAGAGACGTTCTTGAGCGCGGTAAACTCGCCAGCTTGTGTCTTGAATGTCTTGACAATGTCCCGCATTTGGATGAACGCGTCAGACGGGGCTTTACCAAGAAGGTCTTCCGCTGTCGACATGGTTTCTCCTATACCCACACAGATCCGCCAGCCCTCCATAGTCAGCGGGTCTTGCTAGTTCAAACGAGTGGCCGCGATCTGGCCGTCCGCTATCCTCAACACGCGTGTAAACCGCTTTGCCAAGGTCTCATCGTGGGTGACCATCACGATCGTCTTGCCTCGAGCGACCAGCCGCTCGAACAACCCAAAGACGGCCTCTGCCGTGACAGAGTCGAGGTTGCCGGTCGGCTCGTCGGCGACAATGAGGGGAGGATCGTTCGCCAGTGCGCGCGCGATCGCCACGCGCTGCTGCTGTCCTCCCGAGATCTTGGTGGGCGGCTTGCGCATGTGTTCCTGCAGCCCAACCTCGGTCAAGAGTTGCTTGGCGCGTTCCTGGCTCTGGCGAGGTCTGTAGAGACCACAGAAGTCCATAGGCAGCGTCACATTGTCGATCAGAGACAGGGTGGGAAGCAGCTCAAAGGACTGGTAGACGACACCCACCATGCGCCCCCGCCAAAGGGCTACCTGGCTCTCGTTGAGTTCGTGCACGGACGTTCCATCGATGACCACCTGGCCCGAGGTGATGCGATCGACGCCGGTGAGCATATTGACCAGCGTCGACTTGCCTGCGCCCGACTTGCCGATGATGCCGACAAACTCGCCGCGCTCAAACGCAGCGCTGATCCCATTTAGGGCACGCAAACCGCCCGCGGCCGTGTCGTATACCTTGACCACGTTTGAGACCCGGACGAACGGTTCCGGCGTGTTCTGCACAACGGGTGCGTGACCCGGCGATCCGATGCGCTTGCTCAAAGCTTCGCTCCTCGACATGGTACCAAGCCTGCTGCCAAACGCTGCTCTCAACGCTCCACATGAGACAGGTCTCCTGGCAGAGTAAGCATAGCATACTGCTCCCACGCGTTGTAGTGTGCGGCGTCATCATCTGCTGGTGGCGCATATGACCCAAGTCATATCCGCGTATGATCGCGATCAACTTTGAAACCGGTGCTAACTGTGGTATGATAGGAAACATGAACGATCACCCTCTAGAACCAGGCTTGCTGTCCATATTCCGGCTGTTCATCGTGCTGAGGCTCATTCTGGTGCTGACCACGATGACGTTCTACTTTGCTTGGAGCGGATCGGTCTTTGCGGTCTGGCAACTGGTGGCGATCCTGATCTTTTTGGCGGATATTCCTTTCTTGTTCCTCTACCTCTCTTGGATGTGGTTTCAGCGCAAACTGGGCCAGTTCTACCTGCCTGTCGCGCTGCTCGTCGCAACGGCAAGCCCGATCGTGGAAATGAGCTATGTGTTTCCCCTGTACAACATCGACGCGTCGCTGGCTTTCCTGTTGATGTTTCTGCTGCTTCTCGTCCCCCTGATCCTGACTGCCTGGCAGTATCGCTTTCGGTACGTCGTGATCTTTAGCCTGGCGACTTCGGTTCTCGAATTCTCTTTGCTTGGCAGCACCCCGCAGTTCGCGATGTTTGGTTCCAAGTGGGCGTTCGTCGCCCTGTTTGGCCGCTCCGTGCTCTCCGTGTTTGTGGGCTACATCATCGCCTACCTGGTCTCTGAACAGCGCAAACAGCGGCGTGCCCTGGCCCAGGCAAACCAGAAGCTTGTGCGCTATGCGTCTACACTCGAGCAGTTGGCCACTAGCCGGGAGCGTAACCGTCTAGCGCGTGAGCTGCACGACACACTGGCTCACGCTCTCAGTGGGCTGACCGTCCAGCTCGACGCGATCGTCGCTATGTGGGAACCCTCTCCGCCTCGAGCCAAGGCGATGCTCGAGAGGGCGTTGTCGATCGCACGTGTCGGCCTGGATGAGACGCGCCGGGCCCTGCAGGCGCTGCGGGCTACGCCGCTGGAGGATATGGGATTGGTTTGGGCGATCCGCAGCCTGGCCGAAAGCATGTCTGCTCGTGATTCCCTGACCGTCGAACTGGATCTGCCTGAGGACCTGGACGGGCTCCCTCCGGAAGTGGAGCAGTGCTACTATCGGGTCACCCAGGAAGCGCTCGAAAACGCGAGCAAGCACGCCCAGGCACACAAGGTTCGTGTCTCTCTGCGAGGGGACGAAGCGGGATTGGTGCTTGAGATAGCGGATGACGGAAAAGGCTTTGATGAGACGTCAGCAGCTCTTGAGGAGCGGTTCGGCATCCGAGGGATGCGCGAGCGGGCGGAACTGATCGGGGGAACATTGGAGATCGATAGCGATCCTGGGCGGGGGACGACCATTCGGCTTTGCAGTGGAGGGTGTGGATGACCGAGCCAACAGCCGAGAGCCGGATTCGCGTCCTGATCTGCGACGACCAGTGGATCGTCTGTGAGGGGCTGGAGGCCATCCTGACTACCGATCCCGGCATTGAGGTGGTCGCCACTGTGCAGGATGGAGTCGATGCCCTGGAACAGATCGCACAGACAGAACCGGATGTGGTCCTGATGGATCTCAAGATGCCGGGAATGAACGGAATCCAGGCTACCCACGAGATCCGCACGCGCTATCCCAAGGTCAAGGTCCTGGTGCTCACCACCTACGGCGCGGATGAGTGGGTGCTGGATGCGATCCGCAGTGGTGCAGCGGGGTACCTGCTCAAAGGCACGCCGCGAGAGGCGCTGATCCAGGCTGTCAAAGGTACGGCAGCCGGCCATACTCACATTGATCCTTCAGTAGCGGGCACGCTGGTCACAGAAATCGTCCAACAAACCGTGCCGCCTGCGCGCACTTCTATCGCCGAACTGCTCAGCGAGCGTGAGATGGATGTGCTCCGGCTGCTCGCTCGTGGCCTGAGTAACGCCGAGATCTCGAACCGGCTGTATCTCTCTCAGGGCACGGTGCGTAACTATGTGAGCTCGATCCTCTCCAAGCTGCAGGTCGCGGATCGGACCCAGGCCGCAGTGCTGGCATTGCGCTATGGTCTGGTCAGCCTGAGCGAGCTCTAGTAGTCGTGGATCGCGGCCCTTCCTGCGTTTCGAGGCCTGCGCCGGTGTGCTTTGCGTGCTTCTGTGGGCGCTTGAGGGAGTGAACCGTGCACATTACCTGGATCCAAGCACTGCTGATCGCCCTCAGCGCGTACCTGGCCATGAGCGTCTGGCTCATGGGTGTGGGGTACTTTACGGCCTATCGCCCGCTGATCGGAGGGACGATCGTCGGCCTGATCCTGGGTGATGTGCAGCAGGGGATGGCCTTTGGCGCGATGCTCAATGCCGTGCACCTGGGGTTCGTATCGACGGGTGGAACCCTTCCCAGCGACCTGGTGATGGCCGGCTATGCGGGCACAGCCCTTGCCCTCGCCTCAGGACTTGACGTCGATGCTGCGCTGGCCGCATTTGGTATTCCCTTGGGCGTGCTGGGTGGATTCCTGTGGTTCGGCCGTATGACCTTGGGTTCGCTGCTCGTCCATTGGGCTGACGCGCGGGCCGAACGAGGGGACACGAGTGGTGTCGCTGCGATCAACCTGTGGGCGGGGCAGGCGATGCTCTTGGCCTTCTACGTCGTACCCACGTTTGCCATCGTCTACTATGGCCAGCAGGGCCTCGAACTGGTGCTGTCGGTGATCCCCGATCGCCTGTTCGTCGCCCTGTCAGTGGTCGGAGGAATGCTGCCCGCGGTGGGCATCGGGCTGCTCCTGCGCAGCATGGGAAAGGCGCGGCTGGTTCCCTTCTTTATCGTCGGGTTTGTGCTCGCGACTCAATTCGAACTGCCGATCCTGGTGATCGCGCTGCTGGGGCTCTCTGCCGCCTGGTTGACGGTAGGGGACGTTCGCCTGCCCACCATACGGGGCGAAGCACAGACCCCCGAAGCGGGGCATGGCGTGCCCCGTCGTGTGCTCCTGGGAGCGTGGTGGCGGTGGCTGATGTACCTGCACTCCAGCTACAACTATGAGCGGCTTCAGGGGCTGGGTTTTGCGCACGCGATGAAGCCAGTGATCGAGTACCTGTACACCAGGAGCGAGGATCGGGCGGCGGCACTCAAGCGGCACCTCGTCTTTTTCAACTCTGAGCCGCAGTTTGGTGCCCTGGTGCCGGCGGCGGTTATTGCCATGGAGGAAGAGCGCGCATCTGGTGCGCAGGTCTCTGACGAGGCGATCAACGGCGTCAAGAGCGGGTTGATGGGTCCGCTGGCAGGTGTCGGTGACTCGCTGATCCAGGGACTGATCACTCCCCTTCTGCTCTCTATGGGCATCAGCCTGGCCCAGCAGCGCGTTCTGGCCGGGCCTGTGCTCTATGGGCTGCTGATCTCGGTGATCATCATTGGCTCCAGCTATGCCTTCTGGATGCTGGGGTACAGGTGGGGCAGAGCTGCGGTGTCGCGCATCCTCGCGGGCGGCTGGGTGCAGCGGATCAGTGAGGCAGCGTCTGTGGTCGGGATGTCTGTCCTCGGCGGACTGACGGCGTCCGTTGTCCAGCTTTCGACTCCGGCCTCTCTCGTCGTCGGCCAGGGAAGCATATCGCTGCAGGCGGATGTGCTGGATCCGATCCTGCGCGGTCTGCTGCCGCTGGCACTGACTCTCTTGGCCTGGCGGTTCTTGGTCCGGCGCGGGTCTCCGATGCGACTGATCGGTACCCTCTTTGTGGCCGGTGTTGGCCTGACCTACGTTGGCCTGGCGGGCAGGGAGGCGCCGCCCCTGTTCTCCGCGGATTGGCTGGCCTTTTTGCTTGGCGAGCAGCCCGTGTCGCGGGGCTCCGCCCTGGCACATCTCTGGCCCGCGCTCCTGGCGGCTGGGTTGGCCGTGGGAACCCTTCTGTGGCGCGGGCAAAGGAGCACGTGATGCCTGGATCCAGATCCTCCCCTCTTTCCGAGGCTGTCCGCGCCGCCTACCGCGCGGGCGAGGACGACGAGACGATGGAGCCGCTGGTGCGCGAGGACGCCGCTGGTCGACCCATTGGGCGCATTCGTGACGGCGACTATGTCCTCTTTTACGACATCCGCGGCGAACGCGAGATCGAGCTGACGCAGGCATTTGTGGACGCCGAGTTCCCTCACTTCCCCCGCGCGCCGCTGACCACGCTCTGGGCGACTATGATCGAGTATCATCCCGATCTGAATGTGCGCGTTGCTTTTCCGCCCTTGGAAGAGGTCGAGGACACGTTGAGTGAGGTCGTCAGCGGGGAGGCCTTGCGCCAGGTCAAGATCGTCGAGTCCGAAAAGGGAGTGCATCCCACCTACTTTATGAACGGCAAGCGGAACGATCCGTTCCCCGGTGAAGAGTGGCGGATCGTTCCTTCCCAGGAGTTTGAGGGCTACTTGCCGCCGCCAGAAATGCGCGCGGACGCTGTGGCGAATGCGGCGATCGAGGCCCTGCGTGACCCGGCGCTCGACTTGGTGGTGGTCAACTGGGCCAACGTGGACGTGATCGGCCACAGCGAGAACCGCGAGGCGATCGCCCGGGCCGTATCCACGGTGGACACACACCTGGGGCGTGCGGTCGAGGCCGCTGTCGAGATGGGCGTTGCCGTACTGGTAACTGCCGATCACGGTACTGTGGAAAAGTGGTACTATCCGGACGGCACCATCGACACGGGCCACACGGACAGTCCGGTGCCCCTCGTGCTGGTCGCGCCGCATCTCCCCGGAGTGAAGGTACGAGACGGTGGCACGCTGGTGGACGTCGCGCCGACCGTGTTGGCCCTGCTGGGGGTGCCCAAACCGGCGTCGATGACGGGTACGTCGCTGCTGGTGGGGGTGGGGGACGCCGGCGGCCCAAGCGATCGCCCGCGCGCTGCCCTGTTCATCCTGGACGGTTGGGGCGCGCGCGAGGAGGCGTGGGGCAACCTGATCCTGGAAGCCCACACGCCGGTGATGGATGCCCTTCGCGCATCCTATCCAGCTACGGTCATTGAGGCGGCGGGCGAGGCAGTTGGCCTGCCTGATGTCGTTCCCGGCAGGCCGGGCAAGACGGTGGGCAACTCTGAAGTGGGTCACCTGCACCTGGGCGCCGGGCGTGTCGTTCCCTCGGACCGGCTGCGCATCGAGAGGGCGATCGCCGATGGCTCTTTCTTTGAGAACCCTGCTTTCCGCTGGGCTATGGAGGGTGCCAGGCGGGAGGACCGGAGCCTCCACCTGCTGGGTATCATCTCTTTCTACAGCTCTCACGGTTCGGTCGAGCACCTCAAGGCTCTGCTGCGCATGGCCGCTCAGCTTGCCGTCCCTCGCGTCTATGTCCACGGCATGTTGGGGCGGCGAGGAGAAAAGCCAGAGAGTGGTGCCATCTATGTCGCCGACATCGAGGCGGAGTGCGAGCGGCTGGGCGTGGGCCAGTTCGTGTCCCTGATCGGCCGCTTCTGGTCCCTGGATCGAGAGCACCACTGGGACCGTATCGAAAAGACCTACCGCTGGCTGGTGTATGGCGAGGGACGTCCCGTACCAGGACCGCAGGGTGCGAGCTAGGCGCGGTCCGTGCGGGTGCTTCGTGTAGCTAATAGAGGTAGGCACCACAGCACACAGGATTCCTGACAAAAGGAGCATCGAGTGCGCATCTATGAACACGTGCCGCAAGAGATCGGCGAGGTCCTGCCCTTCCGCAACGCCTTGTTCACCTCGGTCAGCAGGGCCCACTGGGAGGCGATGAACTGCACCGCCGTCGTCGCTCGCGAGGGGGACGAACTGGTCGGGTTCATTCCCCTGCAGTATCGCGAGCAGTGCCTGAACGCGCGCGTATCCATCCCGGTCGTCTATGAGAACGCGGTTGGCGTCGCCGAAGGCAAGCGCGGACAGGGCATCGGCTCACAGATGATCGAGGAGGCGGCGCGCTTTGTCAGCGATCGCGCGGACGCGCTGATGGTGGTCCGGGGGGGAGAGCGAAGCGATGGATACCGCTTCTATCGCAGGACCGGTCACGGCGACCTGATGTACGCTCACTGGTACCGCTTGCCTCCAGAGGTCTCCTGGCCGCCGGGGGACGCAGAAGGCATCTCCGTACTCGACCGCGAGCGGTGGCTGGCCCTGGAGCCCGACCTGCTGGCGCTGCACGAGCGCCAGTACGGGCGCTTTGGCGGAGGTCAATTGCGCGGTCCCGGCTACTGGCGCTCGATCCTGGAGGGGCACGTGCTCAGGGAGAACAAGTGGTGGTTCCTCACGCTCACCCCCGAGGGTCGCCTGGCAGGGTACCTCGTCGCCGTGCAGGGAACCTGGCGTCCTTCGGAGGATGTCTACGTCTATGAGGCGGTTGGCGAGGATGAGGGCGTGCTTGAGCGCCTGATCCGCTATGCGCGCGGCTTTGCTGCGAACGCGATCTTTGGCGCGGCCTTGGTCTCCAAAGCGAACCCGATCCGCGCCCTGCTGCGGCGGATGGGTTTCATCGAAGAGGAAAGCACCCCTCACGTGATGGCACGCATTCTGCGCCCCGATCGCATCTTCAGTCGCCTGGCCGCCGGATCTGACCTGCCGCGCACCCTATCGCTGACCCTGTCCACGCCGCACCGCACGGTGGTGGTCAATGACCCCCCGGATCCCCAGTACGTGGTGCGGCTGGAGACCAAGGAGAATCTGCTCTCGCGCCTGTTCTGCTGTCGATTGGACCTGGCGGCGGCCCTGGATATGGAATTGGTGCGCTGGAGCGAGCGGGATCCCGGTCTGGAACGCGAGCTGTGCCGGGTGTTCGAGTTCGCCGAGTGGGTCCAGTGGTTCACGGACTTTGTCTAGGGACGTCAGGTCAGCACCTGTGGCAGGGTTCTGCGATGCGTAGGAAGCGTAGGGAGCACTACAACGCATACACGCCCAGAGACGAGTTGCGGGATCTCGGACGCCAGATCGAGACGCTGGAAGGCGAGCTGGTGGAGCGCGAGGCCGAACTGGTCGATCTGCGCGTGGAATGGTCGGCGTTTCGTCTCGAGTACGACATCCAGGTCGGGCGGCTGATCGAGCAGGCGGGTGAGATCGAGGCCCGCATCGCGCGCTGCCGCCAACGGATCGACGAGGTCCGCCACTGGGGGCCGGGTGGCCTGCCAAGAAACAGGCGTGGCGAGACCTATGTCCCTGTCCGGGAGCAGTACAGGCGCGCCTGGGAAGTGCCGGAGGGACCCGAACCCTCGCCCTTTGTCTCTCGTGTAGGCCCCGCGACTGAGACCCATCTCAAGACGCTGTACCGCCAACTGAGCCGTCGTTTCCATCCCGATCTGACGCAGAACCCGGCAGAACGTGCGTGGCGAACGGAGAGGATGGTTGCCGTGAATGCTGCCTATACGGCGCGGGACCTGTCCGAACTTGAGGCGCTCGCCGCAGGATCAGACCGCGTCCCGGTGGGCGGAGGGGGCACGGTAGAGCAACGCCTGGCAGCCTTGCGCCAGAAACGGCAGCAGATGCAGCGGCGCCTTCGCGAGGTAGAGCGTGAGATCCGCGACCTGAACAACAGCCAGATGATGGAGATCAGCCTCCGGGCCAAGCTTGCCCGAAGACAGGGGCGAGACCTGCTGCGCGAGCTGGCGATAGAGGTAAAGAAAGAGCTGGTGCGCAGGCAGACAGAGCTGGATTTCCTGATCGCTCAGCTCAGAGAGCTCGGCATCTCGGAGGAGTAGGGGCCAGCGATCGCCTGGTCTGCAACTACCGGAAGGCACATCGAATCGAGGCGGTGCTGTGGGTCACATAGGGATAGAACTGGCGCAGGAGACATAATCGAAAGTTGTGGATTGGCGAGAAGGCAGTACTTACACCTGTCTGTTTGTTAAGACTATAATTTCCGCTAAATGATTATGTAGACTTTGGTTGGCTTGTCCGATTAGGCAAAATCGCTCGCCTGTGGCAAAGTGGGGGTCATCTTGTCACAAGAGGTGAGCGATGACCCGAACCACGATTGAAGTGATGGCCGCCCTGTGCGCCGTGACTCAAAGCCTGCCCATGGGCACCAACCTGGCTCTTTCACAGCTTCTATGGATGCTCCTCAGCGGTCAACTGCTGCCCAGCCGGGGCGCACTCTTTCCCGGCCTGAAGGCGATTGGCCTATCCACCGCTGCCATCCGGCGAGCATGGGCCGCGTTTCGATATGGTGCGTGGCACATGGCCACGCTGTTGACGCTGTGGCAGCAGTACGTGACTGAACAGCCGCATTGGCAGGCGCTGCAGTATGAGGGGTACGTCCCCATCGCCGTGGACATCACCCCCTACTGGCGACCAGCCTTGGAAGGGTGTGCCAGCAAGCACTACCATCCACAGGCTGGCAAAG
>JADHXD010000086.1 GCA_016783145.1 Anaerolineae bacterium
CGCAGTCAATCTCAAGCGTCTGTTCACCCTGGCTCAAGCCAACAACGTCGACCTACACGCCGCTATCGCGGCTTTGGCCTGAACATCGGCCCCTTTTGACCCGTTCAGGGGCAAGAACGGGTCAAAAGGTGAACAAAAACGATGCCTGTATTGCCCCAAATTGCCCGTTTCATCCCGTTTAGCGGCTGCCTGAACGGATAGGGTTCTGTTTTCAAGGTGCAAACAACCCCAACAAGAGGGTTTTTCAGCGGTCTCCTAGGGTTTCCCATCGTGATGCCCGACGGGCAGGTGTTTGGAACGATCTGCGTTCTCGATCGGAAGGCGAACGCTTACTCACAGACCTATGAAGCGCTCGTGGCGCAGTTCAAGGATCTTGTCGAGAGCCACCTCAAGCTTTTGCACCTGAACCGGGCCCTGGAGTTCAAGAACCAGGAGATGCAGACCTACCTGGACGAGATCAACACCCTGAGGGGCATTGTCCCGATGTGTGCGCTCTGCAAAAAGATCCGGGACGACAAGGGAGCCTGGCATCCCGTGGAGCACTATCTCTACCGTCACCCACAGGCAGACATCAGCCATACATACTGCGCCGAGTGCTTTGAGAAGCACTTTGGCATCCCTGCAGACGGTTCCTACAAAGCCGACGACGCTGGGTAGCTGCTGCAGGGGGGACGCTGCGGCGCAGATCCACGCCCAGGCCCTGGACAGGGATGCCACGGTATAGGCGTTTGTGGCCGAGTTGAGGGAATGGATGAGCTAGCTCACAGCGACAGCGCGCGCCGCCCAGAGTCATACAGGGTAATGGGGCCGTCCTGAGACACGGTGACCGCCAGGCAGCCCGCTTCGGCGCTCATCTTGGCCGCGCTGCTGTGCCGGGAACCCTTGCCCGGTCCGATCTCTGCCGGTGTGTTCGCCCTGGGTCGCACGAACGTGCTGAAAGCCCTAAGGTAGCCCTGCGTGTCGATCACGGTCGCCCCGTCCTGCTTGGCATAGTTGATCAGCTCCTGGTCGGACAACTGGGCGATCGCCACGCGGGCAAACGCGGAAAAGGAGCTCATCTCTGGCGCGTCAGAGCGCCCGAGGATAAAGTCAGCGTCGCCGATGAAAAAGATAGCGCCCAGGTTCTCCTCGGACATCTGGAAGGCGCAGCGCAGCACCCGGCGCAGCATGCCCAGGTCGTAGCCCTTTTGCTCGGACAGTTGGGCGACGACCTCGTCCATGTGCGGCACGTTGTCTGGAGCCCAGTCGCCATCGGCGTACCGGCCAACCAACTGTCCGTTTGCGAACACGCGCACCTGCCGCCCGCCGTAGCGCACCAAAAAGACCACCGCATCGCACTGGCGCGAAATGGCGGCGTGATGGCGGAACTGCGGCCCGAGCAGCAGGTTTTCCCGGTCGTCCAGCGGCACTTCCAGGCGATGGACTCCTCGCACATAGCCGTACTTGTCTACCACATAGCCCAACACCTGCCCGTCGACGATCTTGGCCATCGTGCTCAAAAGCTTGCGCATGCGGCGGATGTGATCGTGGCGCAGCAGCTGGATCTGGCTTAGGGGCAGCACGCGGGCGATGCGGACCGGGTCGCCGACGATGAGCGCCGTGGAGAGGGGTTTCTCCTCGCTCTCCGTTTGGGCGATGGTCATCGCCGCGTCACAGATGTTGACCATAGAGGGGGCATCGATCTGCTTGTCGCGTGCCAGATTAAAGAGAAACTCGATGCCCGCATCCGTCATCCAGGCATCCAGGATGGTCTCCTTTTCCAGCAGCTCGCGCAGACGCTCCGGTTCGACCTGAACCTGGGTGACCTGCTTTTCCTCCAGATGGACGCTCAGGGGGTACATCTCTACGATCTGCATGGCATAGTGCTCGGCGATCACGTGCCTGCGCAGACCCATCGAGGAGGTCGTCAGCTCACCTGCCGCTTTGCTCAGTGGGCGATCGAACAGCCTGTATTCCCTGATCTGCTCCCAGCGATCCAGCCGCCCGTTCACCTCGCCGATCGCGCTGTCCAGAAGTTCTTTTACCTTGGGGTGAGAGGTGCTGGTCACGGGTTCCCCGTCCGGATCTTGCTCAAAGTGAACGGCCAAGGCCTCCAGATCGGGCATGATGATCGCGGACACGTAGGGCTTGCCCTCGCCAAAGGCGACGGCCTGCACGATAAAGGAGTTTTCGGTCAGCATGCGTTCGATGACGGTCGGATCGATCCTGCGGCCCGTGGACAGTACCATCAGGTGCCGGTTGTGCCCGGTGATGTACAGGTGGCTGTCTTCATCCAGGTGCCCGATGTCCCCACTGTGCAACCAACCATCGGCGTTCACTGCGGTCTCTGTCTCTTGAGGGCGCCGCCAGTACTCGCGCATCATCATGTCGCTGCGTACCAACACCTCGCCATCGTTCGCGATCTGGATCTCGACACCTGGCGCGACCTGCCCGCAAGAGTTGAGGCGATCGGATGTCTGCTGAATGACTGCGGGGAAGCCGCCGGCTTCGGGCAGGCTGTAGACGTTGAGCACTGGCAGGCCGATGGCCTCAAAGAACGAGGTCGCTTCTTGGGGCAGGCACGCTCCAATCGAATAGAGGCGCCGCATGCGCCCGCCGATCTGTCCCCTGATCTGGCTGAAAAAGGTCATGTCAGCCCGGGCGTACTCCTGGCGTAGCTGCGGAGAAGCATCTGGACCCGCAGCCAGGTACTCCTTGCCCTTGGCGATGGCCCAGCGGAAGACCTCCTGGCTCGATTCCGGCATTGGGGCTACCTCGGCCATGATCGCGTCGTGCATGCGCTCGAGAAAATGGGGCGTGGATACCATCACCGTCGGGCTCGTCTGCTGCATGTTCTCCAGGACCGGCTCATAGCTCTCACTGAGGGCGTTGGCGACGCCAGAGAGAAAGCAGTGAAGGGTCACCGCCAGGCTGGGTGCCTCGCTCCAGGGCATAAGCGCAAAAGCCAGGTCACCGTCTTCCAGGATGAGCCAGCGGGCCATATGCCGCATCGCAGCCAGGCTCCTGGCGTGGTCGAACACGGCTCCCTTGGGACGGCCGCTCCTGTCGGCTGTGTAAAAGATCCAGGACAGAACCTCAGGTGTGACGTTGTTGGCAAGGGAAAGGATCTGTTCCCGTCCCGCAGCGGTCAGAGCCGGGGGTCCAGCGAGGAGGGCGCTCGCGAGCCCGGTCCTTGGCGGCAGGTCTTGCCCGTCTTTGACGATCAAGATGGTCTTTAGGTCGGGCAAGAAGCGATCGGGATCCGAGATCAGGCCAGGCAGCATGGATTCTACCTGCTCGCTGTGGTTCATCAGCACCAGTTGGACACCGGCGTCCGCGAGGACAAAGGCCAGCGTGTCCGGCGCGAGGGAGGTGTGCAAGGGCACCAGGCATCCGCCCGACAGCAGGCAGGCCACGCTGGCGATCATCCACTCCAGGCTGTTGTCAGCCACAATGGCAATCCGGGAGATGTCCTGGCTCTGGAGAAAGCTGGCCAGGCGGAAGGCGAGGTCCTGGAACTCTCTGTAGGAAACGTTCTGATACCAGCCGCCGTGCTTTACCCGGAAGCACGTCCGCTCGGCATGGTCATCCATCGCTGTGAGCAGGACCTGATTGAAGTTTGTGGCTCGCTCATCCATCGTTGGTCGTCCTCCATCGGCGTGTAGGGCACAACAACCTGCCCATCACACGCACCAGTACCGGGGACATCCGGCAGGCGGGGCGCGCGTGATACTGTACAGTATACCACAATCTGGCCTGTTTGGCACGGCGAGTTAGCGGGCGGCAGTTCATCCCTGGCGGGCAGGTAGGCTGGAGGGTCAGATCGAGGTTGGCATTCGGCACCGACCTATGGTATCATGCAGGTCGGCGCCTCCTCGCCAGTCGCCTGCCTGGGTGCGCCTGTTCCTCGACTAAAGTCGAAACTACAAAGTGAATTTCAACCATGTAGCACTACAAGGGAGTAGGGATGCACGTTGCAGGACACGCCTATGACCTGATGTCCCCTCAGGAGGTGGATCTCATCCACCAGAGTGCGCTGCGCATCCTCGACCAGGTGGGGATCGAGATCCAGGATCATCGCCTGCTCGAAGCCCTGGCTGGACTGGGTGCGCAGATCGATAAAAGTATGCAGCGGGCGCGCTTTCCTCCGCACCTGGTGGAACGTTTCATCATCGAGGCGGACAAGTTCGATTGGGAGCGAGCCGTACCCCGTGTGCGCGCGGCAGCCGGGGTGTACCACGGCCTGTACCACGATCCTGTCTCTGGTGAGCTGGTGCCCTGGACCGAGGAGTCACTGGCCTTCTATTTTTGCCTGGCGCGCCGCCTCTCTGAGGTGGATGGAGCCAGCATGCTCGGATGTCGGCTGCCCGTGCCACCGGCACTGGAACCGCTCTACGAACGGTACTACTGCTGGAAGTACGGTGCCGGGGAGGGAGGCTCGATCTACACCGACGAGATCTGCCCGTACCTGCTGGAGCTCTACCAAGCTCGGGCGGAGGAGCGCCAGGTACCGCTGGATCAGGCCTTCCGGGCCACGGTGTATCTGGTGCCTCCCCTCAAGCTCGGCCGCCACGAAGCCTACCAGGTGGCAACCTTCTGGGAGTGGGGGCTGCGGGTGAGGATCGGTGGGGGTATGGGGGCAATGGGTGCCACGGCACCGGTGACCCTGGCAGGAGCTGTGACCCTCAACTTGGCCGAGCAGCTCGCCCTGCGCCTCCTCGACTGGGCGCTGTTCGGCGAGAAACGACTGCACGTGGGCGCCGGGCTTTCGGTGATGGACATGCGTACCACCATCCGGCCTTACGGTCGCCCAGAGATGGCGATCGCCAACCTGATGACGGCGCAACTGGCGCGTCACTATGGCGCCTCATTCAGTGGGCAGGCAGGGTTGAGTGATGCCAAGCTGCCTTCTGTCGAGGCGGGGGCACAGAAGGCGCTGACCGCCGTGCCGACCCTGCTTGCCGGGGGCAGTGTGTGGCTGGATGCGGGCCTGCTGTCCATCGATGAAGTGTTTTCTCCGGTGCAGATGGTCCTGGACAACGAGTTCCTGGGGGCACTCAAGCGCTTTGTGCACGAGTTCCAGATCACTCAAGAGACCATCGGACTGGAGACGATCGTTGAGGCCGGGCCTGGAGGGCATTTTCTCGACAAGCAGCACACGGTGGCGCACTTTCGAGAGGAGCACTGGAATCCTACTATCTGGTCGCGGCGGATGCTGAGGCCTTGGATGGAGGAGGGTAGGCACCTGGACGCAGACAAGGCGCGCGAGGTGGCGCGGCAGGTCCTGTGCGAGGTGCGGCAGCGGGGATGGGAGACGGGTGAGATGTCCGCATCTCTGGAGCGAGAGGTGCTGCGCACCATCGAGAGCGCGAGGTGCGCCCTACACCGTGAATAGGGGGTTGCGCGCCCGCCCCTGGGCCGGTCGGGATGATGAGACCAAGCGGAGGGGAAGGAGCGTGTGGAATGAAGATCGTGATCATCGGTGCGGGTTCGATGGCCTTTACCCCTGCACTGCTGGCGGGATTCAGCGCCGACAGGCGCTACGCGGGCATCGAGCTGGGTCTGGTTGATGTGAATGAGCAGGCCCTTGACGTCGTTGATCGACTCGCGCGGCGCGTGTCCGACGAGTTCGACCTGCACTGGCGGGTCGAGGCTTCCACAGAACGACGCGATGTGCTTGCGGGGGCGGACGTGGTGACGGCGGCTATCGGCGTGGGTGGCCTGGACGCTTGGGCGATGGATGTGGAGGTCCCTGCCCGGTATGGGTTCGTGCAGCCGGTGGGGGATACATCGGGGTCTGGCGGTCTTGGCCGCGCGCTGCGCCACATCCCGGTGTTGGTGGGAATTGGCAGGGACATGGGTGACCTCTGCCCGCAGGCCACATTGTACAATTTCTCCAATCCACTGACCGTCAACACCCAGGCTGTGAATGCCCTGACCGACGTCCAGTGCATAGGCTTGTGCATCGGCCCCGATCTGACCTGGAATCACCTGTGCAGGGCGATCGGCGTGAACAAGGCACGTACCAGCGCCGTCATCGGCGGCATCAACCACTGCCACTGGATCCTGGATTTGCGCATCGACGGCGAGGATGCCTTTCCGCTCCTGAGCGCAGCGCTGGAAGAGATGGCGGGCAGACCGCAGGCGATGGATAGGCTCAAGACACGGTACGCCGCCCTGGCCGACCGCTCGCAGGAGCCGTTTCGAGGTCTACAACCGGTGTGCACGACTCTGTACCGGCGGCTGGGCTTTTACCCTGGCCCAGGCGATGGACACGTGGTCGAGTTCTACCCGCAGTTCATGGGACACCGGCTGGCTGGAAGGGGAAGTGTGAACGGGAGCGCCTTGCAGTCCTGCCGTACAACCTATCCCAAGCTGTGGAGCAAGATGGTAGACATGGCCGATGGGCGTATTCCGATCGATGAGCAGACCTTTGGCGAGGAGCTGGCCTGGGAGCACACCCAACTGTTGGGCATCCTGGTCTCGCAGCAAGATAACCTGGGAGAGGTCTTCTGGGTGAACATCCCCAACCAGGGCTACATCCACAACCTGCCCGATGGGGTGGTCTTGGAGGTGCCGGCTCGGGTAGATGCCGGCGGGCTGCATCCCTATGCGCTGGGAGACCTGCCCCTCTCGGTACTGCCCGCGCTGGCGCACAAGGTCTCCTCTCTGGAGCTGATCATCGAGGCAGCGATGGAAGGGTCACGCCGCAAAGCGGTACAGGCCTTCTTGAACGACCCCTACTGCACCGACCTCGATGCCGGTGCGCGGATGGTGAACGAGCTCATCGACGGCGAGTTGGCATACCTGCCGAGGTTCAGATGAGCCCAAAGCCACCCCCACGGCGGTATGACGTGATCACCTTTGGGGACATGTGCGTGGACCTGCTGGTGACGGGCGAGGATGTCACGCCGCGCTTTGGGCAGGTGGAAAAGCTGGTCGATGACTATGTGATCGAGATGGGGGGCTCATGCTGCATCTTTGCTTGCCAGGCCGCCAAGCTGGGGCTGCGGGCGGGGATCCTGGGCCGGGTCGGGGACGATGGGTTCGGGCGGACGATCATCCACCGCCTGGAAGAGTGCGGCGTGGATGCCCGCCGGGTGATCGTCGATCCGACCCTGAAAACTGGCCTGGGCATCGCGCTGTGCCAGGGAGATGACCGGGCCATCCTGACTTATCCGGGCTCTCTGTCCGCGATAGAGCCAGAAGATGTCACCGATGGCTACCTGGCCTCCGCTCGCCATCTGCACCACGGCAGTTTCTTCCTGCATACTCGCCTACGGCCCCATATGCCGGACATTTTCCAAAGGGCGCGCGACTTGGGTCTGTCTACCTCGCTGGACACCAACTGGGACCCTGACGAACGATGGAACTCGAACCTGGCGGATGTGATGCCCCTGACGGACATATTCATGCCCAACGAGCAGGAGGCGCTTCGTATCAGCGGGCGGTCCAGCCTGGAGGACGCGGTGGCCGAGTTCCACGGATGGGGCATACCGCTGGTGGTGGTCAAGCGGGGAGCAGCGGGCGCCTGGGCGAGCGATGGAGGGCGAACGTGGACGTGTGCGGTGACGGCTGTCTCGGGAGGGGACAGCGTTGGCGCGGGAGACAGCTTTGATGCCGGGTTCCTGGCTGGCTGGCTGCGTGGCCTGCCGCTGGACGACTGTCTGGACATCGCCTGCCGCTGCGGTCAGTCCGTTGCCGGGGCAAGCGGCGGGCTGCAGGGCCAGCCGACGTGGAACGCGGTTTCTCAGTGGCGGGCAAGAAAGGACGTGGATGGTGACTGAATGGACTTCACGCGAGCGGTTGCTGCGGGCGCTCCGTCTCCAAGACGTGGATCGCATCCCGTGCTGCTTTATGAGCTTTGCTGCGCTGCGCGGGCGCTACGGCGGGAACAGGGTTGAGGTGGTCAAGGCCGAGCGGGCGATGGGCCTTGACGCGATGCTCTTTATTCCGTCCGCGCCGCGCGCCGAGCGGCCTGAGCACCCTGACCTACGCGGTCTGCCGGTGCGGTTCGATTCCAGGGTCACGACGCGCGAATGGCGCGAGGAGGTGGCGGGAGAATGGGGCATCCTGCACAGAGAGTACGTGACGCCCGGAGGTAGGCTGTCCGCCAGCATACGTCTGTCTGAGGACTGGCCTCACGGCGACCACATCCCCTTTGTCGATGACTACCAGGTACCGAGGTCCATCCAGCCGCTCATCCGCCGAGCGGATGATCTACAAGCCCTGCAGTACTTGTTGACGCCCCCTTGCGAACAGGACATCGCCCAGTTTATGGAGGAGGTGCTGCGTGCGCAGGCCTTTGTCAAAGAGCACGGCGTCTTGCTGGCGGGTGGATGGGGGATCGGCATGGATATGGCCGATTGGCTGTGCGGCATGCAGAACCTGATGATCTGGACGATGGAACAGCCGGCCTTTGTCAGCGATCTCCTGGACATGATCCACGTCTGGAATGTGCAGCGCATGCGCGTCGTTCTCTCGGCGCCGGTAGACCTGTATATCCGCCGGGCGTGGTACGAAGGCTGCGATTTCGTGACTCCTGGGTTCTACCGCGACGTGATCCTGCCCAGACTCAAGGCCGAGGTAGACCTGGCGCACGAGTACGGCGCCGCGTTTGGCTATATCTGCTCCAGCGGCACCCGGCCCATGCTCGACTTTTACCTGGAGGCGGGCATCGATGTCCTGATCGGTATTGACCCCGTCCAGGGCACACACACGGACATGCCCCTTCTGAAGCGGAAACTCGGCGATCGCGTGTGCTTGTGGGGGGGCGTGTCCGGTGCGATGACGGTAGAGCAGGGGAGCGAGGGTGAGGTACGCGGCGCGGTCCGGGAGGCGATCCAGACTCTGGGACCGACCGGATTGATCCTATCTCCTGTAGACAACATCACCGTGGATGCTCCTCGCACGTGGGAGAACATCAGGGTATTCATAGACGAGTGGCGAGAGCAGTCGCCACCTCGGTCCTCGGCCCCCTGATCGCTGTCATCGTGGCGGTGTTCTCTGTGCCAAGCATCGTCGGCGGGATAGGACTGATCAAGCGTTGGTCGTGGGCGCGCTACCTGGTCTTGATCCTATCCGTGTTCAGCCTGACCAACGTCCCTGTTGGCACGGCCATGGGTGTCTATTCGATCTGGGTGCTGATGCACGACGAGACAGCCGAGCTGTTTGCTTCCTAGCAGAGACAGATCGGTCCTATCGCTGTCGACAGGCCAGCAGGCCAAGCGTGCTGGCCTGTCTTTCTTGCCCGGGTGGGTGTTGAACTCTGCCCCGGTCTGTGGTATCATGATCGCGTGGACCGGTGCACGGTCTCTTGCTGGTCCTTTCGTTGACCCATTTCCGATGTCCTGCACGTACAGAGCCAGTAGGAGGATGCGATGAGAATCGTCGATCTGCAGGTTGTGCCGTTCGAGGTCCCTCGGAGACCGTTCAGGGCCGGCGAGCTGCTTCCCGAAACCACGGTCGTGCAGACCCTGACCAAGGTCGTGACGGACGAGGGCGCCGAGGGGTACTATCTCGGCGGGCGCGGGCACGGCGACCAAGATGGCCTCCTGCCCGACGAAAGAGCGGTTCTAAGGGGCAGGATCCGGTCGATGCTCCTGGGCGAGGACCCCTTCGATCGTGAAAAGTTCTGGCACTGGATGTGGGTAGCCAACCTGCCCGAGAACCTGATCAGCGCGGTGGATATGGTGTTGTGGGACCTGCAAGCACGGGCCTTTGGCGTGCCAGTGCACAAGCTCCTCGGCGGGTGCCGGACTAAGGTCAAGGCCTATGGGAGCACGTTTCCCAACATGGGCTCGCCCGAGGAATATGCTGAGCACGCCCTGGCGTGCAAGCGGCAGGGGTATACGCACTACAAGATCCATCCCTACTACTTTTGGGATCCTGTGGCTCAAAAGCCGGACCGGGGACGTCCATCGCACATCGAACAAGATATCGAAGCGTGTAGGGCCGTCCGGGCCGCGGTCGGACCGGATATGGTGCTTTCCTTTGATCCCTGGGGCACCTACCGGACGTTCGAAGAGGCGCTGCGTGTCGGTCGCGAGCTGGAAAGGCTCAACTTTTACTGGTACGAGCATCCTATGCTCGAGTACCGGGTGGCAGCTTACGAGAAGCTCTGCCGCGAGCTGGACATCCCGGTCCTCTCCCCCGAGATCGCAGCGGGCAGCTTTTACACCAGGGCAGATTGGATTGTGCGCGGGGCCTCGGACATGAGCCGGATCGATGTGCTCCGCGGCGGTATCACCGGCGTGAAAAAGATGGTCTCGGTGTGCGAAGCCTACGGCGTCAAGTGCGAGATCCACATGAGCGGCTTTGCCAACCTACAGATCCTGGGCGCCACTAGCGAGGACACGTGCGAATACTATGAGCGAGGGTTGATCGCCCCAGGCGTCGACTATGATACGCCGCCTCCCTACCTGGACGAGATCTGTGATCCGCTCGACAGTGAGGGGTACGTGACCGTGCCTCAGGAACCGGGTATGGGCTACAAGCTCAAGTGGGACTATATTGAGGAGCACCGGGTGCAGGAGTAGATGCCGGTTCCTGGTGAGGGACCTGTCATCCATCCAGGAGCGCACGTGAACAGAGAGCAGGGATCACAGAGGCCCTCAAAGCGTCTCTATGAACGACAAGGAGAGAGCGTGCGAACCACGTACCCTTGAGGCGTGGCCCCAAGCTCGCGCGTCCGGGACCGGCGCTGCGACAAGCACGAGAGAGCGCTGCACGGCGACGTTCAGGACCGCTCGCCGATTTCCTTCTCCTCGAGCTCTTGGACCAATCGGTGTGCAGCCTGATACGCAGACGCGATGGCCGACTCCATGGTCTTGACCTCGTTGGCCCTTCCGGTCATCAAGAACAGGGTCTGACAGCCGAGGGCTTGCTGGAGATTCTGCTCGATGTCGTACATCGTACGGCGATACGTCGCCCACGGCCCGCTGGATGCCGCCCGGAGATGGAATCGACTCAGGATCGCGTCCGCACACTCGTCTGCGACCTGGATCTTCCAGGCGCGGACGCTGGCGGGCACGCTGGACAGCGGGACATTCTCCTCAAAGAGGTCGTCTACTGCTGTCCTGATCCGCAGACGGTGATTCTTGCGCCTTTCGACCCATCCCCCGACGGCCGCCTGGCTCTTCCAGGCTTCGATCTCATCCAGGTCGTCGTCCGGGCTCTTTCTGCGTAGGTCAAACGAGAGCAGCACTTCGCCAATAATGGCGTCTACCAGTCTCTCCAGCCAACTCAACTCAGAGAAACCCAGCGTTTCCGGTCGCTTGATCTGGAGATGTGCCTCGCCTTCCGCCGGCACCCGCAGGTCAAAGATGACGCGTAGTAGAGCGCAAAGGTCGGTATCGATAGTGGCGTCCATAGTCCCCCCCCGAGCTATGCTCACTGGTCGGCCAAGTTACTCTAATTCTATCATACATTGCAGCAGCGGGCAAGCGGAGGCGCAAGTCATTCTAACTTGGCCGGGCAGATCTTCCCGCACAGTCCATTCGTGTAGTTCGATCCAAGGCGAGGCGACATCTCTGTTTTGCGCAGAACAATAGACTACTGTATAATCGCGAGTTGCCGCGCTGCATTTTCGCAGCACGGGTACCTCTGGATCGATCTTGGGTGTCTGGGCTTGGGCGGTCTGTCGCGCTAGGAAAGGAACCGCCTACTCGTGTGAGTCGCTCTGGGTGAGCTCGATGTCAAAGTGACGGCCCACCCAGGATCGTGTCCGCGAGGATCTAGTTCGGGCAAGTGCGCGACCACGTCCCTAACTCGGTGATAAGGAGAAGGAAATACAATGAAGTGGCGTCTCTTGACCATTGTGTTGCTTGTCTTGTCTCTGGCTGTCGGGTGCGGCCCAAAGCCGCAAGAGGAATCTACTCCGACGCCAATCCCTACGTCCAAGGTGCCCGACAAACCGACATATGTCGTGTCCCGGGGGCTTGTGGAAAACAAGGAGCAGTTCACAGCCCGCGTGTCCCCAGTCAATGAGGAGGGGCTCTATTTCAAGAAGAGCGGCTATGTCAAGGTGGCATATGCTGACCGAGGCGACTGGGTCGAGGAAGGCACCTTGCTTGCCGAGCTGGAGATCGATGACCTACTGAACCAGCTTGCCCTGGCTGAGTTGGATCTGGAGGGTGCGCAGAAGCAGTATAGTCTGGCAGAAGAGGCCCATCAGCGGCAGTTGTACTCTGCGGGGGTGAGCCTGCAAAAGCTCCAACTGCAGTTGGCGCGTGCCCGCCTTCAGACTCCCATTGAAGACTATACCTCGCTGCAAAACGGCGTAGACCAGGCCAAGGAGTCGCTGGAGGAGGCCAAGGTCGCGTACGCAGAGGCATTGGATCGGCCCTGGGAGCCGCAAAGGATCCGTGATTCGCTGCTCAAGAACATCGCCAAGGCGGAGCGGAGCTACGAGGAAGCCCAGGCTCGCTATACACAGGCCGTTCTCAGAGCCAAGCAGGCTGAACAGGTACGCGCGATCGACCTTCAGTTGCTCGAGATGGAGCTTGAGAAGGCAGAACAGGAGCTGGTGTGGCTGGAAAAGGGTGTCGATCCGTCGCTCGTCCAACGGGTGGACTCGAATCAGCTCAAGGTGGACCGCCTGCTCGCCGAGATCGAGACGGCTCAATTGATTGCGCCCTTTGACGGTGAGATCACCTCGTTCAGTGTGATCCCCGGCAATGCGGTTGAGGCAAGGAAGAAGGTGGCCGTGATCGCCGATCCCAACACCTGGGACATCACCGCCGACCTGACCACGAGCCAGCTCAGCCTGTTCGAAGAGGGCCAGCCGGGAGAGATCACTATGAGCAGCGTGCCGGGCAAGATCTTTCCTGCCCTTCTCCGGCAGTTGCCTTACCCGTATGGGACGGGCGGAGGCGAGGCCAAGGTCGAAGATGCGGATGAGCGTGTGCACGTCTCCCTGCTCAACCCTGAGGAGGTGGACCTGGAGGTGGGTGATCTGGTCAGGGTCACCGTGCTGATTGAGCGGAGCGAAGACGCTTTGTGGCTGCCCCCTGCGGCCATCCGCACGTTTGAAGGGCGCAAATTCGTCATGGTTCGTGAGGGAGATCGACTGCTCAAGCGGGACATCAAGCTGGGCATTGAGGGTGAAGACCGGGTCGAGATCCTGGGTGGTTTGGAAGAGGACCAAGTCATCGAAGGACTATGAAGCAGGTACAGTATGTCCTAGCCGTATTCGCGATCTCGGCCCGCAGGCTGCTTCACCAACGTGGCTTGGCGCTGTCTATGACGCTCGGCCTGGTAGTCGCGGTCGCGCTGACGGTTAGCATTCCTATCTACTCTGATGCGGTCAGCTACCGCATCCTGAACGATAGGCTGTACGGTGACCTCGAAGATTCTGCGCCGCCGTTTTCGTTTCTGTTTCGATACGTTGGAAGCTGGCACGGCTACCTGGAGTGGGAAGACTGCCGGCAGGCCGACGAGTATGTTACAGCCTCGTCCGCTGGCATATTGGGATTGCCACAGCGGCTATTGGTGCGCCACTTTAAAACCGATCGGATGCGCCTGTTTCCGGCTTCAGAGACTTTGTATGACAGTGCGCGCCAACCTCTGGCCTACGTTTCGCTGGGCTTTATCAGCGACGTCGAATCTCACGTCGATATCGTAGAGGGCGAACTCCCACGTCCAGTCGGCAACAACACCGATCCGCTTGAGGTGATGGTTCCGATCAGCCTGGTCGAAAAGCTGGGGATCCAGGCTGGCGAGGAGTACATCGTCTACTACTCAGAGCCCCGCGAATCGGATGCGGCGATCACCACGGTCTTTCAGCACCCAGTGCGCATCGCGGCTACCTGGGAAGCGCGCGACCCTGAAGAAGATTTTTGGTTCTACCGGCAGCCGGCCTTTGAGGAGCTGCTGCTCATGCCCGAAGCCAGCTACGTGCAGTTGGCCCAGGGGATGAAGGGCGAGGTAGGCCTGGCATTGTGGTCGCTGATCTATGATGGGGAAGAGGTCCGCTCGTCGGACGTGGGTCTGCTGCTAGGCCGCATCGGGTATCTGCGGAAACAAGCGAACGCGTTTCTGCGCGATATGGAGATCGCTCGCTCACCAGAGGACGATCTGCTGAACTACAGCCGTACGGTGCTTTTGCTGACCGTCTCGCTCTATGTGTTCAGTGTGCCGATCCTGGGACTGGTTCTGTACTTTGTCTTTCTTGTCTCAGGACTGATCGTCCACCGACAGCGCAATGAAGTGGCCATGCTCCGCAGCCGGGGAACGACCACGGCTCAGGTGGTGGGCATCTACCTGTTGGAGGGGCTGATCGTCGGCGGGCTGTCGATCGTTGTTGGCTTGCTGGTGGGGGAGCGTGTGTCTCAGGTAATGGGCCTGTCGCGTTCCTTTTTGGTGCTGGAGAACCGCCCGTTCTTGCCCACTACACTGTCGTGGACCAACCTGCGCTTTGGGGTACTCGCGCTCGTGGCGGCTCTACTGGCCAGTGTTGTGCCGGCTATGGGTGCCGCCGGAGTTACCGTCGTCACCTATAAGCAGGACCAGGCTCGTTCTCTGCGTGCGCCTTTCTGGCAGCGCGCGTTCTTGGATGTGCTCTTGCTGATCCCCGCGCTCTATGGGTACTACTTGCTCGATCTGCGGGGAACGATCTCGTTTCTAGAGACGGACAAGCGGACAGGGTCTCCCTTTAGCAACCCGTATCTCTTTATGGTTCCTATGCTCTTTGTATTTGCCCTGGCCCTGGCGTGCATCCGGCTGTTTCCCTTGGTGATGCGCTTCCTGTCTTGGGTAGCCAATGCGTGGCGAGGTGTTGTGCCCGTGCTGGCGCTGCGACATCTATCGCGAACGGCCAAATACTACACCGGACCGATGTTGTTGTTGATCCTGACCTTGAGCCTGGCAGTCTTTACGGCGTCTATGGCCAAGACGCTTGATGCTCACACAGTGGACAGGACCTACTATGATATCGGCGCGGACTTTCGAGTGGTCGAGATCGGTGAAGGCACACAGTCCGGCGGATCGGACGTGTTTGGCAGCGGGGGTCCGGCGAGCGACGAGGGAGAGGAAGGTCCCGAGTGGCTTTTTCTGCCGGTCTCGGAGCATCTCAGAATCCCTGGTGTGAGTGGTGCTGCCCGCGTGTGGACGCGAGATGTGAGCGTGCGGCTGGCTGACGAGAGCTTGGAGGCCAAGATGATGGGCGTTGACCGCGTTGGTTTCGCGCCTGTCGCGTATTTTCGCCCCGATTTCGCGCCTGCTAGCCTGGGCGCGCTGATGAACGCGTTGGCTGTGCGTGATGATGCGGTGTTGATCAGTCGCGATGTGTTTGGCAAAGGGGTAGAGGTAGGGGACAAACTGGAGGTCGATCTTCCCATTGGCAGTGCCCCTACGGCGAGCTTTATAGTTGGGGGAATCGTGGATCTCTTTCCCAGCCTGTATCCCGAGGATGGGCCCTTTCTGATCGCCAACCTGGATTACATCTTTAACAACGCGGGTGGCGTTTACCCCTATGACGTCTGGCTGCGATCGGATGCCGGTCTGACCGCGGAGGTGCTGCGAGAAGAAGCGACAGAGTTGGGCATCCATGTGATGACGATCCACAATGCTCAGAAAGAGGTTGACGACGAGCAGCTTCGCCCGGAACGACAAGGGGTCTTTGGCCTCCTCTCGGTCGGGTTTGTTGCCTCTGCGCTCCTGACCGTGCTGGGATTCCTGATCTACTCGTATATCTCGTTCACGCAGCGCTACATCGAGCTAGGCGTGCTGCGGGCTATCGGCCTTTCGGTCGGTCAGATGGCCGTGTTCCTGATGTCCGAGCAGTTGACTCTCGTCGCCACCGGAGCTCTGGCAGGAACCGGACTGGGCGTCCTGGTCAGCCGGCTGTTCATTCCTTTCTTCCAGGTACAGGGCGGAGAGCACCCCTTCACGCCTCCGTTCGTGGTGCAAGTGGCCTGGAATGAGATCGCATACATTTACGTTGTCTTTGGCGCGATGTTTGTTGCCGCCGTGCTTGTGCTGTTGTTCTCGCTGCGGCGGATGCGCATCTTTGAGGCTGTGAAACTTGGCGAAACCACTTGAGCCATGTCATAGAATAGGAAACTGACCGTGAGCGAAGAACCTTTTATCATCTGTGACAACCTGGTCAAGATCTACAAGATGGCTGACCTGGAGATCGTTGCCCTGCAGGGCCTGGACCTGGCTGTCCAGGAAGGCGAGCTGATGGCCCTGGTCGGGCCTTCGGGGTCAGGCAAGAGCACTCTGATGAACATTCTGGGAGGGCTGGACAGGCCATCCGCGGGGCGCGTCACCGTGGATGGACGCGATCTCCTCAAACTGTCTGAAGCCAAGATGAACAAGTATCGGCGGGAAGAGGTGGGTTTCGTCTGGCAGCAGCCCTCGCGCAACCTGATCCCCTACCTGTCGGCGGCAGAAAACGTGAGCATGCCGATGATCGTCACCGGCATCGGCGCGCGTGAGAGGCGGCGGCGCACCAACGAGCTCCTGGAAGCGGTCGGCCTGGGAGACCGAAAGCGCCACCGCCTGGCAGAGATGTCGGGCGGTGAGCAGCAGCGCGTGGCCATTGCCGTGGCCCTGTCCAACTACCCCCGGCTCCTCCTGGCTGACGAGCCGACGGGAGAAGTGGACTCTCAGATGGCTCAAGAGATCATGGGGGTACTGCGCGACCTGAACCGTGACCTGGGGGTGACCATCGTCATTGTGACGCATGACCCGCGCATTGCCAGCAGCGTAGATCGAGTGATTGCGATCCGAGACGGGCGGACCAGCACCGAGACAACGCGCCAGGTGCTCAGTTCGATCGCAAGCGACGAGGCGGACGAACCCAACGGCGAAGAGGGCTTTGAGCACGAAGTCACCTTTGAGGAGCTGGTGGTCCTGGACACGGCTGGTCGGCTGCAGATCCCTCGCGACTACCTGGAGGAGTTCCGAATCGGCGACCGTGCCCGTGTTGAGGTGACGGACGAGGGCATTCTGATCCGCCCGGTTGAGGGACGCGAGACCGTGACCCGAGTCTCTGATGAAGATGCCTGGGAGGTACAGGTAAGCGGCCTGTATGTCCAGGAGGATGAGCCTCCTCCGTCTCGACGCAAGAAGGCAGTGAATTGGGTCCGCCGGCGCCTGTCTCGCTCAAGAGGAGAGTAGAAAGAAGGATAGCTGCCTATGACACAGATCCTCGACAAAGAAGCTATCATCCGTACGGAGGGATTGACCAGAGTATACCGCTCTCGGGGCAAAGAAGTGCATGCTTTGCGCGGTCTTGACCTGAGCATACCCATGGGTGAGTTTGTGGCCTTTCAAGGCCGTTCTGGTTCAGGCAAGACCACGCTGATCAACTGCATCGGCGGGCTGGACCGCCCCACGTCGGGGGAGGTATATTTCAGGGATAAGCCTCTGTCCAAGCTTCCGGAGCGTGAGATCACGCGCTTGCGCCGGGTAGAGTTCAGCTTTGTGTTTCAGTCCTTTGCGCTTCTGCCCACCTTTTCAGCTTATGAGAATGTCGAGCTGCCTCTACGTATCAAGAGCCTTCGCCGGCGGGAACGGCGAGAGCGGACGATGCGCTGCCTGGAGGTGGTGGGTCTCGGCAAGTGGGCCAAGCACCGGCCCTACGAGATGTCGGGCGGACAGCAGCAGCGCGTCGCCGTGGCTCGAGCGTTGGTCACCCGGCCTGAGGTGATCTTGGCCGACGAGCCAACAGGCGAGTTGGACAGCGCGACCGGACGCCAGATCATGTCTCTGTTCCAAAAGATCTCGATCGAGGAGAACGTGACCGTGGTTATGGTCACGCACGACCCAGTCGTCGAAGAGTATGCGTCGCTGGTCTATCACCTGGATGACGGGCAGGTTTCGGATGTGTTTGAGTATCCGGAGAACCTGGCACGAGAGTGATAGGGCCGGCGTCTGCTTTCCGCTCAAACCAGTGCCACCCCAGGTAAACGATGTGATAATCCCGAACGGTCGTTGGCCTATCCAGGGCAGTGCATTCAAGGAGGAATGGCATGGACTTTGGTTGGAGTTCCGAACAAGAGATGTGGCGCAAGGCGGTTCGTGATTTCGCGCAGAACGAGATCGCGCCGCGCGTGCGCGAGTTCGATACCAGCGGAGAGATCCCCCGCGAGATTATCCGGGGAATGGCCCAGATGGGACTCTTGGCCCTCACCGTGCCCGAAGAGTACGGCGGTATGGGGGCTGACTGGACGATGGCCTGCATTGCTGCCGAAGAGTTGGGGCGTGCCGACATCAGCCTGGCCCTTCCGGTGCTGTACCTCGTCGAAGCGGCTTGGGGGTTCATCTTTGCCCAGTACGGCTCGGAGCAGCTCAAGCGGAGCGTGCTGCCCCGAGTCTGCTCTGGAGAGGCTTTCCTGGGCATTGCCACCACTGAGCCTGGCGGAGGCTCTGACATTCTGGGGGCCACGCGATCGCGCGCGGTCGTGGACGGTGACGAGTGGGTGCTGAACGGCGAAAAGATGTACATCAGCGGCGTTCGCGAGAGCCTCAAGATGGGTGGAATCCATCTCACGCTGCTGCGCACTGCAGACACTGGAGATCACCGGTCATTCACGTTTATGGCCGTGCCACTCAAGGACACGCCTGGCATTATGCCCACCTTGATCGAGGATATGGGCCGGATGGGCATCTCGACGGGGGGCTTTGCGATGGAGGATGTGCGCCTGCCGGCTCACTACCAGGTAGGAGAAGTGAACCGTGGCTTTTACCACGCAATGGAGGGCTTTTCGGCCGCACGGGCGCTGATCGGGGCGACGTGCATCGGGGCGGCTGAAGCTGGGCTGGAGATGGGCATGGCGTGGATCAAGGAGCGGCAGGCCTTTGGCCGCCCGCTGGCTTCCTACGAGGGCATCCAGTTCCCGCTGGCCGACCTGTGGGCCGAGCTAGAGGGCGTTCGCTGGGGCGTGTACAGGGCAGCGTGGGAGATGGACCGCTTTTACCAGAGGAAGGAAGGCGGACATCACGACATTGCGATGGCGGCGGCCATTGTCAAGCTGCGTGCCCCACTCCTTGCCTGGAACGTGCTCAACGAGGTCGCCAACTGGTATGGCGCGGCGGCTTACTCCAAAGAGTATCCCATCGAGATGGGCATTCGCGGCGTGCGTTCCTATTCGATCGGAGCGGAAGGCACGGTGAACATCCAGCGCCTGATCATTGCCCGGGAGCTGCTGGGTTCAGAGTACATGCCCTACCGGAACTAGCGCCACGACTGCCATGCAGTGGCTTGTGACGCAGCGCCGGATTTCTCTTGACCACGGAAGCACAGAGACTGCGTGGATGTCGTGTCTATTTGTGCTTCCGAGGGGTTATCTATTGAGGAAGTCACATGTCCCGCACCGTACAGATCTGGGGAGACCGTGCGGTCTTTCCCGTGAATGCCTGTGTGCACTGCATGCGCCCGTCGACGCGCGATGTCGAGATCGTCAAAGTCAAGGGCTACGTCGTGCGCAGGGTGGGCGTGCCCTTCTGTGATGAATGCATCGCTCTGCGCGAAGCCAAGTCCCCGCTGCAGGTCCGGTTTGAGCGCGTTGCTGTGGTGAACAGCATCCTGTTGGCCATGGCAGTCGGCATGTGGGTGCTGGTGTCGATCTCGTCCGAGCCAGCGTTTCGCAGCGATCGGGTCGAGGTGTGGGGGCTTCTCCTTGGCTTGTTGGTGGCGATGATCGTGTTCGGCGTGATGTACCTGGTGGTTCAGCCCTGGTCGCGTCGCTTCCGGAGCGCGGAAACCAAGGCGGCGCTGAGAGCAGTGACGATCAAGGCGTTTGACTGGGATACGACGACCCTCGAGTTCGCCAATCAAGAGTACGCAGAACGGTTTGCCCAGGTGAATCGCGCCCCCCAAGAGGGACCAGAACCCGGAAATCAGCTCGAAAAGGAGTGACAGGAAGCTATGCATGCGATTGTCTGCATCAAGCAAGTGCCTGATACGACCGAGGTCAGGATCGACCCGGAACGGGGAACGCTCATACGGGAGGGTGTGCCGAGCATCGTCAACCCGTTCGATATGTATGCCATAGAGGAAGCGATCCGCCTCAAGGAGGAGCACGGCGGGCAGACGACGGTGATCACGATGGGACCTCCTCAGGCCAAGGAGGCGATCAAGGAAGCGGTAGCGATGGGGTGCGATGAGGCGGTGTTGGTTTCCGACCGGGCCTTCTCGGGCGCCGATACCTGGGCTACAGCGTACACGCTGGCTCAGGTCATCCGCAAGATCGGCGAGTATGACATCATTCTCTGTGGTCGGCAGGCGGCGGATGGCGATACCGGACAGGTTGGGCCGGGCGTTGCGACTCAGTTAGGGATCAGCCAGCTCACCTACGTGTCCAAGATCCGCGAACTCGATCTGGCAGGGCGAACTATTACCGTGGAGCGACTCGTTGAGGAAGGGCGCGAGGTGGTGACCAGTTCGCTGCCCTGCTTGATCACCGTGGTGAAAGAGATCAACACGCCGCGCTATCCCAGCTTCATGGGCATACGCCGGGCCAACAGAAAGGAATACCCGGTTTGGTCGGCCGAGGATCTCTGCAGTGATACCGGCGCAGACCAGGAGTGCTTTGGGCTGATCGGCTCTCCAACCAAGGTGATCAAGGTGTTCACCCCGCCTCTGCGCGAGGGAGGATGCGAGATGATCCCATCCGATGACGTCGCTCAGGCCGCCGACGTGCTCTCGGACCGGGTCCTGGCTGAAAAGATCCTGTAGGAGAACCGCCTCTGGCGCACCAAGACATGCGGTAGAAAGTCAAGTAGCACTTTGACATTTCCATAGATTCGAGTCCATCACCGGATCGGCGACAAGCAGTGTGAACAGATGCCAACAGGTTTTGCTTGCCTGCGGTTATGTTAAGTTCTGTCTTTGTG
>JADHXD010000087.1 GCA_016783145.1 Anaerolineae bacterium
AGATTCCCGTCCACGTGGAAGAGGCGTCCCTGCTCGACCTGGTAGCCATCGGTACGGTTGCCGATCTTGTGCCCCTGGTTGGGGAGAACCGCTTGCTGGTCAGAAAAGGTCTAGAAGTGCTCAATGAGGAGCGGAGAGAAGGGGCGCGCGCGCTTTTGCGCGTGTCGAGGGCACAGCGCGGGGAGGTTTCTGCGGCGACCATCGGCTATCGCTTGGGACCCCGCATCAATGCGGCAGGCCGGCTTGGGGACGCCTCGCTGAGCTATGACCTACTCCTTGCCTCCGACCCCGTCGAGGCAGACCGGTTGGCCGGGCGCCTGAGCGAGCAGAACCGGCGAAGGCAGGACATGACCGCCCAGGCGTACGTGGTAGCCGAGAAAATGGCGCTGGCAAGGGGCGAGGATGTGCCGCTCCTATATGCCGCCGACGAGACCTTTATGTCTGGCATTGTGGGCCTGGTTGCAGGACGCTTGACCGAGAGCTACTACCGTCCCTCAGTCGTTGTCGAGAAGGGGGACGAGCTGTGCAAGGGATCGTGCAGGAGCATTGACGGGTTTCACGTCGCCCACGCGCTGGACGAGTGCGGCGATCTGTTGGTCCGTCACGGCGGGCACGCTGCCGCTGCGGGGTTCACCGTGCGCAGCGACCTCTTGGACGCGCTCGCAGGCCGGCTGTTCGGCATCGCACAGCGCGAGTTGGGCCATAGAGAACTGGCGCCATCGCTTCAGATCGACGCGGTTGTGCCTCTCCCTGAGGCGAACTGGGCGACCGCTGATTGGCTTGCGAAGCTGGAGCCGTGCGGCAACGGCAACCCAATGGCCGTTTTTCTGAGCCGCGATGTGGAGGTCTTGCACGCTGAGCCTGTCGGCAGAGAGAGTCAGCATCTCAGGATGGACCTGGCTGCGGCCGACGGCGTGCTTGACGCCATCGCTTTTCGCATGGGAGACCGTGCTGTGGCGAAGGGCGATCACTTGGATGTGGTCTACCACCTGGAGGCCAACAAGTGGAACGGCGAGCGGCGGCTGCAGCTCAACGTGCTAGATATCCGGCCCACTGAAGGAGAGGATGTGACGTGTGACACCTAGGGTCCGCTCACCGGCTAGGCAGCTGCTCCACATGACCGGGATGCATCGATGAACGACTATGTCCAGGCACTGCTTGACTTTGTGAATCGGGAATACGATGCACAGACCATCCAGGTTCTTGAACTGTGGCAGCAGCCGATCGGCCGACGGGTGGCTGAGGGTGAAGCAGTTGCCGACATTGAGGTCGTGCACATCGAACCTCAACGGGCTTGGCTACGTTGTAGCGAGAATCAGTCCAAGTTCCGTCCCGGCGATGTCGTACGCCTGAATCAGGGCAATCCCCTTCAGTCGCCCTGCTTTGCGTGCGAGTTAGAGGAGGACAGAGGTACGGATCTTGTGGTCCGAGCGGGCTATCGTGTCGGCTTCAATGAACTGGCACATAGACGTGGGTGGGTGCTCGACAGAGACATCGTAGATGTGCGCTTCCTGCTGGAAAGCGCACTTGCCCAGCTGGACGACGGGTCCCAACACAGTCAATGCGTCTCGGGCATCTTACAGGGGAGGGTCCGTCCTAGCTTCGATTCAGACGCTGCGCGGTCGGCTAGAGCGATCGTGCAGCATCTAGAGTTGGACGGCAGTCAGGCCGAGGCCTTCGTCCAAGCGTTCTCCACCAGAACCTACTATTTGATCCAGGGTCCTCCTGGCACTGGCAAGACCTACTTGTTGGCCTATCTTGCGGAGGCCTTGGCGCAGCGGGGTGAGCGAGTGCTGGTAACCGCCTTCACGCATCGGGCCATCAACAACGCGCTACGCAAGATCTGCGAGGTGACAGGGTTCAGGCGTACCGCAAAGATCGGACAGCGCCTGCGGGCCGACGACCTGACGTGGGGCCGCGGACAAATACCCAACTACGAGCATCTGTCCGATAGCCCCTTCGATCGGGGAGATACAGGTTTCATCGTCGGTGGTACATGCTTTGCCCTACGCACCCGCCGCCTGCGCGACGTGACCTTCGACACGGTGATCTTTGACGAGGCTGGACAGGTGACATTGCCCCTAGCGGTGGCAGGCATGTTGGCTGGGCGGCGCCATATATTCATCGGGGATCACAAGCAGATGCGCCCGGTAGTCGTTGCCGACCATACTCCCAAGTGGGTGGCGCGCTCGGTCTTTGAGACTCTCTTTGAGAGAACGCCAGGGTCATTGTTGACCACCACCTATCGTATGAATGCTGAGGTAAATGCTTACCCCAGCCAGCGTTTCTATGGAGGGCTTGTCTATCCATCATCGGATGCGCACAGCCGGCGGCTTGAGTTGGGCGGACGTCCGGGCGCATTCGGCGCTTTGCTTATGCCGACACCCAGCTCGATTTTCGTCGAGGTCGGACACAGTGGCCGAGGGATGCGCTCTCCAGAGGAAGCCGCAGTCGCTGCCGGCGTGGTCGCTGAGGCCGTGAGCAGGGGGCTACCTCCAACAGAGATCGCCGTTGTTGCACCCTATCGAGCTCAAGTGCGCCTCATCCGTGAGGCACTGCGGAGCCGGAACCTGGAGCCGAGCGGCGACGGAGTGATAGTCGATACGGTAGAGCGAATCCAAGGCCAGGAGCGTCAGGTGGTCGTGGTGTCCCTTACTACGAGTGATCCCGGGCACGCCGCGCAGCGGGCCAGTTTCTACTTTCAGCCCAACCGCCTGAATGTGGCAATCACTCGACCACGCGTCAAGCGTATAGTGATTGGCAGTCCGCGGCTTTTCGACGCTCGCCCGAAGGATGCTGAGCATCAGCGATGGGTCGAAAACTTCCGCGGCTTATACGAATCCAGTCACGTCTTCGTGGCGAAATAGGGCGAACGACGCTTCGCCAACTCATGTCTTCGTTGGGCATCCTGCTCACTACTACTGGCTGCTTCCTGAGATCTGCGCAGGACTTGGGCGACTAGAATTCGACCTCGGCGATCTGCTCGAGATCAATATCAAACTCAAAGAGATCGTCCTCAAGGTCTGGCTCTACGGTTTCGCCCAACTCAGCCGCTTTGTCGCGTTCGCACAGGGTCCGGTAGGCACAGTACCGGCAGTGCCTGAGGTTTTGGGTGAGAGGCCACTCTTCGAACTCGCACGCCGCGATCTCTGCGATCGTAGCGCTCAGCCTTTCTCCCGCTGCTAGGTGCTGTCCGTCATCGTAGGCAAAGCGCTCTACCTGTGCTGGGGCAGCGGCGAACCAGTAGACCAGCTCTATCTGCCCCGGGGCAATTCGAGTGTCGCCATTCAGGTGTGTCCCCGCCTCGGCAAGCACATAGCGATAGACCAGCGTCTGCCATCGCCTCTCAAGCGACCCGCGATCGGACCGTGTCTTGCTCGTCTTCCAGTCCACGATCACCGCGCATCCCCCGGGGTCGATGGCCAGGAGGTCATAGCGGGCGACCAACCGTAAGCCGCCCACACGCATCGACAATCGTGCCTCGGACCGGCGCAGCGCGGTAGGCAGGTCCTGGGGGGGCGCTGCGAGGTAAGCTTGCCACCACTGCCCGAGGGCATCGTCGTGCACGGTTGCAGACAAGACCTCGACAGGGAGGCCGGAGACGTGCTGGTGGACCAGGCGGTGAAAGGCGGCTCCCTGTCTCGCTCTCTCTTCCCACTCGGCGTTCGACGCATCGTAGCCAGTTGGCCAACGCACACCCAGCACGTGGCGTAACTGAAAGCGACGTGGGCAGTCGGCATAGTCCTGAAGTGACGCCTGGCTGAATGCAAAGCCGCGAGCAAGTGCCATCTCTGCGCGTTCCTTCCTCTCTGCTGGCCCTCCCCCGAGTTGGCAAACAGGGCCAAGCGGATCAGATCCTTCCCACAGGCTACGTTTGTCCCGCCGCGTGCCCAGGCTGATGACCCCTCTACATACCTGCGGTCACGCCTTCGGTCCCGCACAGCTCTGGCTAGCGATGCCCGCGCCCTCCGTACTCGGCCTTTACACCTATGCTGGGCAGTCCGGTGTCATAGTCTCTCACTTTAGGCGCATAGCCGTCTGCTGGGCGGGGACGGAACTCGCCCCGCCATTGGAGACGTCTGCTGTCCCTCCACGGCCTCCTCTCCCAGCAGGGACCGCGGAACGGGTCTCGTTTTTCGTACATCCAGCCCAACAACTGGTCGTGAATCGCGTCTCGGATCTCGGCATAGTCCGGGTGCTCGATCAAGTTGCGTGTCTCGGCCGGGTCGCGCTCCAGGTCATATAACTCGTCCGTGTGCAGCAGGTTGAGGACCAGCTTGTGGCGGTCGCTGACGATGCAGCGAACCGGCTGGAACCCGCCCCAGGAATCGTGCTCGATCTCGTAGCGCTGGAATTCGATTGCCACGCTTCTCTTGGGATCTTCCATACCGTGCAACAATGGGACCATACTCTGTCCCTCCAGGATCGGCGGAACCTCAAGACCTGCCAGTTCCAGCATGGTCGGCAGGAGGTCGATGTGACTTACCAATGTCGAATTGGTCGTTCCGGCTCCCAGGCACCCTGGCTGCTCGATGATCAGGGGTATGTGGGTGATCTCCTCATACATCACCGGCCCTTTGCCTGTGAGGCCGTGAGCGCCCATCATATCGCCGTGGTCAGAGGTGAAGATGATGTAGGTCTGTTCCCCTGCGCACGTATGGGCAGCGTCGATGACGCGCCCGATCTCGCTGTCCACAAAGCTGTTGCAGCCAAAGTACAACGGATGGCGCAAAGCCCCTTTCACAAGATGCACGCCGTCCGACCGGGCCCACTCCTGTTGATGCGCGGGCTTGTCCGTCAGTGGATCGGCTGCCGCCGGGCCTACAGGGTAGGCATAGTCTGCGAACCTGGCGGCATAGTCTGGAGGACAGGTGAAGGGGTGGTGTGGCTCGTCGTAGGATACGACCAGGACAAACGGCTCATCAGAACGCCGTGCCAAAAAGTCGACGGCAAGGTCAGAGATGCGATGTGCCCAGGTAAACTCTGGCTGAACGTCGTGAGCTTGGAGCTGCTCAAGAGAGTTGAGGCCCGAGCGCCAGAGGGTAATGTCCGGCTCGCTCAGCTCGGCAAGATAGCGCTTGCCATCGTACCAGTACTCCGGGTCCCATCCGCCGGGGCACAGGCCGGTCCCAAAGTAGTCGTGCCCGTCAAGGTGCCACTTCCCGATGTATGCTGTCCTATACCCGCGGTCTCGAAAACGCTGCCCCATCGTCTTGATGTTGTCCCCAAGCGGGAGATTGTTCGTCCACGCTCCGGCAGTGTGCGGATAGATGCCGCTGAACAGGCCGGCTCGAGCAGGAGTGCACAGCGGGCAGGTCGTGTAGGCCCTCTCGAAGCGGACGCCGGTCTTGGCGAGGCCGTCGATGTTGGGCGTTCCGAGTTCGGGATGGCCATAGGCCCCAATGATGTTGGCACCCTGGGTATCGGTCATGATCAAGACAAAGTTGGGCCACTGCATGTCTTCTCCTCGGGGCGCATCTGGCTAGCAAGCTCAGGTGACTTGCAGGCACTGCGCCAGCAGGTGAAGGTCCTCTTCCAGCATCTTGGGCTGGTCCTTGGTGTAGACACCGATGCACACCGCATCCTGTGGGCGCAGGTTCTCGGCGACAAAGGCAAATGCAGCTCTGGGTTCGTGGCGCCCTGCGGCGAGGACCTTGTAGTGAATGACTGGCGCGCCCAAGTGCTTGATGGTCCGGACCATCGCCTCGCGGTCCTCGGCAGCAAAGCGTTCCGGCACGCCGGCGATATGTTCGGCATGTTGGTCTCGGTGCGAAGGGTTATAGTAAGCGCACATGTAAAAGTCCACGTCGAGGTGCTCCTCTGCCCACTCAAAGACCTGCGGATTATGTCCGGCGACGCCGGCTTGGAGGCCCGCATCGCGGATCTGAGCGATCGCGTCGGGGACACAGTCCATCTGCCCCTGCGCGAGCCAGAAATCCATCTGTCCGCCGTGCAGGTAGCAGGCCTGCGCTCCGCCGTTGACCGCATTGGCGATGCTTCGGGCGACCGTGGTGTATTCAGGACAGGTCTGAGCGAACCACTGGATGGTCCCGCCCTCCTCTCGGTATTCCATGAGCACGCGTGTGATGTGGCGGTCGCACCGCCCAAGAAAGGTGTCGACGCCCAGTGCTTCTGCCTGTCTCATCGTTTCTTTGATGCGAGCAGCGGTATAGTAGCTGACCATCTGCCGGTCCAGTTCCGGCGTCTGGTGCGAGAATCCGCTGAAGGGATTGCCGCCCAGCAACAGCCTGCTGATGGATACGCGGCCGATCTGTGTGGTACCGATAGACACGGGTGGTCTCCTTCTGTGGTATTCGCTTTGCCTGGTCGCACGTGTGCCAGATGCGCCTCTAGTAGTCCTCAAGGTGCGTGAATTCGGCGTCTTCCAGCCACGTCTGCGGCCTGGAGATGAATTCGATGATGTGATCGAGCAACCAGTAGTGCCGCCTCTCCTCGTCAGCGATCTTGAGGACCAATTCCTTCTGCGCGGGCGCTTTCACCTGCTGTGCCAGCTCCACGTAGTATTCCTGGCTCTTGCGCTCGATCTCCTGAGCCTGCTGGTACACCTCGACCTGCATCCCCTCCAGATCAAAGGCTTCCGGCTCAATCTGGGCAAAGAGCGCCGCAGCGTCCGAGAGGATCGCGGTCTCGGTCATCTGTGGCGGAGCAGCCTCCTTCATCTGTTTGATGACGGCCAAGTGCTTGGCCTCGTCCGCGGCGAGCAGTGTGCATATGCGCTTGATCCCCGCGTCCGCAGCCCTTTCGGCCAACTCCCGATACAGCGCTTCGCTATCTCGCTCCATCTGTATGGCAACTTGGTAGATATCCACCGAGTCTCTCCTTTCGAGCATACCTCTGCTATTCATTGGGTTGGTCCCGGCCCTTCCAGCCACCTGCTGGTTCGCTTCCGGCGCGCACTTGAGGGGTCTACGGTTCCGCGGCGCCAGGGCAGGCCTCCAGTATATCAGTGAACCACGTATCGGTCAACGGTTTTGTCGCCAGCAACGGATGGGGACGGCGTCAGACGCGCTGACCTCACCCGTCTGGCGTCAGCGCTGCAGCTTCTGCGCTTGCCACCACGTGTGTAGGGCGATAAGGGGCACAGCCATCTCCTTGGCCTCGCGGCTGCGCCCGGTGTTCCACGTCATCACCAGCTCCTTTCTGGCCCGGGTGATGCCCACGTACAGCAATCGCAGGCGCTCGGCGACATATTCCAGGCGGGCCCTGACGGTAGCGGCTGCGGGCTCATACCGCTGGTTGCGGACCAACGACTCTAGCTGCGCAAGGGCCTCGGCTTCCAGGTTCACCTGGTCGCGAATGAACCACTTCTCGCTGATGTACTCGTCGTGAGGTTGGCCCGAAGGGAAGTTATAGTTGTTGACCGACATCAAGTACACCCGGTCCCATTCCAGCCCCTTGGCCTTGTGCAGCGTTGAGACTGTGACCGTATTGGGTTGAGCTTCAAAGCCAGCCTCTTCCTCTTCGAAGCCCAGGAAGCGCCGCTGGTTCTGGGCGATCACTGCCAGTTCAGTGGTCAGCTCGGGCAGCCGCCAGTCAGGGTTGCTCTCGTTCTGCGCGCGCAGCATGGTGGCTAGCCGGTGGCTGAGCGCCAGCTCTCGTGGCTCCAGGAAGAGATCTTGGGCAATGGTCAGAACCAACTGGTCAATGGGGAGAATGGTCGCTTCCTGCCAGCGCTGGACAAGGGACCGGAACGTGTGGAGCACAGGCCGGTCTGAAAGGAGCGGAGGCTGTTCGGTAGGTCCATCTTTCAAACCACCGTCCACGGCCGGCTCACCCTCGTCGGTCTCATCGTTCCACGGAACGGTGTCCAGCCAATCGCGTCCCAAGCGGGGCCACAGATACTCCTCTACGCGGCGGCACCGGCGGAGCAGCAAAGACACACGGCGCACGCGCCGTGCAGCCGTGCGCTCCTCAAGGTCGTGCCGGCGCCACACCTCAAAGACCCGAGCCAGCAGCGAGGCGGAGGTCGGGGTGGATAGGTACTTGAGCACGTTCCCCAACGCGCCTGCCGTTCTGCGGGTGGAGATTGTGGACCGCAGCAGTTCTGTCACCTGTATGCCTGCTCGCCGGAGGGCATCAGCGACCTCGAATCCCCTCTGGTTGCGCGGGACAAGCACAGCTACGGTTTCGTCCAGATGTGTGGGCAGCCAGCGGGCCACAGACTGGACGACGGCACTGATCTCTTTGTCGGGGGCGTACCGGCGCTCCACCAGGTGGATCCCTGCCGGGTCGCTGGGGGGATTGGGCTGAGGGTCGTGAGCCGAGGTAGGTTCGATGTACGGAGGCGCGCTTAGAGCGCCTTGCACCCTCACCTCCGGATGTTGGGCCATGGTCCAATCCACGAGATAGTTGGCCAGATCGATGATGCACTGCTGTGAGCGACCCGAATTCTGCATGGGCAGCGCGGTGACCCCTGGCTCCTGGAGGAAATCGCGGAGGAAGCGCGTGTCCGCTGTGGTAAACGTGGTGTTGATCGCCTGGTTGGGGTCGCCCACACGAACCCAGTTCCCGCTGGGCCCCGCGAGCAGGCGCAGGATGGTCTCCTGCAGGTCGCTGGAGTCCTGGGCTTCGTCCTCCAGGATGAAGGGCCAGCGATGGCGCAAGCGAGTCAGCAGTTCGTCGTCGTGCTGCAGAGCAGCCAGCGCCAGGCGAATCAGGTCATCAAAGTCCACGCCCCCCCAGCGGTAGATAGAGCTCTGATAGTCTGCATAGATCTCTGCGCCGATGCGTGCCAGGCCCCATGCGGGGCTATCCTTCCGGGATGCGAGATGCGCAAGCACCTCCTCTGGGGAGAGCCGCAGGTCCTTGGCGCGCTTGATGAACACCCCTGCCAAAGTCCGCACGGTATCGGGCCAGTGTGCACGGGCAATCCATTCTCGCTGGCTTTCGTTCAGATCCAGGCTCAAGAACGGGCCTGCCGCATCGGGATGGCTGCGCAGCCATACCTCGACCACGTCCTCGCGGATCTGTTCTGCCCGACGCTCATCGATGATCTGGTAGTCGTTCGCCAGGCCCACCAGGCCTGGCCTCTCATGGACAATGTCGTTCGCCAGGCCGTGCAGGGTGCGCACCCGGTAACCAACGTTCGCCAACAGGCCCTCTCTACCCACGAACTCTGCGACGCGACGGCGGATATTCTCCACAGCCGAGTTGACCAGGGTGACGATCAGCGCTTCCTGGTCGTCGTCGATCGCCGTGGAAACCAGCTTTGCCGCGAGAACGGAGAGGACATAGGTCTTGCCTGCACCAGGCACGGCACTGATGCCCATCCGGCCGCCGGTATAGTCTAGGATCCGCTGCTGCGCCGGTCTGGGCCGGAACTCGGTGTCTGACATGCTATTCAAAGCTGCGCAGGTACTCGATGGCGCGTGCGATGTCGCCTATGCGGTCGCCCTCCATGATCTCGATCTCTGTGGAACCCTCCCGTTTCATCAGCTCACGTTCGATCGTCAGGTAGCCATCGTAGCCGATCGCATCCAGCGCGCCAAGGTAGTACGGAAAGACGACGCCCCCTTGCCCAAGAGGCAGTTCCATGAAATCGTTGCCTCCACCTGGCTTGCGGAGCAGGCAGATGCCATCCTTGGCGTGCGTGTGCACGATGTAGTCCTTGAGCACGTGGACCCCACCGATGTGGTCGAAGGGGCCAAGCATAATCAAGTTGGCAGGGTCATAGTTGACCCCGAACCCAGGAGTGTCCACTTGCTGCAGGAATCTGAGCAACACGGTGGGCGCTTCCGGACCCGTCTCCGAAGCAAAGACACAACCGTGCTCATGCGCATAGTCTGCCAACTCGCAAACAGCCTGAACTCCGGCCTTCCATTCCGGCGCGTTCTCGTCCTCCGGCAGCGTGCCAATGTGTGTCGTCACGATCCGGACACCCAGAGCAGTGGCCAAGTCGATGAACTTCTTGGAGCGAGGGACCGCCTCGCGGTTGACCTCTGGGTTGAGGAATCCCTTCCCCAGGTCGCCGCACAGGGCGCTGATCTCAAGGTCCAGATCGGCGACAAGGGCTTTGAGTTCGGCGAGCGCGGATCCGGTCAGGTTTTCGGGCATCATCTCCCCGTGGGTCACGTAGACCTGAAATCCATCGGCACCCACTTCCTTGGCCTTCCTGATGCCCTCCTTGATGGGCAGATGAAGGTTGTCTACAAGCACTCCGATCTTGCGTTTCATCTTTCTCCCTCCATTGCTTTGACGCCCTCCTCACGTGCCGGCTGCACCTGCCCCGCATCATAGCACAATTCATCGCAAACGCAAAATGCCCCTGGCACGAGCGGTTTTGAAGAAACGCTTTCTCGATGTATAATAGCATTTCCGCGACATGGAGGCAGCGGCGGTTGAGGAGGCCCATCGATGTACGTCGGTTCTCGCAAAGTGAAGCGCAGAGATTCACCTTGGCGCGTGTTGGCGCTCGTTGTTCTGATCATCGGTGGTCTCTACGTCGTCCGCGAGCAGATCGGAGGCACCGACTGGACTCGACCCTTCGACCCAATTCCGACTCCTACCCGCAGCGCAGAGTCCTACTTTGATGAGGGCGAAGCGCTCTACGACGAAGGCCTGCTGGACGAGGCGATCTCTGCTTACGCGAACGCCTTCCGAATTGACCCTTTGGACAACGTCGCCCTGTTTCGCCTTGTCAGGCTGATGGTTTTCCGCGGACGCGCCGGCGAGGCCCTGGAGCAGTATGGAACCCGTCTCCTTGACGAGGAGTTGGGCGATGCGCGCACGTTCGCGGTGTTGGGTATGGCGCTTGACTGGCACGCCGTGTTCAACTCGGAAGACCTCTTGCCCGTCTATCTGGAGCTGGGTGCTGTCGAAGAGGAGGAGGTCGAGGCCGAGGACTGGCTCTATAGCAGGGAGAAGGTGATGCGGATGCTCACACGCGCCTCTCAGAAGGCATGTGAGCAGGCCTTGCGCCTGGACGCGGATCTGCCAGAGGGATACGCGTACGTGGCAGAGGCGCTGGCTGACAGGGAGCGCTTCGAGGAGGCCGAGGCGGCTGCCCAAACGGCTGTGAGCTTGAATCCAAACATCCCAGACACGCAGCGTGCCCTGGGATATGTGCTTGAATCTCAGGGAGAGTATGAGTTGGCTGTCGATGCCTACCAAGCGGCGGCTCAGTCTCATCCCAAGCTCTCCTTTCTGCACATCGCTCTGGGCAAGAACTACCGGGCCATCGGATACCGGCTGAACCTGATGGGCCTGTGGGATGACTCTGGACCTTACTTTGAGCAGGCTGTGGCGGCCTTTGAGGAAGCGATCCGTCTTGATCCCCGCAATCCCCTGGGGTACGATGAGATCGGTTGGACCTACGGTCACTACATGGGTGAGGACCGCGAGCTCAAGCAACGTGCTGTGGACTATCTGGAGGATGCGCTGAACCGCGACCCTGAGTACGCGCCGGCTCACCGTCATCTGGGACAGGTCTACTATAACCTGCAGAACTATGAAGAGTGCATCCCTGCCCTGGAAAGGGGGCTGCAGTTGGGTGACCTGACCCCTTCGGATGCGATCCTCTCGCGCATTATGCTTGGGTGGAGCTACTACCGTCTGGACGGAGACAGCCAGGGAGAGGAAGCGCAGTGCACACGAGCGCTGCCTCAGTTCAAAGCAGCGTGGGACATCTTGGAAGAGCTGCCCCGGCGGGAGCTGGGACTTGAGCAGATGGCCGCGCAAGGGCTTGAGGCGTGCGAGTGAGCCCCGTTTTCCTGTGGCGCGCAAACCGGACCGCCAAGGTGGCCCAGTTATCAGTCTCATAGTGAGAGTGCTAATTGGGACTTGACGAGCCGCAAAAAGTGTGGTAAAATGTGGCTGTACTTAGCACTCGTGAGGCGTGAGTGCTAAATACAGCCAGATTGTGTATTCTGGCCGATCCTATCATAATCTTACAGTATTTGAGGAGGTATTGGAAATGGCAATCAAGCTCAAGCCACTGGGTGACCGTCTCGTTGTGGAGCCGATTGAGCAGGAGGAAACGACCGCAAGTGGCATCTTTCTTCCTGAAACGGCCAAGGAAAAGCCGCAGGAGGGCAGGGTAGTGGCTGCTGGTCCCGGCAGACTGGATGACAGCGGCTGCCGCGTCCCTATGGAGGTCAAAGAGGGTGACCGCGTTCTCTACGCCAAGTACGCGGGCACCGAGATCAAGTTGGATGGCGAACACAAGGTACTGATTCTCAAAGAGAGCGACGTCCTGGCATTGGTCGAGGATGCCTAGTCTGTAGACGCTCAAATCACCTGATGGAGGATTAATCAATGGCAAAGCAATTAGTGTTTGGGGAAGAAGCCCGACGCTCCCTGAAGCGCGGCATTGACGCTCTAGCGACGGCTGTTGCTACCACCTTGGGGCCCAAGGGCCGCAACGTCGCCCTGGACAAAAAGTTCGGCGCGCCGACGATCACCCACGACGGTGTGACCGTGGCCAAGGAAATCGAACTCGAAGACCCGTACGAGAATATGGGCGCTCAACTTCTGAAAGAGGCGGCGACCAAGACCAACGACGTCGCCGGTGACGGCACGACCACCGCTACTGTTCTGGCGCACACCATCATCACCGAAGGGCTCAAGAACGTAGCTGCTGGCGCGAACCCCATGCTGATCAAGCGCGGGATCGAGGCCGCAACGACCGTCCTCGTCCAGGCGATCCGCGATATGTCCGTGGACATCGATACCAAGGAAGAGATCGCCAGCGTAGCTGCTATCTCGGCCCAGGATCGCGAGATCGGCGAGCTGATCGCCGAAGTGATGGACAAGGTGGGCAAAGATGGCGTGATCACGGTCGAGGAGAGCAAGGGACTGGCCTTTGAGACTGAGTATGTCGAGGGTATGCAGATCGACCGCGGCTACATCAGCCCCTACTTTATCACGGACCCCGACCGTATGGAAGCGGTTCTGAACGAGCCTTACGTTCTGATCACCGACAAAAAGATCTCTGCTGCCACCGACATCGTCCCTATCCTGGAAAAGCTGGTACAGGCTGGCAAGCGCGATCTGCTGCTGATTGCCGAGGATGTGGACGGCGAATCGCTGGCCACACTGGTGCTCAACAAGTTGCGTGGCATGCTCAACTGCGTGGCCGTCAAAGCTCCTGGCTTTGGCGACCGCCGCAAGGCCATGCTGCAGGATATGGCTACCCTCACTGGCGCCACCTTGATCACCGAGGAGATGGGGCGCAAGCTGGATACTGCGACCGTTCAGGATCTGGGCCGGGCGGACAAGGTCATCTCGACCAAGGAAGACACGACCATCGTGGGCGGCGCGGGCGATGAGGATTTGATCGCGGGACGCATCAACCAGATCCGTGCCGAGATCGACATTTCCACTTCAGACTATGACCAGGAAAAGCTCCAGGAGCGGCTGGCCAAGTTGGCCGGCGGCGTGGCCATCATCCGCGTTGGTGCGGCCACCGAGGTCGAGCTCAAGGAAAAGAAGCATCGCGTCGAGGATGCCTTGAGCGCCACCCGTGCTGCTGTCGAGGAGGGGATCGTTCCTGGCGGAGGCGTGGCACTGATCAATGCGATGACCTCGCTGGACGACCTGAAAATGGATACGCCAGACGCGCAGACCGGTGTGACCATTGTTCGCCGCGCGATGGAAGAGCCGATGCGCGGCATCGTCGCCAACGCAGGTATGGATGGGGCAGTGGTTGTCGAGTCCGTCCGTCGCCATCAGGTAGAGAAGGGAAGCAAGACCTGGGGCTACGACGTCATCGGCAACGAGTACGGCGACATGGTTGAGAAGGGGATCATTGACCCTGCCATGGTAACCCGCAGCGCCATCGAGAACGCGGCCAGCATCGCGGCAATGATCTTGACCACCGAGGCCCTGATCACCGACATTCCCGAGCCTCAGAGGGCACCCTCCGGGCCTTCAGGCGGCATGCCTTACTAGACCGACCAACTGTGTGTTGTAGCAACGCCCCCTCACCTGAGGGGGCGTTTTTTGTGCCGAGAAAAAGTCCGTCTTCTGGTGGGATGAGAGAGTGACACACGAGCTGGCGGATAGTGCCCGGCTACCCGACGAGTCCGGTCACCTCGTATGCCTGCAAAGACGCCTGGCGTCCTTTGACGTGCAGCGGGGCTAGCTTGGTCACGGTGACCTTGCGCTTGATGATCTGGTACGTATCCTCGCCGATCAGGATCTGGCCTGGTTCGGCATTCTCCTGCAGTCGCCTCGAAAGATTGACCGCATCTCCAATGAGCGTATAGTCCATCTGATCCTCGCCTCCGATATTGCCGGCAACGGCTTCGCCCGTGTTAATGCCAAAGCCAAAGTAGAGGCGATCCTCTGGCGGAATGGTCTCGAGGTAGGCGCGCGTGATCTGCTGTGTTCTCCAGGCGGTCAGGACCGCCTTCCACGCGTGGTCCTGGATCGGCCTGAGAGGTGTGCCAAAATGGGCCACCACCGCGTCGCCCTCGTACTTGTCCACGATGCCACCGTTCTCTCGGACAAGTCGGGCCACGTGTCCATAGTAGCGATTGATCATCTCGACCACTTGCTCGGGATCGTGGGTCTCGCTGTAGGAGGTAAAGCCACGGATGTCGGCAAAGAGGATGGTTACCACCTCACGGGTCCCGCCAAGCCGGAGCTCCTGCAGGTCGGCCAGGCGATCCACCAGCTCGGCGGGCAGATAGCGCCTCACCATGCCACGCTCGCGCTCAAAGCGCTTGCGCTCGGTCATATCATCGATGACGATGGCTACTCCTTGTGTCTCGTCGTTCGCGTCTTTCAGAGGAGAGAGGTTGACGCTCAGGCTGATCCTGCCCCGCCCAGGGATGACCGGCTCGGCCTCATGGCCCTGAATAGACTGGTCGGTCTGCTTGACACGCTCCACAAGAGGGGGCAGCATCGGGGACAGCGAAGGCAAGGCCTCCAGATATCGCGTACCTTCGCATGCTTCCCTTGGTATGTGGAGGATGCGTTGAGCTGCGCGGTTAAAGAGCGTGATCTTGTCGACAGTATCGGTGGTGATCACGCCGCTGGTGATAGACGCAAAGATGTTGTCCATCAGTTTCTGAGCACTGCTCACTCTCTCAAACAAGCGCGCGTTGTCGATGGCAACGGCGGCTTGGTTGGCGAAAGCGATCAGCAGGTTGAGTTCTCTCTCGCCAAAGAGGCCTGACTTGATGCGGTTATCGGCGTACATCACTCCGATGACCTGGCCCCTGACCCGCAGTGGGACACAGAGGATCGATCGGAGGCTGTAGCTGACCACGCTTTCCTGCGCCTGAAAGCGGGGGTCCGCCTGCGCATTGGTGGTCACAACCGGGTCTCCGCTCTCAGCTACGTGGTTGACGATGGTCCGGCTGACCTGGAAGGATTGCTGGTTCAGCGTCTCGCGGTCCAGGTTGCGTGCCACCATGAACTCGAGCCTCTCGGTCTCCTCGTCGCGCAGAACGACGTATCCGCGCTCTGCCCCAGTGATGTCGATCACTTTGTCCATCACCCGGTTGAGAACTTCGGACACCTCCAGCGTCGAGTTGATGACCGCGCCGACCTCAGACAACGCCCATAGCTGGGTGTGTTCTTTTTGCATCGCGCGCGTCTCGGATTGCAGGCGGTTCAGCATGTTTTCGAGTGCGGGCAGGCGGCTGGTGATCTGTCGCATCCCATTGGCTACATCGGTGCCGCAATCCACAGACTCTTGTGCAGCCTGCGCATAGGGAGAGTCTCTGACCGACATCTGTAGCTGGCGCAGTGCGCGGCGCTGCTTTTCTACTGCTCGCGCCAAGTCACTCATGACCCTGCGCAGGATATCGATCTCGTGGCGGATGCCGTCAAGCCTAGATTGAGACGTTTCGCTCATGCTGTGCTTCCTGTTCTGGCGATGGGGAGAGGAGGGGCCGGGATTGGGTCAGCCCTCGTTCGTACAGGCCGGCCATCCGCTCCTCCAGCGCCCAACTCGCGCAGGAGCTTGCATCGGTTCCCCAGAAGCTGTGCGGTTACGCACGGTCTCCAAGTGATGAGGTGACTATCAAGGGATGTGTTAATGTGATCATTATACCCGACTTTGCCTCGATAGGCAACAGCATCAGCTCGGAGAGATCCAAGCAATGCATCGTGGGAGGGATCATCTGGACGAGCAGCTAGTTGATGATCACCTGTACCTCACTGAACCCCATCGAATAGAGCCAGTTCGTGAAAAAGAGCTGACCATAGTCGCCAGCTCGCTCAAGGACATTGCTCTCCAATGCGGCTTGGCGGATAGCCTCCTCCGCCTTTTGCCTGGCCTCTCCCTCCAGGCCCAGGTCGCGATCGATGAACCACGACTTGTTATAGTAGACGACGTGCGTGCGCTCGTTGTCCAGGCGAGTGTAGAGCACCTGGGGAGCAGGCAAGTGGAGCTGCGCCCTGCTGCCGTCCGTCCACAGATCCTCTTCGCTCAGTGTGCTGAGATCGAACCCGGCAGCTACCTCCCCGTATGCGATCAGCACGATCTCTTCTTTCACGCCGAGCATCTGCCGCAGGTCATCTGGAACGCGCGAGCTGGTGATGTCGGTGCTCAGACTATACTTGACCGTCGCCAGTTCGGCAGCCTGGCGTATCTGCTCGATGTGGACGACCGGAGGTGGAAGCGGAGTGGGCGTGGCGGGCGTGACCTTCTTGGAGACCTGGAAACCGATATACCCCGCGATTGCACCCACCACGATCAAGATGATCAGTAGGATGATTCCCAGGATACCTGCAATCTGACGCATGGCGAGTCTCCTTTGTTACTCGGTCGGCACCAGGATGAGGACCTCTGTGAAGCCAAGTGACCGCAGCAAGGCCTCGAGCTGCCGCCGACCGTTGACTTCGGCTTGGCTCAGGATCTGGCCCTCCAAAGCACGGTCGATCATGGCCCGCTCGGCCAATTGACGGGCCTCGCTCTCGATGCGCAGATCGGGAGAGCGGAACAGCCCGGTCGTTCGCTCGTAGACGTAGGTCAGATCGTTGTCTACCTTGCTGTACAGGATCTGTGGCGCAGGCAGTACGATGGTCACGCGGTCGCCACTCACGATGATGTCTGCCTTTTGGACCTGTGTCAGGTCAAAGCCAGCGACGACTTCGCCTCCGGCAACCAGCAGCAGTTTGTCGGTGCCAAGGAACTCTTCCCAGACGTTTGCCGGCTCGCGCTCCAGGTCGATGACAGTCTGCATCATGAACCGACTGGTCTCCAGGCGTCCCAGGGCCTGGACATCCGTGATGATCACCCGTGGTGTCGGTGTGGGCGTGGGTGTAGATGTGGGCGTCCGTGTTGGCGTGCTGGTGGGTGTCGGCGTGCTGGTACGACTGGGTTGGGCAGTGGGTGTCGCTGTGCGCAGCAGGGGAAAAGGAGACGTAGGGGACGGGATCAGGGTTGGGGTGGCTGCCGCGCCCAGCCTCTGGCCCAGGACAAACGCGAGGCTGCCCACGGCACTGGCCAATGCCAGGCAGATCAGAGCGATCAGCGCAATGTGCCACGGCTTTAGTTGCTCGTTCACCAGGTGTACTCCTTGCGGGATGGTGCCTGCAGACCAAAGGTCGCTGCATTGGCTGGCTGGAGAGGCGACGCCTACGCTATGAACACAAAGAACTAGCCGAACTTGTTGCTGCATTATACCTTACCTGGTGGGTGCTGTCAACGAGAATTGAGAGCGGGCGGAGTTGATCGCCGGCCTGATCGGTGGTATCATGCGTGCTCAGGCGGATCGGACTGTCGTGGAAGCCGGCGTGGGCCGCACTCCTACGGTACTGCTGACCCCGCAGTAGACTGACCCGTCGAGGAGACCGTTGATGGCGAAAACGCAAATCCTGGAGATCCCGGTGAGCGGTATGGATTGTGCCGAGTGTACCCGGCACGTGCAGCGCGCCATCGCAGAGCTGCCTGGCGTCGAAGCGGTAGACGTGTACCTGTCTTCCGAAAAGGCCGTCGTCCGGCTTGACCCCACGCTGGTAGAGCTGCCCATCATCCGCAAAGCCGTCGAGAACGCGGGGTATTCTGTGTCCGACACGGATGTGCAGCCCGACACGCCGTCGATAGGCAGCTTTGCCCGGCGGACGGCGACCTTGCTCGCCGTCGTGTTCGGCGCTGTTCTGTTCCTGGTCGTCGTTGGCGAGGGGCTGGGATTGCTGGAAAGGATCACCGAGCGGGTGCCCTTTGTGGTCGGCGTGATCATCGTGATCGCGGGAGGGTGGCCTACCTTCCTCAGCGTCATTCGCGCGGCGCTGAACCGAAAGGTGACTTCGCACGCGTTGATGACGCTGGGTGTGCTGGCGGCACTGGCTGTGGGGCAGTGGGCGACGGCTGCGGTGATCGTGTTCTTTATGCACGTGGGTGACTATGTCGAAAGATTCACCACTGAAGGCGCACGGCAAGCGGTGCGGGATTTGACTGCGCTTGCTCCTCAGACCGCTCGCGTTGAGCGCGATGGGATGGAGCAAGAGGTGCCGATCGATCAGGTACGGATCGGAGAGACAGTCATCGTTCGCCCAGGGGACAGGATCCCTGTGGATGGCACCGTGATCGCGGGGCAAGCCACGGTCGACCAGTCTGCGATCACCGGGGAAGCGATGCCCGTTGAGGTTTTTCCTGGCGGAGAGGTCTTTGCTGCGACGACGGCACGGCTTGGCAGCGTGCGGGTGCGTGCTGCCCGCATTGGAGCGGACACCACGTTTGGGCGGGTGGTCAAGATGGTGGAAGAGGCCGAAGCACACCGTGCCGACGTGCAGCGGTTTGCAGACCGATTCAGTGCGTACTATCTTCCAGTGGTTGTGGGGCTGGCGGCGCTGACCTATCTGATCCGCCGCGACCCGCTGTCGACCGCCGCCGTGCTGGTCGTAGTGTGCTCGTGCTCCGTCGCGCTAGCTACCCCGATCGCCGTGCTGGCCTCGATCGGGAATGGTGCCAAACGCGGACTGCTGATCAAGGGGGGCAAGTATCTCGAATTGCTGGCACGCGCCGATGTGCTGCTGGTGGACAAGACCGGTACGTTGACGCTTGGCCGGCCGCAGATCACGGACGTGATCGCTGCCGGCGATGTGTCCGAAGATCGGATACTCTTCCTGGCGGCTTCTGCGGAGCGCTACTCTGAGCACCCGCTGGCAGAGGCAGTGCGCGCCGCTGCACGCGCACGAGAGCTGCAGCTCGTCGAGCCGGACGACTTCGAGGCGGTTCCTGGGATGGGCGTGCGCGCCCACGTCGACGGGCAGCAGGTCGTTGTTGGCAACCGCCGAATGCTCCCCGACCTATCCCTGGTGCCCAACCTCGCTGAGCTGGAGGCGCAGGGAAAGACGGCGCTGTTCGTGTTGTGTGACGGGAGGCTGTGCGGGATGCTGGGCGCTGCCGATACACTGCGTCCGGAGGTACCCCAGGCTCTTGGCCAGGTGCGCGCGTTCGGCATCCGGCACATCGAGCTGCTGACTGGAGATGAGGAGCGCACGGCGGCTGCCCTGGCGGGAGAGCTGGGCGTGCAGTACCGTGCCGGGCTCTTGCCCGAGCACAAGATCAAAGTCGTCCAAGAGTACCAGGCCAAGGGGCACGTTGTCGTGATGGTCGGTGACGGCGTCAACGACGCGCCTGCCCTGGCGCAAGCTGACGTGGGCATTGCGATGGGCGCGGCAGGGACCCACATTGCCATCGAAGCTGCGCACGTGGCCCTGATGCGTGACGACTGGATGCTCGTGCCGGAGGTGTTCCACATTGCGCATCGCACGATGCGGGTGGTCAAGATGAACCTGGCTTTCACGGCTGTGTACAACGTGCTGGGTCTGGCGCTTGCGGCGTTCGGGTACCTGCCTCCCATCCTCGCCGCTGCCGCACAGTCACTGCCGGACCTGGGCATCCTGGCGAACTCTTCACGCTTGCTTCGGAGCACTCGATCTCCTGGCGAGCGGTGAGATCGGCGGTCTGATCGCCGGCCCTCGTGGGGGGCGCGTCTGCTCCGGCACAAGGCACAGGATCGGCTGTCGCACAAGCGTGAGCGGTTCTACCTGCGTCCGGCCCCGCCGCAGACCGGTGCATCGCGCCGGATCACGATCCCCGCCTCCTCGATGCCTTCCCTGATCGCCCGCAGGCAGTTCATCCACGCGCCATCATAGTGCCCGATAGTCAGGGCGTCGGCTCCACATTGGGCAGAGACAAGGATGCCTTGCCGAACCAACTCTGGGGTGGCCTTGGGCCGGGGTGAGATCGCGGACAGGAAGTACTTGTCTGTGCCGATGGCCCGGCGAATGCCGTGCAGGTAGGCTCTCTTCCACTCCATCCGATCTGGATCGCCGGACTGCTCGCTGTAGTCAGAGCTCCGTATCGAGTCCACGATCGCTCCCACGCTCTTGAGGTCAAGTCCCATCAGTTCTGGATACTGAGCGTAGTGATTGAGCCGCACGTCGATATCCGGCTTGATGGCGTGTACGGCCTCATAGAGCTCGCGATAGAACCCGGCGAGCGAGTCGACCCGGAAGTTGACAAAGGCGTACAGCTCGGGGATCTCTGCCAGTAGGGCGGTGGCGGTCACGCTGCTGTGCCAGAGCAGGTTCATCTCGAACGCCTGCCTGTGGTTGTACCGGTCGTAGCCGTCGGCCAGCCATCTCAGTCGGGAGACCATCGCCTGCCAGTCGATGCCTGTCTTCTCTGCTGCTGCCCGGCAGTGTTCGCAGAAGCAGCCTCCGAGGACAATGCCGGTCAGCCGCTGTACCTCGGGTGAGTTGG
>JADHXD010000088.1 GCA_016783145.1 Anaerolineae bacterium
CTCGCAATAGACAAACGCCCCGCTATTGCTCCTAATCACCCTCTTTACACGCTCGCTCGTAACGTTTTCAACATAGTCCAGTTGCTCACACAATATGAACTGACGATTTCCCCCATCCTCGCTGTTTAGCTCAAGAACTGCATGGGCGGTAGTACCGCTGCCCGCAAAGAAATCCAAGATGATATCGTCTCCACCTTCTTCTGTGAAGATTGCGATCACATCTTTCACAGCATATAGGGATTTGGGAAAGCTAAACACCCTCTCTCCCCCAAAAAGGTCTTTTAGTAGCTTTGTGCCGTGAGAAGAAGCGTCATACTTACTGTCAACCCATATGCTTTTCGGTCTGGTTCCGCGCTTAATTCGATCAATCAATTGAACCTTGTATGTGCCGTCACTCCTTCGGATAATTTGGATTTCTCCCTTTCTGGCATGATCAGCAAATGATTCGGGAATCTTTCGCCATACCCGTCTAGCACCACTGCTGTCCAGAGGCAAGATCTCCACATATCCAGGACCTTTCTGCTCCAGCGAAACACCTTCTGTATCCGGATTGAAGTAGATTGGATAATACGAGTTCGGACGTTCTTCGGGAGTCGAATAGCCCCCTGTTCTCAAGAAGTCTCGCCATTTGTGTCGGTCTTCGCCTTCGCCCTCATTGTATTCATGTTTCTGGTCTTCCGTGAGTTCAAAGAAGTTTATGTTGGGACGCTTTGGTTCTTTAGAGTAGAAAATGACATACTCATGACAAGTGGCAAAATACGCATCTGTTGTTCTTCCACTTGGCTTTATCTGAATAACGAGAGTACCCATATAATTCTCTCGTCCAAACACTTCATCACATAGTACCTTCAAATATGCTTGCTCCTCATCATCTACTGCAATCGCAATTACCCCATTACTGCGCATCAGTTCATATGAAATCGCAATCCGAGACCGCATAAATGATAGCCAAGTGGAATGGTTGAACGTGTTATTATATAGAAAGGTGTTAGCATCACCCTGCGTATTGTACGGCGGGTCAATGTAGATCAGCTTCACCTTGCCGCCAAAGCGCCGTATGAGGGAGTGCAGGGCCAGCAGGTTGTTGCCCTTGATGATCAGATTATCGTGAGGGCGCAGGTCGGTCACAGAGTGTTCGCCTTCGGCATCCACACGCCGCCAGCCGGTCAGCACCTTGGGGTCGAGCAGACGATCGATGTCGTCGGGGGCCAGCGTGGTGTTCCAGAAAACCTCGTCCCTCTTGGCGTCTTCTTGCGTCTGGCCGCCTTCCAGCACGCAATCTTTGTAGGGCCAGACCAGCGTCACCTCGCGGCGGCGGCTCAGGTAGGTCTCCCCGCCATCGTCGCTCAGGCCGACCTTGTTCTTGAAGGCGGTGTAGCTGTCGGGCAGAAACTCTTTGTTGTTCACGAACTGCAAGAACTTGTCCCGGTCAAAGATGAGGACGCCGTCCACTTGGACGAAAAAGCGCTGCTGGATGCGCGGGTGGGAGAGCAGCAAGCGCAGCAGGTCGGGGTCGAGTTTGAGACCCAACTCGATGACCAGATTCTTGAGCAGCGTGCCGTCCTGGGCAATCAGGCGCGCGTCTTGCGCCAGCAGGTCTTGCAGGTCTTGTAGTAGGTTTTGCATCGGTCCTCCTCGGTGGGTATCACGTTGGGGGTATTATACTCGAAAGGGGAGAGGCGGCATAACTACCCATTATACCGAAGCGCTTCCGTGTAGCCGCCCACTCTTTCTGTGCCGAAGCTTTCTTCGCAGCCTCTCGCCCAAGGCTGCTTGAACGCACACAGCCGACCACCTGCCGGAATGTTCCCGGCTTCGTGGTCGGCTGTCACTCTTCCACATCACCCTCCTCCGTCGTGCAAAGCAATGACGAGGGCCACGATGGATGAACTCTTTTGCAGGCATGGTATCACCGATCCAACCGCTTGGCAACTGCGTGCCACAGCGATGGTGGATCAGCTCTGCTACCCTGTTTTCCTCTACTCCCTGGGCTGCATCGGCGCGCGGCGGGCCAGACCGACCCTGTCGAACCATCTACTCTGGCAGGTACGGTATCAGCCCCAACCGGTACGCCTCTTCCTGTACCTCTCTTGGTGCATGACGCGCATCTATGATCAGCCCATCGACTGAGATCATCCACGCCAACGGGTTGTCGTCTATCAGGCTCGGCAGCGTCCACTCTGGATGAAATTGCATGATGTCGAGCATATCCATGATCTGCGTCGATTTCCCACTGGCTGTGCCCTGACTCACCCCGAATCGCTCACATAACTCTTTGGCACTCAAATGCGGCGTCTGGCTCGTGTCGAACAGAAAGTTGACTCGGCCGATGGTGTACACTATCCCTCCTGCCCAGCTCTTGGCCTGCCCTTTCTCCAACGGGGATGGCCTCTTTCGACTCAGCGTGGCTGCCAGCTTGCGACACAGTTCTGCATACTCCTCGTTCAAATGAGCCCGGCAAAACGCGTCTGTCATGCCCACGATGGCTTGGTACTTGGCCTGCATTTTCACGGGAACTGAATGTCTCTTCTCTGTCATAGCTCTTTCCTTTCCCACAACGTGGATTCTCCCTCGCACTCGGCTGTTTGCGGTGCAAGGATCGCATCATCCCCCCTTTTACGGCTTCACTGCCACACACAGTATGTGGGGACTTGCTCCCATCAAGCTTTCTTCTTTCTCGATTTTACTGATGATCTCAAGCAGGAACTCACGATGGCTTTCATCGCTCCAGTTCTTGTCGAGCTTTTCCATCACGTAGCTGATTCCCTCAACGGCGAATAATCCCACGAGATCAAATCCCACATCGGCCACTTCGGCCTTCAGTTCATCTGGATGATGAAAGAACGCGTCGGTGAAATAGGCGGGGTTACCGGTTGGATTCCGGTGCTGCCCAGTTTCTAGATCACGGTTCATGATCTCCCGAAACACACGGTCTCGAAAATACCCAGATGTCAAGCCATCTACTTGTGAAAACCTTCACATCATGCTGATGCCTGCCCTGCAAGCGAACCCTACAGATCCCTGTAATACCGAACTAGAGGCAAAGCGGTGTAACCCGCTTTCTCATACGATCTTCTGGCGGGCGCGTGAGATGGATCTCCACCTGTGCCCACTACGGCCAGTTTCACGCCGGCCGCTTTCATCTCTTGAAGCGCGATGACATTCAGCTCTGTGCCTATGCCGAGGCCCTGGTATTCAGGATGCACTGCAAGCAGCAGGACTTCTCCAGAGTCATCTTTCTCGTGCAATTCATAAGCTAGAAAGCCAACGGCTTTGCTGTCCACTTCTGCTACCAAGACATGGACTCTCTCTCTATCTCTGCACGTCGTTTCCACTCCCTCTCTCTGACTCTTTCGCCAATCTGGGTATAGGATGGGATAGATGCTGGGACCCAGTATTTGCTTGAACGAACTGAAAACTGCTTCCCACGCCAATAGCGACAGTTCGACGATATCATCAAGGTCCTCATCGATAAACGATCGAATATGTGAGTTCACTATCACCCTCTTCTAGCTTCTTGCGGCCCAACGGTTGCATCAGCCGCCCCTCCACCGCCGAATTACCTGATTGCTCAAGTTGTCTGACAATGGAGACTGTTGAACGCGAGCGTAGGGCGGTCGGCTCCACACGGAGCTAGGCTGTTCCCTCATCTCTCCTGGCGCAGCAGCCGATGGTACTGCTCCCGCACCCGACTTGCCAGTTCCGCCACCTCTTGGTCACTACACACCCACTTCCAGATGCCAAAGCGTCGAGTCAGCAGGGCTCGAATGTCCAGGTTGAGCATCACCCAGTGCATCCCAAGACGCATGCCCAGAGGACGCGGCAGCACCCACAGGTGAATGTGCTTGACCCCATCCCCGAACGAACAGACATACACCATCGGTTCTCCTTCGGTGGGAGCGGGCCTAGAGACTCCCCGTCCGCGGCCGAGGGACCTGGAATAGGTCGCGCAGCAACAGCACGCCACCAACGCCCATAGCAACAAGGGCCAGTGAGTACACGGCGAGCGAGGCGACGACGAGTGCCCACCACAAACCAGCCGGCTCGATCTCCCCTGAGGCCAGTCCGGTGACCACGGCAAGCGCCTGGCCCCCGATCAGCATGCCCGCAGCGACGCCGAGACCCCAGCCGATGAGCCCCCGGCGCGAGTGAGCGCGCAGCGCCGCCCAGAGGAGCAGGCACCCGCCGACCAGAGCAGACGGGAAGAGCTCGGCAGGCATGAGGTAGTCGAACCGGAACGTGCGCTCTTGAATGATCAGCGCAACAGACAACAAGACCGGCGCCAGGATCGGGAACCAAACGAGTGTCGTTCCTGCAATGGCCAGGATCTTGGTGAGAATGCCCTTCTTACCCATCTGTGGTCACCTCCTCCCTGCCTACCTTCCGCGCTCCTCTCTGCAGCACGGCAACGCGGCTCTATGGCATTTCGGCAAACGCCGCCAGGGATGCGTATGCAACGCCCACCATACTGGGGCCAGTATGAGCACCCAGCACCAGCGACATGGGACCCACTGGCAACCAAGTGCAATCAAACCGTTGGTCTACTTGTTCGCGCAGCATAGCTGCCCCTTCGTGATTGTGTGAGTGGAGGACCTGTACTCGCAATGCACTGCCTGGCGCGTGCTGGCGAGCCATCAGATCCACCAGCCCTTTGACCGCTCCCTTGAACGTTCGTACCTGGCCAAGTTGCACATAGGTCCCGTTCACTTTTTCCACCCCGATGAGCGGCTTGAGATTCAACACCGAGGCGATCAACCCTTTCATATGACTGATCCGTCCGCCGTGTATCAAGTACTTTAGCTCTTTCAGGGTGTACATGCTCTCGCTGGCAGCACCAATACGCTCGATCCATGCCAGGACCTGCTCTTTCGGCCAACCAGCTTTCAGTGCTCGCGCAGCCGCCTCTACTTGCCATCCCGCTGCGGCGGACAAGGTCTTTGTGTCAACGTGGGTGACGTTCGCCTCCGGCACCAGCTTGGCTCCCGCTTGTGCCGCGTTGTACGTGCCACTCAGGCCTGATGTCATATGGATGGACAGTATGTCTGGGTCGGTCGCTGCCAGCCGCCGATAGGTCTCGGCAAATTCCCCCACCGATGGCTGCGACGTAATGGGAAGGCTGTCGGTCGCTGCCAGCAGGCGATAGAACTCCTCCGGTTGGATGTCCACGCCTTCGCGGTAGGATTTGCCTTCAAGGGTAACGATGAGTGGCACGATGTGAATGTCCAGTTCGGCTGCCTGCTCCGGGGGTAGCCATAGGTCTGTTCCGCTATCCGTCACGATTTGCATTCTACTCTCCTTTGCGACTCGGTCGCATCCTCAGTTACTACCCGTATGGACCTCAAATGTGAACTCTTCCGACTGCGACCCGCCCGCCTAACAGAGAGGCCGAGATGCCGGGCGGCTTTATGCGCTGGACAGCTGCCACGCTTTGATTCTGCGACGGATGCGAGTGGCAAGGGATGCTCTCTCTTCCTCACCTACCATTCCGGCATCTTGGATGGAATCCACCTAACCTGCCCTCGGGGTTGCGTCTGCGGAGATGTTCCGTGCAATAACCCCATCACCCGCCCTTTTGCGGAATGAGCGAGGGCGCCGGGTGTATGCATTGTAAAGCAGAATCCGGACAGAGTCAAGCTGTACCGGAGCGATCTCCTGGCGTAGTGGAAAGCGACCGACGCAGCGTGTCGTGGTACGGCTGTTGCATTGTCGCTTGACTTGACTGGGGAGTGCCGCATTCCCCGATGCGGGACGGTGCGCCAGTAAGCCGGGCGCATCGGGGGATGCGCCCTCCTCGGACTTTGCAGCAGCCGTAGTGTCGTGGCGCAGCAAGTTGATCTCTGGCGCGATCGATGATATGATCACGTCGAGTGTGAAACACCCGTCGACAGTGAGGAACCCGTATGACAGACGAGCACAGAGGCGAACCGGCCGGGAACCGGCCTCCGGTTGACCTGCGGAGGCACCGGCAGGTGACAGAGCGCAACCTGGTCATCGCCGGGTTTGCGGCGCTCTTGCTGGTCGGCGGGGCGCTGGTGTGGTGGCAGTATGGCCTCGGGGCAGCGGCGACCAGTTGGGTCTGCATCGCGGGTGGGGTGGTGCTGTTTCTCCTGCCCTTGCTCTTTCTCAAGCTGGCAGAGATCTGGCTTGCCCGGCGGGAGGGACGCTAGACCCTAGGGGTCTCGGAGACCCCTAGGGTCTTCATCTATGTAAACAGGCTCGCGCTGGGCACGAATGGTCGCCCCCCAGCACCCCGCACCGCTCCGAGGCTGCGAGCCTGGGAAGCCCAGTGAGCGGCTAGTTCCAGTCGCGCTCAGCCTGCGCGTAGAGCTGGTAGCTGGCGTACGGTTCGACCTCCACGCGCAGTTCAAAGGGCACCCCCTCGCCGGGTTCAATGTCCTCCTCAAGCACGTAGGTCGATCCCAGGCTGACGATCTGCCCGTCCGCGTCCAGCAGCACACCCGACACGGTCACGTTCTGGACCTGGAACGGGTTGCTATTGCTCGCCATGCCGGTGATCCGGAGATAGCCTGTCCCTTCATCGATCAGCCGGACGTCGCTCAGCTCGACCGGCGCGGACTCTCGGCCTGTGGCCACAGCGTCGGGGTGGATCAGGAAAGCTGCCATGTCCTGGGCCGTGATCTCGACCTTAAAGGGGCATTCCTCGTCCGGGGCCAGCAGCAAGCAGGCAAAGTCTGCTTCCGTTCTGCCGTGCCAGATCCACTCTGCTCCGGGGACCATAGGGTACTTGATGATATATCCCCGGAACCCCTCGGCGTCGAAAAAGGTGACGTGGATCGCCGAGAGGGCATAGGTCTGGTCGCCGTCGTTGCGCACGATCCCCGTGACCTGGTAGGTCTGGCTCTGCTCGACCAGTGGGTCCTGGATCGCGCGGTTGGCGCTGACCTCGATCGCCAGCGGCGGGCCGGGGTCGGTGTCCGCGATCTGTTCCAGCATCCCCGAGACCCACGCCGGTTCGCTGGTCTCTGATCGGACGGGCGCGGCGGTCTCGCCCGGCGATGGGGCAACGACCATCGTGGGCGTCCCTGGCGGGGTCGCGCCGGGCAAGAGGAGGGCCTGACCGACATCGATCCGGTCCGGGTCCTGGATGTCGTTGGCCTCGACGATCGCCTCGACACTCAGGCCATAGGCGCGTGCGATCGCCGCCAGCGAGTCCCCGGCCTGGACGGTATAGAGGATCGCGTCGGGCGTCGGGTCCTCCGCCTCTACGGGCGTTGAGGAAGGAAGCTCAGCCACGCCCTCCGGCCCTTCTGCCGGCTCAGAGACAGGGGACTCTGCGGCGCTCTCTGCCTCGCCGCCCCGCTCGGCGGCTGGCGTACCCTCTGATGCTGCCTCCTGCAGATCCGCCGGGCCGGCCTCTGGCGCGTTCGCGGTCTCGAGGCCCACAGGGACGAGCGTCGTATCCGGCGAGGTCTCAGTCGTTGACCTGCTTCGACTGGACAGCAGGCCGATGACGGCCTGGATCACTCCCTGGGATGGGCCGCTGCCCGCGGGGCCGGTCTGTCCTGCTCCGACCTGGGCGCGCATCTCGTCTTTCTCTTGCGCCGACAGCGACTCGAACTGATCGCGCATCTTCGCGGACCCTTCCTCGGAGGGCACCTGCGTCAGACTCGCCGGCAGCAGGTCCCCGGAGGTCGCCGTGGAACCCGCGCCCTGGCCCTGTGCCTGCGCCCAGGCTTGGGCGTCCGCCTGGGTGAGCCCCATCTCGTCGATGGCAGAGCGCTGGGCCTCGGTCATCGCGGCCTCGACATGCCTGACCACCGCGTCGCGCTCGGCATCGCCCTGGAGCTCGCCTCTGGCAAGGATCTGCCAAAGCGGCAGCAGCACGGTGGCTTGCTCTTCCGTCACTGCCTGCTCTGTGCCCTCCAGGTTCAGCGTGCCCAGTGCAAGACCGGTCGCCGTGTCCAGCGCAGCGCCAACTCCAGCCTCTGCGCCGCTGGTCTCGACCACCGTCTCCTGGCTGCATCCTGGCAGCAACGTCGCCACCAGGACGAGAGATAGGGTCACGATCAAAAGTGTACGTGTGCGGATGTGTTCCACTTTGCCCTCCTACGACGCTGCGCGCTCGGCCAGCAGTTCGACCAACGGATCAAGCAGGGCGTTGGACCGGCCCGCTCTACCGCTCGTGCTGCCAGGGCCACCCTCGGGGGCGCCTTGCGGCTGCTCGATGCCCAACTCGGCCATCCGCGTGGCACGCTCCTCGGCGGTCATGCTTCCCATCGCCTGGAGTTCCTCGCGCAGCTTGGCCCGCTCACCCTCAGATAGGTCCTGTGGAGCGCCTGGGCCGGCCTGTCCACCGGGCATCGCCGGCATCTCGATCCCGCGCTCCTGCATCCAGGCCTGCTGGTCCTCGATCGTCAGTGCCATCGCCTCGATGGCCGACAACTGTGGTCCGGTCATCGCGCCCTCGATCTGCGAGAGCACCGCGTCCGTCTCTGCATCACCTTGCAGCGATCCGCCCTGGATCATCTGCCACAAGGGCAGCAGCGCGGTCGCCTGCGCGGGTGTGACGGCGTGCTCGGTCCCTTCCAGCTTGAGCGTGCCCAGGGCCAGTGCGCTCGTGGGGTCCAGTCCCCCTGTCGCGACCCCCGGGTCTGCTGCGCTTTCCTCGCTGGGTGAGATGGTTTCCGTCTGTGTGCTTGGCGCCGTGCCACATCCTACGAGCAGAACGATGGCAACCACCGGAGCCAAGATGTAGTCAATCGCTTTCATCGTTTTCCTCCGCGTTCTGAAGGGTTACTCGCGCCTCAAGGCCACGATCGGATCCAACCGCGCGGCCTTGGTCGCCGGATAGTACCCGAAAAAGATGCCCACCGCCGCCGCCGCGCCAAAAGCCAGCGGCACGGAGGCCCACACGACCTCGGTGCGCATCGTGCCCAGTTCGTCAAAGAGAAATGAACCGCCCACGCCGAGGGCGACGCCCACCAGCCCACCGATCAGGCTGAGCACGATCGCTTCTAGCAGGAACTGGAGCTGCACATCGCGAGGGCGCGCGCCCAGCGCCTGGCGCAGGCCGATCTCTCGCGTGCGCTCGGTGACGCTGACCAGCATGATGTTCATGATGCCAATGCCCCCCACGAGCAGGGAGACGCCGGCCACCCAGCCCAGCAGGTTGCGAAAGGTCTCCGTCGTCGAGGCCTGCGTTTCGATGATGCTGTCCTGGGTGGTCAGCGTAAAGCCCGGCGATTCGGCGCTCGTGTCGAGCAACCCCATCACCAGCGTGTTGAGCTGGGCCATCACGTCGTCCATGGTCTCCTTGCTCTCTGCAGAGACATAGACCACGCGCACGCGGTCGCCGCCGAACATGTTGTCGCTGTACTTGTCGAACACGACGGTGATCGGGATGTACACCCGGCTGTCATAGTCGGTGCTGCCCACCATCCCCTTTTCCTCCATCACGCCGACCACGGTGAGCTTGGTCGAGCCGACCTTGATCGACTGCCCGACAGGGTTCCCATCGCCAAAGAGTTCCTGGGCGATGCCAGAGCCCAGCACGGCTACCTTGTTGCTCCGGTCGGTGTCCTCGTCGGTCAGGAAGCGGCCCTCTGCGACTGCATACTCGCGCACCGCGGTAAAGCCAGGAGTTGTGCCGACGATAGAGATGCTCTCCAGCGTGACCCCGCCCCCTATGACCTCCTGCGTGGTATTTTGCTCGGCGGAGACCCCGCTGATCCCGGTCACGTTACCCTCGATCACGGCCAGGTGGTCATAGGTCAGGCTGGCCGACTGCCCTCCGCCGACGCCGCCCCGGCTGAACGAAGGCATGATCATGATCAGATTGGCGCCCAACTCGTTGATCTGGTCGGCGATATCGGCCTCCGCCCCGGCGCTGACGGCCAGCATCACGATCACCGCCGCCACGCCGATGATCACCCCCAGGGCGGTCAGGGTAGAGCGTGCTTTGTTCAGGGTCAGCCCCTCCCAGGATATCTTGAATGTCTGTATCGTGTTCATTCGGCCCCTCCGTCTTCCCCGTTGTGCAGGCCAGCGATGCCGCTGGCGTGCAGCTTGTCGGACACGATCTCACCGTCCCGCAAGTAGATCACTCGCCCTGCGTGGTCTGCGATGTCCAGCTCGTGAGTGACCATCACGATCGTTGCCCTGTCCTCATGCAGCTCGTGCAGGAGGGCCATGATCTCTTCGCTGGAACGGGTGTCCAAGTTGCCGGTCGGTTCGTCAGCCAGGAGGATCGCCGGGTTGTTGACCAGCGCCCGAGCGATGGCCACCCGCTGCTGCTGTCCACCCGACAGTTCGTTGGGCCTGTGATCGACCCGGTCGCCCAGTCCCACTGACTCGAGCACGGCGACCGCTCGCTCATAGCGCTCGGCGTCGCTCATGCCGCCGTGCCCGTTGTAGAGCATCGGGATCATCACGTTCTTGGCCGCCGTCAGCCGAGGGAGCAAGTTGTACGACTGGAAGACGAACCCGATCTTGGTGTTGCGCACGCTCGCCAGCCGATCCCTGCTCAACTTGCTGACATCCTCGCCATCCAGCACGTACGTGCCCGCGGTGGGCCGGTCGAGGCAGCCCAGGATGTTCATCAGCGTGGACTTGCCCGATCCCGACGGCCCCATCACGGCCACGAACTCGCCCTCCTCGACCGCGGTGTTCACCCCGGCCAGGGCGTTCACGGCGATCTCGCCTGCGCCGTACACCTTGGTCAATCCCTTGATCTCGATCAGATTCTGTGTCATCTTACCCTCCAAAGAAGCCCATCGGCGGGGTGAACTGGGTCTGCGTGGTTCCGGTCACGGTCTGGTTGGACGACGAGCTGGTCGTCTCACCCGTGCTCACGACCTCGCCGCGCTGCAGTCCGGAGAGGACCTCGGCGTTGACATAGTCCATCAACCCCACCTCGACCATGCGCATCTCTAGCTCGCCGCTGTCCTGAACGACGAACACGGCGTACTGATCGTCGCCCAGCTCGCGCAGTGCCCCCACGGGCACCAGGAGCGCGTTCTGCGCCTCGCCGGCCACGATCTCGACCTCGACGTTCATATCCCCAAGCAGTTTGACAGGATGCGCTGCTGTGTCGATGCTCGCCCAGACCTGCACGGCGGGCGTGCCGCTCACGTCCACAAGTACCGGGTCCACGCGGACGATCTCGCCGCTGTAGGTCAAGTCGGGCAGGGCCTCGAAAACCAGGTTGACCCGGTGTCCTACGGCGACGCTGTTCAGGTCCGATTCCTCGACCCAGAACTGCACTATCGGCGTCACCATGTCGGCCAATGCCACCACCGTGCCGTTCACCTTTTCACCTGGCTCGGCGTTCACCGCGACCACGGTGCCCGAGATGGGAGCGACGAGGGTCGTGTCGTCCAGAGCCTGCTGTGCGGACTCGAGCCTGAGCCGGGTCTGCTGCAGCGTGAGCTCCGCTTCGGCGGTGTCTGCCCCCGCGACGGCCTCCTGCGCATCCTCCAGGTCCAGCACGGCCTGCTGCAGGGCGACCTCACGCTGTTGCACCACGATCCGGGCGGCGACAATGTCCGCCTCCTCTGGGGATGTGCGCAGGTCCTCCAGGGCCTCCTGCGCGTTCAGCACCTTGACCCAGGCGTTCTGTACGTCGGCCACGCGGGTGTCCACGGTCGCCAGGCTGTAGTTCGCTTGGGCGATCTCGAGGCTGTCCTCGGCCTTCTGCAGCGACTTGGCGGCTGCCGCGCGGATGTCCTCGATGTTCCTGTCCCAGTCGCGCGCGCCGTCCATCACATCTCGATAGTACGCCTGGGCTTCCTCCAACGCCGTGATCGCCTGCGCCAGGCTCACCCGCGCAGATGTGATCTGTGCTTCATACATGTTCGCCCTGGCGATGGCGTTCTGATAGCTCGCCTGAGCGATGGTCAGATCCACCTCTGCGATCTCGATCTCGGCCTCGTCCGGCGTCCAGTTGAGCAGTTCGTCCAGGTCGAGCGCTGCTGCCTCCAGGTCCGCCTGGGCCTGGGTCACGCCGAGCTCGGCCTGGGCCACGGCTTGCTCAAGGTTCGCCAGGTCCCCGGCGTTCTCCAACGCCTCCTCGGCCTGCAGCACCGCCAGCTCGGCGTCGACGACGGCCTTGCGGGCATCGGTGTCGTTGATCCAGGCCAACACGTCGCCCGCCTGTACCTCATCTCCGACTTCGACCAGCAGCTCCATCAGCGTGCCGCTGGCACCGAACGCCAGATCGACCTCTGAGGAAGCGACCAGCATACCCGTCCCATCGGCGGTGATCGACAGGTCGCCCACGGTCACCGCTGCCGTCTGCAGCGTGGACCCTTCTTCCACGATCTCTTCCGGCGCCAGCCAGTACGCGTAGGCGGCATAGCCACCTCCGGCGGCCAAAACCAGTGCGATCGCCACGATCCAAAAGACTCTTTTCCGGTACATCATCCCTCCTAAACGGTTTCCTCGCCTACGGGTCACGCGCCTCGTGCCCGCGGATCATCGAACGATCGCGCGCAGCAGGACCGCGCCCACAAAGGCGGCCGCCCCCAACACCGGCAGCAGGCAGCCTATCCCCCACAAGCCGGGTCCCCATCCCCAGGCATACCACCCACGGTACATCGGGCGGCCAATTGGCCGCCGCAAGGGACGAACGGGTCCCATTCGCCTGAATCCACGTCCTCTCATTGCAGTGCCTCCCTCTCTATCCGTGTCCTGAATCCTTGTGATCCCATTGTATGTGGGGTACCTGAGAGCATCCCAAGAGGGGACTGAGAGTGTGCTGAGAGTTTCCTATAGTTTCTCAGGTTTCTCCAAGCTTGCTCTCAGCTCCCTCTCAGGTGCGGCGGGTATACTGTGGGACAGAAGATGCCCCCACCCTGACCCTCCCCCGCTACCGACGGCGCCCGTACCCGCGGTACGGATGCAGACAGGATGCTTCGCGACCCCGTGGCAAAGCCGCAGGGGAGGGAGGAGCAGAGTCCCCCTTGCGAGCGCAGCGATGCGGGGGGGATAGAGGGGGGCATAGGGGACGGAGGTGCGCTGACCTGGGGTCAGGGGATCGGTGTCGAGGGCTCGTTTTGCTTCCCCTCAAGGCTGCGCTATAATAGGTCACACGCTGTGACTCAGCAAAGGAAGGACCATGGCAACTGTACTGATCGTAGATGACGACGAAAGACTGCTCAAGATGCTGCAGCGCACGCTGGTCTACGAGGGCCTGCGCGTGGTGACCGCCGCGGATGGCCGGTCGGCGCTGGATCAGGTGCATGCTCACCGGCCCGACGTGATCGTCCTCGACTGGATGATGCCCGAGCTGAACGGGATCGAGGTCGTGCAGCACCTGCGGGCCGAGAACGACAAGACGCTGGTCCTGATGCTGACCGCCCGCGACGCGATCGAGAGCCGCGTGGAGGGCCTGGAGAGCGGGGCGGACGACTACCTGGTCAAGCCCTTTGCCCCAGCCGAACTTGTGGCCCGCGTGCACGCGCTGCTGCGGCGGTCAGAGGCGGCGGACAAGCGCGAGCCGCTCTCGTTCGAGGACATGACCCTCGATCCGGTGACCCGCGAGGCACGGCGCGGAGATGAGCGGTTCGACCTGACCCCCACCGAGTTCGAGCTGCTGCACTTTTTCATGCGCCATCCCCGCCAAGTCCTGGAGCGCGAGCAGATCCTCACCCAGGTGTGGGGCTATGACTTTGCGGGCGACGACAACGTGCTCGAGGTGTACGTCGGATACGTGCGCAGAAAGACCGAGGTGGGCGGCAAGCCGCGCCTGATCCAGACCGTCCGCGGCGTCGGCTACGTGCTGCGCGAGGACTAGGATGTCGATTCGACTGCGCCTCACCCTGCTCTACAGCGCCATTCTCGCCCTGACCCTGGTCGCGTTCAGCGCGATCCTCTATGCCATCCAGGCCCAGTACACGATCAGCGTGTTGAGGCGCGACCTGGTGCAGAGCGCGCAGCGCGTATCCGGGCGCGTGGTGATGGCGAGCCGCTTCTGGGAGCGGATGAACGCCCGGCCCGAGATCCAGCGCCCGATCCCGGACGAGGGCGTGTTCGGGGAGCAGGCGCTGCGAGAGCTGCGCGTGCGCGACATTGTGCACGTGTACGATGCCCATGGCACGGCGATAGAGGGGATGTTTGGATGGAGCGATGCCCCACTGCCGCTCAGTGACGCGGGGCTGGAGGCGGTGCTCGGGGGGGACGCGTGGTTCGAGATCACCAGCGTAGAGGGCGAGCGCATGCTGATCCACACGGGCCCGGTGGTCCTGCAGGGCCAGACAGCCGGGTTCGTCCAGGTTGGGCGATCGCTCGCCGAACGGGACCGATCCCTGGCCGCGCTGGGGGGGACGCTGATCGCCGGCAGCCTGGTGACCATCCTCGCCGCCTTTGGCGTGGGGTGGGTGCTGTCGGGGATCACCTTGCGGTCCATCGATCGCATCACGCAGACCGCACAGGCCATCGGCGTCGAACGTGACTTTAGCCGGCGCGTCGAGTACGATGGACCCCGCGACGAGGTGGGACGATTGGCGATCACCTTTAACGACATGCTGTCCGAATTGCAGGATGCTTACCGGCAGGTCGAGGGGTCGCTGGAAATGCAGCAGAACTTTGTCGCCGACGTGTCCCACGAGCTGCGAACGCCGCTGACAACCATCCGCGGCAACCTGGCCCTCCTGCGGCGCGTGCCGCTGGCGCAGGAGGAGCGCGAGGACATCCTGGACGATGTGGTCGGCGAAACCGAGCGCCTGATCGGCCTGGTGAGCGATCTGCTCGCCCTGGCGCGCGCGCAGGCCGGGCGGCAGGTGCAGATCGAGCCCGTTCCCGTCCGGCCATTGATCGAGGACGTGTGCCGACAGGCCAGGCTGCTCGATCCTGCCCGGGAGATCGCCTCCCAGGACCTGCCCGAGGCAGCGGTCCTCGCCGACCGGGACGCGCTCAAGCAAGCCCTGCTGGCCCTGGTGGACAATGCGCTCAAGCACGCCGATGGCCGGATCGTGCTGACCGCGGAAGCCCTCGCCAGCGACGCCGGAGCGTCCCTGTCGATCGGGGTTCACGATCACGGCCCGGGGATCGAGCCCGAGGTCCTTGCCCATCTCTTTGAGCGCTACACCCGTGGAGACCGGGCCCGCGAAATGCCCGGCCTGGGCTTGGGCTTGCCGATCGCCAAGGCGCTCGTGGAATCGCAGAACGGCACGCTCACCGCGCAGAACAAGCCGGGTGGAGGCAGTGTCTTCACCGTGACCCTGCCAGAGGCGGGCAGGATGCTTCGCGACCCTGCCGCAGGTGGAGGGGATGGAGGGCTAGATGGCCGTACTCTTGAGTGAGGATTTCTCAGGGTTCGAGGCCGGCCCTCTGCCCGTGGACTTTACCGCCACAGGCGAGTATCACTACTATCCTGCTCCGGGATACTGTGGGGCGTGGTATGACCCGATGACCGGCATCGGGCGGCGAAACGCGCCCTGGCTGGTCATCGAGGACGACGGGCGGCACCGCCTGCTGCAGACCACTACCCCGGAGACGAACGGGCGCGGCCCGGCAGTCCTCGTAGCGGGGGATGACGATTGGGGCGAGCTGACCCTGACTGTGCGCGTGCAGCCCCTGCGCGCTGACGGGTACGTGGGCGTCTGCTTCCGCTACCGTACCAGCCGCAGCCACTACCGCCTGTGCCTGGACGAGGGGACGGTCCTGCGCTTGGTGCGCGTCTGCCACGAGGAGCGAGACGTGCTCGCCGAGCGGCCGTTCGCGTATAGCTGCGAAGGGGCCTACGAGCTGCAGGTAGAGGATCGGGGCGGGCGGATCGCCGTCTCTGTGGATGGGGAGCAGCAGTTCGAGGTGGTGGACGAGGGCGCTGCCGGGGGGCGGGTGGCCCTGATCGCCAAGACGACGTGCATCTATGACGCGGTCCGGGTGAGCGCGCACGAGGAGGCCACCGCGGCGTTCGTGCATCGCCGAGATGCGCGCCTGCGCGAGCTGGATGAGCTCCGCGAGCGCACTCCCAGGCCGGTGCCCTGGCGGCAGATCGACACCCCGGGCTACGGCACGGCCCGCCAGATCCGTTTCGGCCACCTTCGTAGCCGCGAGCGCCTGGATATCCTGCTGGCCCAGAATCTCAAGCTGATGTCGAGCAACGACAGCCTGACCACCGTGCGCTGCCTGACCGCCATCGACCTGGACGGCAATGTGCTGTGGCAGTTCGGCGAGCCGGGGTCCGACCTCGACGCGGGGCTGGTCACCTGCGACCTGCCGGTGCAGATCTATGACATCGACGGGGACGGGCAGGACGAGGTGCTCTGCCTGAAGAATGGTAAGCTCTACATCCTCGATGGACGGAACGGCGAGGTGGTGAACGTCCGCCCCCTGCCGCTGAGCCCGGGCCAGGAGAACACGTTTGGCCGGTTGGTGGGCGACGCGATCGTCATCGCCAACTTTCGCGGGCTGGACCGCCCGGGCGACATCCTGATCAAGAACCGCTACCGGCAGGTCTGGGCCCTGGACGGAGACCTGGACCTGCTGTGGACGCGCGAGTTCCCGACCTGGATGACCGGCCACTTTGCCCAACCCTGCGACCTGGACGGCGACGGACGGGACGAGCTGGTCATCGGCTACTGCCTGCTCGGGCCGGACGGCGAGATGCGCTGGTCGCACGACTGGCACGATCACACCGACGAGATCGCCATCGGTCCCTTTGACCCCAACCGCGAGGACGTGCAGATCGCCCTGGTCTGCGGGGACGCGGGGTTCAACATCCTGGCCCCCGATGGCACGGTCCTGCACCGCGAGATGCTCGGCCACGCGCAGCGGTTGAGCGCGGCCAAGTTCCGCTCCGATTTGCCCGGCTTGCAGTTCTACGTCTCGACCTACTGGGGCTCGGGGGGGATCCTCTCCCTGCACGACTGCACCGGCAAACGCCTGATCGAGCTGGAGCCGACCTCGCTGGGCAACGTCCTCAACCCGGTGAACTGGACGGGCGATGGCACAGAGCTCGCGCTGCTCTCTGGCAGCCGGGAGCACGGGGGCATGCTCGACGGTTACGGGCGGCGCGTGGTGCGGTTTCCCGAGGACGGGCACCCCGAGATGTGCGCGGAAGCGCTCGACCTGACCGGAGATGCCCGCGACGAGGTGGTGCTGTGGGATATGGATCGCATTTGGATCTATACCCAGGACCGGCCCCACGAGGGGACGCGCATCTACAGGCCGGTCCGCTACCCGCACTATAACGCTTCCAACTACCGGGCCGAGATCTCGCTGCCGCGCTGGGCGTAGGGCACGTTTCCCGCCAGGGGCGGGATGCTGCGCGATCCCATACGTGCCGTGGCAGGGCTGTGGCGGCTAAGAAAGCCGCCCTACGGCGCAACCGAGCCGGTTGCGCTACGGTGGTGGCTGCGGCGGGGTGGGGGCAGTGCGCAATCGAGCCGATCGCGCTATGGTGGTGGCTGCGGCGGCGCAACCGAGCCGGATGCGGTACGGTGGGGTGATGGCAGTGCGCAATCGAGCCGATTGCGCTACGGTGGTGGCTGCGGCGGCCCGATTGCGAGAAATCCGCACACGGGTATAATACCAGGTGATCAGCTTTTGGGGCAGAACACCTGTCGCCCGGCTCGCGGGCGACCGTGAGGGAGGCGGACGTGTACGCCAAGTTGGGGCAAGCGCTCGGTAGAGAGATGGTCCTCGGCAGGGAAAAGTACGCCGAGGCCGCCGTCCTGGTCACGCTCTGCGAGATAGGGGGCGAGGCCCACGTGATCCTGGAGAAGAGGCCCCGGCACCTGAGGCAGGGGGGCGACGTCAGCTTGCCGGGCGGGAGGAGGGAGGCGGGCGATGCTTCCTGGGAAGAGACGGCGGTGCGGGAGACCGTGGAGGAGCTGGGCGTGGACCGGGAGCGGATCAGCGTTCTCGGCAAGCTGGGCACGCTGATCACCCCCAGTGGGGCGCTGATCGAGGCGTACGTGGGCCAACTGCGCCTGGAGGCCGGCGAATGGCTGGACTATGACCGGCGCGAGGTCGAGTACCTGATCCCGATCCCGCTGCGCTACTTCCTGGAGACTCCGCCCGAGGTCTACGAGCTGACGGTGGAGACCAAGCCCTACCTGGAGCGAGATGGGGAGAGGGTCGAGTTCCCCTCTGTGGCGCTGAACCTGCCCGAGATGTACCACCAGCCGTGGCAGGGGAAACCGAGAAAGGTGTACCTGTACCGCTACGAGGGCGAGGTGATCTGGGGGATCGCGGGGGAGATCGTCTACCGGACGGCGGAAACGGTCCGGCAGGTGCTGGACGACGAGGGAGTCTCGGGCCGGGGCGGAGCCGACACCCAACTGCAGATGGTGTGGCCGAGCCCTCTGTTCGACGCGCCCCCGGCGGTGGAGATCCCGCCGGGCTACTGCTTGCGGACGTATCAACGGGGGGACGAGCCCCGCTTCTACACGCTGATGGAGCTGGCCGGGTGGCCCGGCTGGGACGAAGAGAGGCTGCGACCCTGGCTGGCGCGAATCCCGCCGGGAAGCTGGACCATGGCCGTCCACGAGGCAAGCGGCGAGATCGCGGCCACGGCGATGGGGCTGCACGACCACTCCGAGGCGCACCCGTTTGGCGGCGAGCTGGGCTGGGTGGCTGCCGACCCCGACCACAGGGGCCGGGGGTTGGGGATGGCCGTCTCTGCGGCGGTCACTGCGCGGCTGATCGAGGCAGGATACCGCGACATCCACCTGTACACCGAGGACCACCGTCTGCCGGCGTTAAAGACCTACCTGAAGCTGGGGTACCTCCCGCTGCTGTATGCGCCGGATATGGCGGAGCGCTGGCGGGCGGTCTGCGGGCTACTGGGGTGGCCGTATACGCCCGAGGAGTGGCCATCCCATCCCTGAGGTGCCAGGCACTGAGAGCAAGTGCCTGGCACCCTGCTGTCCTGGCACCCTGCTGTCCTGGCACCTGCGTCAGTCGAACTCGCGGATGGCGTCCAGGCTGGCGCCCATCGCCGCATCGGTCTCGCGCTCGACGATCACGTCGATCAGCGCCGGGCGGCCGCTCCCGACCGCCCGCTCAAAGGCGCCGCGGATTTCCTCGGGGCGCGTGACGCGCTCGCCGTAGGCGCCAAAGGCCTCCGCAAGCCGGCAAAAGTCGATCCCTCGCCCGTCGTAGGTCAGGTCCACGCCGTATTCGTACTCGTAGGCATAGCGCTGGTTCTGGCGGATCAGGCTCAGGTAGCCGTTGTTGATGACGACGACGATGACCGGCAGGTGGTACTGGCAGGCCATGGCCAGCGCTTCGTCCATAAAGCCAAATCCCCCGTCGCCCATCACAGCGACGACCGTCGCTTCGGGACAGGCCACCTTGGCCCCGACGGCTGCCGGCAGGTCAAAGCCCAGCGTGCCCGCGCCGCCGGAGGCCAGGTAGGTGCGGGGCCGGGTGACCTGCTGGAACTGCCCGGACCAGATCTGGGTCAGGCCGCAGCCGGTGGTAAAGATCGTGTCCGCGTCAAAGAAGGCGTTCATCTCTTGGTAGACGCGCTGCGGCTTGATCGGCACCTGGTTGTAGTCGGTGCGGCGAGCCAGGCGCGCCCGGTCCTCCGGAATGCGGGCCACCCGGCCCTGCGGCGAGCGAGGACCCGTCCTGGATTTGACCTCAGCCAGGAGCGCGTCCAGGGCCAGGCCGGCGTCGGCCACGATCCCCAGCGCTGTGGGCACGATGCGCCCGATGTGCGAGGGCTCGATGTTGACGTGGATGAACGTGCGCCCCCGGGTGTAGACGTCAAGCCCGCCGGTGTGGCGGTCGCCAAAGCGACAGCCGATGCCCACGACCAGGTCGGAGCCCAGGAAGAACCCGTTGCCAAAGGGTGACCCGACCTGGACGCCGATGTGCCCCACGTGCAGGGGGTGGTCGGCGGGGATGCCGCCGGTGGCCATGTAGGTGGTGATCACCGGCAGGGAGAGGGTTTCGGCCAGCTCGACAAAGCGCTCCGTGGCCCCGCTGAGGAGGACGCCGCCGCCCATGATGAGCACCGGGTTCTCGGCAGCGAGGAGCAGATCGACCGCCCGCGCGATCTGGCCGGCGTCTGGAGCGGGTACGTGCACCGGCAGGGGGGCATAGGCATCGGGGTCGAAGGGGATGTCGGCCCTTTGCACGTCCAGGGGCAGGTCGAGGAGCACCGGCCCGGGCCGCCCCTCCCGCGCCACCTGAAAGGCGCGCTGCATGATAAAGGGCACCTGGTCCGGCTCGGTGATGCACCAGGTGGCCTTGGAGACCGGAGCGGCGATCTGGGCAATGTCCACACATTGGAACGCTTCCTTGCCCAACTGCGCGCGCACGTTCTGGCCGGTGATGGCGATGAGGGGGATGGAATCGATCTGCGCGGTGTAGAGCCCGGTGACAAAGTTGGTCGCCCCAGGCCCCGAGGTGCAGATCGCCAGGGCCATCTTGCCGCAGGCCCGCGCGTACCCGTCCGCGGCGTGGACGGCGCCCTCCTCGTGGCGCGCGATGTAGTGCCTGATCTGCGTCGAGGTGCCCAAGAACTCGTACACGGGGTTGATCGCCGCCCCCGGGATGCCAAAGGCAGCCTCGATGCCTTCCTTTTCCAGGATCTTGACGATGACCTCTGCGACGCGCATCTGACCTCCTAGTGTGTTTGCCGGCAATGCGGATGTGGACCCGCCTGAGACCTAGAGTGTATGAGGAAAGCGCATCCCCTGATGCGCACGGATTCCGCATCAGGGGATGCGGAACTCCTCGTGCTAGAGTGTA
>JADHXD010000089.1 GCA_016783145.1 Anaerolineae bacterium
GCAAAATGGCCTGAAACCATAGGTTTTGCCCGGTTTTCAAACGAAAAACGGCTGTTCTGAGACCACCCGCCCGGAAAAACCTTCAGAGCGTTTCAAAAACTGTCAATCTAACTTCCCGGGGTTCTGAACCATGCCGAAAAATGCTACGGCTGTTGCATTGTCGCTTGACTTGACTGGGGAGTGCCGCATCCCCCGATGCGGGACGGTGCGCCAGTAAGCCGGGCGCATCGGGGGATGCGCCCTCCTCGGACTTTGCAACAGCCGTATGAAAAATGCATAGTGGATTTGACAATTGGATCAGAATGTGATATAATGGCTTTACACAGTGAAGCGAGATTCCAAGTTGATGTGCAAAACAAAGCCCTGGACTCCCGAGTCCAGGGCTTTTTATGTGTAGTTCGTTGCCTTGAGCCTTGCTTCAAACGATTCAGATGTACACGGAAGGAAAAGAAACAGACAATGAGTGAGCGACAAGTCGGAACCGTCAAGTGGTTCAATGCAGCAAAGGGTTATGGGTTCATCGCACGAGAGGGCGCTGAGGACGTGTTTGTCCACCATACCGCCATTCAGGGGGAAGGGTACAAGAGCCTGGATGAAGGACAGCGGGTCGAGTTCTCTGTCGAGAGCGGGCCCAAGGGCTTGCAGGCCGCCAACGTCGTGGGCCTGTAGACCAGAAGAGGAGAAGCAGATATGGGTAAGAACATTTACGTCGGCAACTTGAGCTACGACACGACCCAGGAGCAGCTCCAGGCGCTGTTCGAGGCGCATGGCGAGGTCACCTCGGTGAACGTGATCACCGATCGTTACAGCGGACGACCCCGCGGCTTTGCTTTCGTCGAAATGGCGACCGAGGAGGCGGCCAACACAGCCATCGCGGCGTTGAATGGCCAGGATGTGGATGGCCGGGCGTTGAACGTGAACGAGGCCAAACCCCGTGAGCCACGCAGTGGCGGCGGCGGCGGCCGCGATCGAGGCGGCAGTCGCGGTGGCGGTCGCGACAGGTGGTAATCCCACCTCGTTAAGTCGCATCGCACGAGCCAGTGACCCAGCGTCACTGGCTCTTTTTGTGCCGGTGGGTGGTGTCGCCCCGGCCCGACCCGTCGTCCGCCTGATGTCAAGGTGGAGAGCGTCCCGCTGCTTGAGTACAGAGATGGAGCCGTCGGATGAATCCGCCGTCTGAACCTGACAAGTGCCCTCAGGCACTTTTCACGAGTCCGGCGCTTCGTCGGGCCCTCAGCCGGGGACTTGCAGTCCGCGGCCAACACACCCTGGATAGCGCCGGGCGAATCCACCCCTCGCCATCCGGTGAGTTATGGCCGAATCTCAAAACCCCATTTGACAAAGCGGGGTGATTTCGCTATAATCCACCCAGATCGTTCCCCCCGGTGGGTGGGGGAGGCGATGCAGCGGGGCGTAGCGCAGCCCGGTAGCGCACTTGAATGGGGTTCAAGTGGTCCGCGGTTCAAATCCGCGCGCCCCGACCTGTTTAGCCCTCGGGATACGGAGGCTGGCTCTGGAGCCGCTTTTGTGTCCCGAGGGTTTTTTGCTTGTGCTCCACGTCTATTCGTCCCCTTCGGCCTCTCGTCGTGCCATCTGCCAGACCTGCTCGAACGGGCCGCCGACCCCAGCAGCCCGCGCGCGGCGTCGAACGGCCTGCAGATCCAAGCGCTCCCACTGGGTCAGCAATATGCCGCGCGCGTCGCGCAGGTGCTTGTCCGAACCGGTCTCCCGGCAATGACCAGGTCCTCCGGGGCGATGAATGCCGCCGACCGGCCAGAAACGTCATACCCGAGCCGCCGGCGACGTTCGAACGCCGCCCTGGAGAACCGATCGCGCGGGAGGGGCACGAGGTCGACCTTGGCCCCGGTTGCCGGCTGGATCACGTTGAACGGATACCGCTACCTGCCCAAGCGGGGATCCCGCTGCATGCGCCGCGTCACCCGCCAATTCAGCTCTTCTGGCGAGAGGTCGGGATGGTCGCGGCGCTCCGTGAGGCGCACGGCATCGAGAGCAAACTGGTAGGCCTCAAAGGCGATCTCGAGCCGCCTCGCCGGGGTCATCGCTCGCCAGGCCGCGATCTGGCGCGGATCCAGCGTGCCGATCCGTAGACGCAGGGACTCTAGCGTGTCTGGCGTTGCGGGCTCGTCCATCGTACGCGCACCTTGCCGGGACACCCCGGCGGGCTGAGAAGGAGATCGCAGTTCCTCTATCCGTGTTGGCCTCGCGAGCATCATACCATTCCCAGGTGCTTCGGGCAAGGTTGAACGGGGAAAGCGTCACGAGTTGGGGACATCGCCGGATCGCACAGTCAGGGGCCAATCGAGGCTATATCCTCGGCATAGGGAAGACATCGGGATATGGCTCAGGTCATACCCAGCGAGTTGCAGCGGGCTCTTGCCGCGGATTCCGGGTCTGGCATCCCTTGAGAAGGGGGTGAAGCGATAGACTTTCTCGAACACGCCCAGGTAGAGCTGCGCTGTCTGGATGGACTCGAAGCCACAGAAGTTCTGGTAGTGCTGGTCAAATCGCCGGATCACCATCTCCACGGCATTGTTGGTGGCTGGGATCAGCTCACTTTCGATCGCATTGACCAGGTAGGGCCAGTGTTGCTCCAGGAAGACAAAGACCCACTGCAGCGGTGGCGCACGCTGCAGATAGGTCTCCTTGTGTTCCAGAAGGGCGAGATAACGCTTCTGTGCCGTGCGCTTGGTGCGCGCCTGAAAGATGTGCACCACCGCGGCACGGAGCTCTTCGGCTTCCGGTTGCTGTACTGCATAGTCACGGCCCCACGTCTTTTGCAGATAGCGGCCGATCTCTTGTTCAGCGTGGAACAGACATTCGTGGTGTTGTGCCTTTGGGAACACCTGGGTGATCACGGTGCCATAGTCCCGGCGCAAGTCTGTCACCACCACCCGGGGATGATATCCTTTCGTTCGCAAGGCCAACAGAAAGGCGTGTGCGCTATCCCGCGTGTTGTATGGGTAGAGAGCGATGTGCAGCAGGTCGTAGGTGTAGACGTCGACGGCCAAGTACACGTACATCCAGCGCTTCATCGTGGTCGCTGGTTTGTCGTTCTTGGGCACGAGGACGTACTTTTCATCCACCCCAACGACCCCGCTGGAACGAACCACGCCGAACAATGCGGCCACCGGGAGGAGCTGATGTCCCCATGCGCTGACCCAGCGATAGATGGTCATCTCGCTGACCTGCAAGGCTTGACCGACACGCCGATAAGTGCTGTACCCCCAGGCATAGGCCTGCCAGGCCAGCAGGTGTACCTCCAGACGGTGGCGGGAATAGGGTACCAGGCCAGGCGGGAAGTGGGTGAAACTGCCCTGTGCACAGTCTGGGTGGCGACAGTAGTAGCGATAGACGGTCACTTCTTGGAGCTGACCCTGCGCGTCGTAGTACTTTTTCTGTCGCCCCTTGCGGCTTTTGCGCACAATGTGCGTCGAGCCGCATGCCGGGCAGCGGATGGTGTCGACCTCTTCCTGCCAGTCACCCAGGACCACCTGCTGGATACGCAGCATCCAGGGGAGCGCCTTGAGCGGGGGCGCGGCCTCCACTCCTGCCTCCCGCAGCAAGGTTTGCACGTCGTGGAGGGCCAGTCGTTCCTCCTGCGGTGGTCGCTGCCCCCGTTCCACGCAATCCTGTAAGCTGCCTACTTGCTGCAAGAGCGCTCTGACCAGCCACTCCTCCCGCAGCGCGAATGACTCGGCGGTCCAATGGTAGCGGCGGCTCAATTCCTGGCGCAAGGTCGACCAGCCGCTCTGCTCCATCGCCTGCCGCACCTGTCGCCGACTCACCCGTAGACCCTGCTCCTGTAGGTGTCCGTAGACTTGCTCCTGGCTCCAGTGTGGACAAGTGGCACACACCATGACCACACGGCGCACCACCTCCGGGGTCAGGATCTCCTCTGTCCACTGGCTGAGCAACGCTGGCCAAGCGCCACGCGACCAGTACCCTTCCACCCGGCTGACGTCTGGCTGCGGCAATCCAAACCAGGCCGCAGCTTGCTGCTGTCGCACGAAGGGTGTGCGCCCCTCCCGCGTCCGCCGACTGCCCCGCGCTTGACCTGGCACGTCCAACAACCGCAGAAACAGCATCAGCAACCGCGCACGCACCGGGTCGTCCCCCGATACGCACACGGTGAAATGACCGCATAGCGTCGCCTCGTAGCCTCCATCCTCCTGGCGCGTCACGTCCAGCCAAGGGTCGCCTCGCTCGCACGTTGGGCAACATGCACCCAGCGTGAGCCAAGGGGTTGGTCTGTTCGTGACCAAGACCTGATCGGCCATGGACTTGGCTTGCTGTAGCGTCAGACACAGATAGCCCACGACCAGTATGCGATGTCCTTGCCACAGCAGCCAGCACCCACCGCGCCACACTCGCTGACGGCACAGCTCCGGCCAGCCTGCCGCCGCTCCCTGCCACAGCCAAAGCACCCAAGGCCAGCCTATGATCAGCATAGACCCTCGGCGTCCGCTGAGCCACCACAACCCGCCCAGTGTGATGCTGCGCACCAGAGGACGAGACCAACTGTGACGAACATACTGCCCTACGGAGCGCAGTCGGCGACCGAGAGAGAACGTATGCTTCCTTCTCCGACAGGTGGACCTCCTGGGTAGCTCGCCCCAACGCGGAGGACAGACGATCCAGCCCGCTTGACTCTCCACAGGCCGACCCAACAAGAGCAGCATTACCAGGCTGAGCAGCGCCAGCACTTCCCAGCACGCCAGTTGTGTAAACCACCATTTCGTGATAAGCTTCATTTGGGCCAACTCGCAAGATGTGGTGCAGTCTGTTTCCGCAAGCATAGTGTACCACACTTCGCGTTTTGGCCCACTTCCATTATGGGCAGCACCGAGACCAGTTCTGCTTGCTCTTACGAGGCGTTTATGCCCTTTTCAGGCCTTTTACCCCCTCTCCGTGTCCCCAACGTGCGACGCTTACCAGTGCCGCACGTGCAGGTGTTCATCTGTTCGCTTGTTGACGTCTGAACGTTCCTGTGCTATGATGTGCGCATTGTTCCCTTGTCTCTGCCCGCGGAAACGGGAGAGCAGACGTGCCCACAGATCCCGATCGAACCAAGCTGCTATACAAGATCGCCAGGGCGTACTATCAAGATGGCTTGACACAGGAACAGATCGGCGAGCGCCTCGGTCTGTCCCGTATCAAGGTGTCGCGATTACTGCGCCAGGCCCGAGAGGAGCAGGTGGTCCAGATCTTGATCGTCCCTCCCCAGGATTCCACGGTCGAGCTGGAGCGCGAACTGGAGGCCGCGTATGGATTGGATGAGGCGATCGTGCTCTCCCCGTCTGCACACGACGAGGCAACGGTTGCCCGCGAGCTGGGGCTAGCGGCGGTTGACTGCCTCGTGCGCAGCCTCCAGGGCTGCACTGTGCTCGGGCTGACCTGGGGCTCGACCTTGCTCTCTGTAGTAGAGGCTTTGCCTCGACAGAACTGGCCAGACCTGAGAGTCGTACAGATGCTGGGCGGGCTCGGAAGGCCAGAGGCGGACGTCTACGGAGCGGACCTGGTGCACCGGGCAGCGCAGGCTCTCGGCGCCAAAGCTCGCCTCCTGGCGGCACCGGGCATTGTGGCGAACCGAATGGTGCGCGATGCGCTGCTCAGCGATCCACAGATTGCCGAGACATTGCGGGTGGCTGCACGCGCCGACATCGCCTTGGTTGGCATCGGGAGGCCGACGCCAGGCTCGGTGGTCATGCAGGCAGGCATTCTGACGCAAGAGGAATTCGACCGGCTCCAGGTTCAGGGCGCTGTGGGAGACATCGCCCTGCGCTTCTTTGACCGGCACGGACAGGTGGTAGAGCATGAGCTCAATGACAGGATCATTGGCCTGGACCTGGACCAGATCAGGCGGATCCCCCGCGTGATCGGGGTGGCGGGAGGTACGCAAAAGCTGGGGGTGATCCGCGCAGCACTGGTCGGTAAGCTGGTCCACGTCCTGGTCACGGATGACCGAACAGCGGTCAGGCTGCTCGAGAGCGTGTAGCCGGAGCTGCCCTCCGAGAGTGCGGGAGACTGTGCCCGAACCGGTGTGCTCAGCGTCCGCCTGCCGCAGGGTCGTGACGGACCCACCCGCCAGACACGCCTCCGTACACAGACGTAGAGGAAAAGGACTATGGCAGACTATTTGCTGGGCATTGACTATGGGACAGGAGGAGCGAAAGCGTGTATCATCGACCCCGAGGGAAGTGTCCTGGGGTTCACCTTTGAGGAATACCCGTTCATCCACGAGAGACCCGGGTGGTCGGAACACGAGCCTGCGTTGTACTGGGAGATCGCCTGCCGGCTGGTCAAAGGGGCGCTTCTGGAGGCGGGCATCCGTGCGGCTGAGGTCCGGGGGATCGCCGTCTCATCGGCCCTGCCCTCCCTGGTCATGGTGGCCCGCGATCACCATCCCATACAACGGGCCTACAACCTGATGGACCGACGAGCGACCAGGCAGGTGCAGTGGCTCAAGGACCGGATCGGCGAGGAGCGGATGTTCCAGATCTCGGGGAATCGGCTGGAAGACCACCCGACCATCGTGAACCTGCTGTGGGAGAAAGAGAACCGCCCCGAATCGTATCAGCGCATCTACAAGGCGCTGACCATCGACGGGTTTATCACCCTGAAGCTGACCGGTCGGGCAACGCTGAACGTCTCTGCGGGGGGCTTTTACGGGGTGGCCTACGACCTGCGCGAGCTGACGTTCGATACCGACCTCCTGGGGGAGATCGGCATCGACCCGGAGCTGATGCCCACGTTGTTCGACTGCACCGACATCGTCGGTGAGGTCACTGCGGAGGCTGCGGCCGAGACGGGCCTGGTACCCGGCATTCCCGTCGCCGCCGGGCAGGTGGACTGCAACGCAGGCTACCTGGGAGCGGGGGCGACAGAGGAGGGGGATATCCAGTGCAACCTGGGTTCCGTGGGCAACTTTGGCCTGGTGTACAAGGACGTCGAGTTCAGTTTCTCGCCCATCGGTCGACTGATGATCAATTTCCCATACACGGTTGACTCGCACAACACCTACATCACGGTGCCGACGACGATGACCGGAGGGCAGTCGATCCGCTACCTGCGTGACAGCTTTTCCCAGTACGAGGTAGAGGTGGAGCGCGTGCTCGGGGTCTCTTCGTATGACCTGCTGAACCTGGAAGCCAGGCGGGTCCCTGCCGGCAGTGAGGGCCTGATCATCCTGCCCTTCCTAATGGGGGAACGCACGCCGATCTGGGATGTGCACGCCAGGGGGGTGATCTTTGGCCTGTCCCTGAACCACACCAAGGGCCACATCGTGCGGGCGATGATGGAGGCCGTGGCCTATGCGATGTACGACTCGTACCGCCTGATCGAGGAGTCCGGTCTCAAGGTCAACCTGCCCCTGGTGCTGAACGAAGGCGGCGCCGTGTCCGCGCTCTGGCGGCAGATCATCGCTGACGTGTTTGACGTGCCGATCGTGCTGGTAAAGCGGCGCACTGGCGCTCCCTTTGGCGATGCCATTCTCGCTGGTGTGGCGACGGGTGCCTACCCGGATTTCTCGGTAGCCAGGGAGTGGGCCGAGTACATCGAGCCTATGGAGCCGGATCCGGCGAATCACCGGCGCTACATGGATTACTTTAGCTTGTACAAGCAGTTGTACGAGCACGTCAAGGAGGATTTCCTCGCCCTGGCAGAGCTGCGGGAGAGGACATAGTCCAGGGGGAGGCGGGGCGCGTGGCACCCCGGCCTGGCTTGACTACGAACTCGAGGATCATTCGATAGCTTGTGCGAACACTGATCGCCCGGCGTGAAGGGCGTGAATGCGAGGAGGACATTGGATGGAAGTACTGGAACGTCTGCAGCAGCGCGAAGCGGAGGGCAATCCGATCCGCGTGGGCCTGGTGGGATGCGGGCATATGGGATCGGGGATGGTACACGTCACGCACCAGATGGCGGGCATGGAGACGATCGCCATCTCTGACGTCGCCCCAGCGCGCGCCCTGGAGACCTGGCGAAAGCTGGGCTTCTCCGACTCTGACGTCTGCATCACCAACGACCGGGGCCAGGCAGAGGATGCACTGCGCGCCCGAAAGCGGGTGCTCACCGAGGACTCGGTGATGTTGGCCCAGTTGGATGGCCTGGACGCAGTCGTGGAGGCCACGGGATCCACCGAGGTTGGGGCCCGGGTCGCCTGGACCGGGATCATGAACAGCCATCACGTGATTATGTTGAACGTCGAGACGGACGTGACCGTGGGACCTTTGCTGCACCGGCTGGCCCGAAAGTCAGGATGCGTGTACACTGCCGCTTCCGGGGATGAGCCGGGCGTGTGCAAGATGCTGTACGACTTTGCGCGTACGTTGGGCTTTGAGGTCGTCTGCCTGGGCAAGGGCAAGAACAACCCGATCGACCTGAACGCGACGCCCGAGTCCTGCCGCGAGGAAGCGGAGCGCAGAGGAATGAGCCCCAAGATGCTTTCCGCGTTCAAAGACGGGTCCAAGACGATGGTTGAATTGGCGGCAATGTCCAACGCCACCGGCCTCCAGCCCGACATACCCGGGATGCACGGCCCCAAGGCGGATGTGGCTGAACTGAATCAGGTGCTGATCCCGCGGGAGGACGGGGGCGTCCTCAGCCGGCGTGGCTGCGTCGACTATGCAACAGGCAAGGTGGCGCCCGGTGTGTTTGCCGTGATCACCTCGCCCGATCCGCGCATCCGCGTCGATATGAGATTCCTCTCGATGGGCGACGGGCCGTACTATACGCTGTACCGCCCCTATCACCTGTGCAACGTGGAGACGCCGATCTCTGTCGCTGAAGCGGTGCTCTATGGCGAGAGCACGATCGTATCCAAGCGCATGGTGTCTGAGGTTGCCGCGATCGCCAAGCGGACACTGCAAGCTGGCGAGACCGCCGGCGAGATCGGAGGGCCAGACTACTTTGGTCGCACCTATCGCTATGTGGAGGCCCGCGCGCAGAGAGCGATCCCTCTGGGTCTCGTGCCCAGCGGCACGGTGCTCCAACCCATCGGCAAGGGCGAGCTGCTGACAGAAGCGAACTTTGCGCCCGATCCCGACACGTTCGTGTGCAAGCTACGCAGAATGCAGGACGCGCAGCTCGCGATGGAAGGGCAAGGGTAGCCAGGACCAGCCGGGTCGACAGCCGCAAAGGCTGATGAGGGCAAAGATACGATGAAAGCCGTAGTTGTTCGTGCGCCTATGCAGTATGGCGTGGAAGAGGTCCCGGAGCCTGCCGTCCCAGGTGGGGGCCTGCTGCTCAAGGTCGCCGCCTGCGGGCTCTGCGGATCGGATCTGAGGACCCTGCGGAGTGGGCACCGCAAGGTGACGTTCCCGTGGGTCATTGGTCACGAAATCTGCGGGACAGTGGAGGCGATCGGGCCCGGGTATCAAGGGGCCTGGGGAGAGGGCGATCTGTTGGCGGTCGGCCCTCTCGCCTACTGCGGCGCCTGCGACTTTTGCACGAACGGCCAGTATGAGCTGTGCGAAGGGTACCGGGAGATCGGTCAGGCGTGGCCTGGAGGCCTGGCTGAGTACATCGCCATCCCCGAGGCCTGCATCCGGTTGGGGACGATCCTTCCTGTGCCCACCGGTCTGGATCCCGCCTACGCCGCCGTCTCGGAGCCGGTCTCTTCGTGTGTGCACGCCCAGGAAAAGGGCCAGGTTGGGCTGGGAGATGTGGTGGTGGTGATCGGGGCGGGGCCGATTGGCTGCATCCACGTCGCTCTCGCGCGAGCGAGGGGTGCTGAGCGGATCGTGATCGCCGACATCGTGGAGGAAAGGCTCAAGCTGGCCGAGGCGTTTGATCCAGACGAGATGATCCTTGCGTCTGAAAGGGACCTGGTCCCTGCTGTGCGTGAGCTGACAGGCGGGAGAGGCGCAGATGTGGTCATCACCGCGACGCCGGCACCGGTCGCCTCCGTGCAGGCGGTGGAGATGGCGCGCAAGGGGGGGCGGATCCTGATCTTTGGCGGCCTACCCAAGGACGACAGCAAGCCGGGCGTGGACCTGAACATCGTCCACTATCGCGCCCTGCACCTGATCGGTACGACGATCTTTGCCCCGCGACACCAGCGCCTGGCGCTGCAGCTTATGGCTTCCGGGCGGATCCCCGCGGACAAGCTGGTCACGCATCGCTACCCACTGTCCCAGTTCCGCAGTGGGGCCGAGATGGCGCTGGAGGGGAAGGCATTGAAGGCGGTGTTCCTCCCCTGACAAGCTGGTGAGACGGTGGTTCTGCTTGTGGCTGTCCGGTTCCGGACGCGCGCAGCGAATAGGGTATCTGAGAGGGAATGCGATGTCAAGCCAAGGGTTGCCTTTCTTTCAGAACGGAGTGGCCCAGGTAGCGCTGGTCGTGGAAAACCTTGACGAGACGGTCGAGAATTACTGGCGCTTGTTCGGCATTGGCCCCTGGCACTTTTATACGTACGGCAAGCCCCTCGTCAAGCGCATGACCTATCGCGGCAAGGAAAGCGAATACCGCATGCGGATCGCACTTTCGTATCTCGGCCCCCTGCGGATCGAACTGATCGAAGTGGCGGAGGGGGATACGGTATACGCGGACTTTATCCGGGAACACGGCTACGGCGTACACCACTTTGGCGTGTTGGTGGAAGATATGGAAACCGCGATCGCGGAAGCGGAGAGCGCGGGCCTGGTTATGACGCAGGATGGGGCGGGGTTCGGCCGCGACGGCGATGGACACTATGCGTACCTGGATACGGAAGACGAGATCGGGGTGACGGTCGAGCTGATCGAGCGCCCCAAGGGACGAATGCCTCCGGAAAAGATCTATCCACCGGAGAGCATAGCAGACCGGGAGAGGCGGAGGGAGGCGGAGGCATGATCTACAAGAGGATTGAGCGCATTGGGGTCGAGGTCTCGGTCGTTGGCCTGGGCGGGCACGAGTACCTGGCCAACGGGCGGTCGCGGGGGTTCAACGAGAACTCTGCCCTCGCCGTCCGGCCTGGCTACACGTTTGATGGGTTCGGTCAGGAGAAACGGAAACGCGTGCTCGCTGCCGCCTTTGAGCACGGGATCAACTTTTTCGATGTGACGATAGACTCTGAGAAGGAGGCGCTGGGCCGCAACCTCAAAGAGATCCCCCCGCCGTACGAGATCTATGTCCAGACCAGGCCTGAAGGCATGGTCTACTCTTACGACCCGTTCAACGCCAAGATGGCCCAGTACGATCTCCTGAAGGCCGAGGTGCAGAGAGGACTGAGGCTGCTCCAAAGGGATCGCCTGGACTTTTTGAACCTTGGTTTCCTACAGTCGGCATTGGATCACGATCCGGAATACCTGGCCAAGATCGCGTACAACATCGGCATGCTCAAGAAAGAGGGGTTGATCCGATTCGCGTGCGCGGATACGTTCTCTGGAGAGCATACCTATCTCGAGGAGATCCAGACCGGGTGCTTTGACGCTCTATTCATCAACCTGAACTTTGCCGACCACTGCGCTCTGCAGAAGGTGCTCCCACTTGCCGCAGAGCGCGGATTGGGGGTGTTCGCCAGGGAAGCGTTCATGAAGGGAGCGCTGTTCAGGATGGGAGATGAGGTGGGGGTGACGGATCGCAGCGCGCTTGCCCGGCTTGCCCTCAGGTGGAACCTGTCCAATGAGCAGGTCACGGCGGTCGTGGTCGGAGCGGACACCCCGGACCAATTGGCGAATAACCTGGGAGCGCTAGAGAGTCCGGCGCTGAGTGACGAGGAGCAGGAGACCCTGGAGAGGGTCAAGACGTCGCCCACGTACAAGGCGTACGAACGGCAGAAGAGGGAGCAGTTTGGATATCCTGTCTAGCGCGGGAGACGGAGGGTAGCATGAAGGTCTTGATCGTCGGTGGCACCGGGCTGATCAGCACGGCGATCACGAGAACCCTGGCGCAGCGAGGAGAGCGCGTGGTGCTCTACAACCGGGGCCAACGCGAAGCTGAACTCCCCGCAGGGGTAGAGCGTATCGTAGGCGATCGGACGGCCTACACGGCATTTGAGGAACACATGGCGCAGGCAGGACCGTTCGACTGCGTGATCGATATGGTTTGCTTCAAGCCGGAGGATGCGGAGAGCGCGGTTCGTGCCTTCCGGGGGCGCATCGGCCAGTACGTGTTCTGCAGCACGGTGGACGTCTATGCCAAGCCCGCAGCTCACTATCCGATCCGCGAGGGAGCGGAGCGCAAGCCGGCGGCCTCCTTTCCCTATGCCTACCGCAAGGCGGCCTGTGAGCGGCTCCTGGAAGAGGCTCACGCGCGCGGAGACTTTTCCGTGACGATGATCCGTCCAGCGTGGACCTATGGAGAGGGAGGAAGTATCCTGCATACCTTTGGGTGGAATACCTACTTTCTCGATCGCTTGCGCAAGGGCAAGCCGGTCATCGTCCACGGCGACGGGACCTCGTTGTGGTCGGCCTGCCATCGCGATGACGTCGGGCGAGCCTTTGCTGGGGCGGCGGGCAACGAACGAGCGTTCGGCAAGGGCTATCACGTGACCGGCGAAGAGTGGATGACCTGGAATGCCTACACAAAGGTCGTCGCCCAGGCGGTAGGTGGGCCGCCGCCCGCGCTGGTCCACATACCCAGCGATCTGCTGGGCAAGGTCGTTCCCAAGGCCGCGGAGTGGTGTGTGGAGAACTTTTCTTTCAACAACATCTTTGACAACGCGGCTGCGCGGACGGATCTGGGCTTCGAGTACACCACATCGTTTTTGGAGGGCGCGCGCCGCGTCATCGAGTGGTTGGAGGGACACGGTGGGTTTGAGGACAGCGACTGGCATCCCTTCTACGACCGGATCATCGCCGCCTGGGAGCGGCTTGGCGAGGAGATGGCAAGCGACCTGGACGGCCTGGACGCCTGACAGGTGCTGTGCCGCCGAAGGCTATAGGGAAAGGAGCATACCAGAATGAGGATCATTGAGAGGACGCCCACCTTTGGGCTGATCGTCGGCACGCGAGGGTTCTTTAACGCCGAGCTGGCGGTGAATGTGCGGTCCAAGCTGTTGTCGCTGCTGGGCGGGTACGGATATGACTGCGTGATCACTCCCGAGGATGCCACGCCATGTGGCGCGATCGAGACTCGGGATCACGCCAAGCTGTGCGCCGATCTGTTCAGAGAGAACGCTGGCAGGATCGACGGCGTGATCGTGGTCCTGCCGAATTTCGGCGATGAGCTGGGCATCGTGCAGACCCTGGAGATGGCCAAGTTGAATGTGCCGGTGCTCGTGCAGGCGTGCGACGACGAGATCGACAGGCTGTCCGTGACCGAGAGGCGCGATGCATTCTGCGGCAAGCTCTCAGTGTGCAACAACCTGTACCAATACGGCATCCCCTTCACGAACACGACCTATCACACCTGCGCCATCGACAGCGATGAGTTTGCCCGTGACGTGGACCGCTTTGCCAGGGTATGCCGGGTGGTCAACGGTCTGCGCAGCGCACGGATCGGCGCGATCGGCGCGCGCCCTGCGGCGTTCCAGACCGTGCGCTTCAGTGAGAAGCTCCTCCAGGCCGCGGGGATCACGGTTGTCCCGGTTGACCTTTCAGAGATCATCTTTGGCGCGGGGGCGCTGGCCGATGGTGATCCGGCGGTGGGTGCCAAGCTCGCGGAGGTCAAGGACTATGGAACCATCCCCGACTATGTCCCAGACGAGAACCTGCTCAAGCAGGCCAAGCTCTCGGTAACCCTCGATCGTTGGATGGAAGAGAACGAATGCGATGCCAGCGCCATCGAATGCTGGGACTCGATCCAGAACAACTATGGGTGTGCCACTTGCCTGTCTATGGCCATGATGGGCGACCGCTTGCTGCCCAGCGCCTGTGAGATGGACGTCGCTGGCGCGGTGTCGATGTACGCGCTGCTGCTGGCGTCGGGCAATCCACCCTCCTTCCAGGACTGGAACAACAACTATGGCAAGCAGCGGGACATGTGCATCAATACACACTGCAGCAGCTTCCCCAAGAGCTTTATGGGGAGAGATGTAGAGGTGTCAAACCTTGATGTCCTGGGGGGGACTCTCGGCGCAGACCGCTGCTTTGGCGCCGTGAAGGGCCAAGCCGCGCCAGGGCCGGTCACGTTCTTCCGGGTCTCCACCGACGACCCAAAGGGGGTGATCAAGACCTACGTGGGTGAGGGCGATATGACCGGCGATCCAGTGGGCAGCTTTCAGGGCGGGGCAGCGGTGCTCAGAGTGCCTGGACTGCAGAGGCTGCTCGATCGTCTCTGCAGGAGCGGGTTCGAGCATCACGTGGCGGTGGCGCGGGATCACTTTGCGGACGTGCTGGACGAGGCGATCACCACCTATCTGGGGTGGGATCTGTACCGTCACGACCGATCGTAGTCTCTCCGGGGAGGTCGACCGGGTGGCCCCGGGTCCTGGGAAATGTGCGGGTTTGCTCATTGCCGCCGTCTGGTTTACAATAGCAGGTGTCCCGTATCTACAGCGTCTATTGAGGAGGATGGTATGGAAACGACCCGGCTGGGCAAGACCGACCTGCACGTCTCACGCATCGGCTTTGGCGGTATCCCGATCCAGCGCTTGACCGAGGGCGGGGCGATCGAGGTTGTAAGGCGATGCATCGACCTGGGGGTCACCTTTATCGACACAGCCAACGGCTACACCACCAGCGAGGAGCGGATCGGAAAAGCGATCGCCGGCCGGCGGGAGGAGGTGGTCATCGCCACCAAGACGGGCGCCCGAGACAAAGCCGGCGCCCTGCGCCACCTGGAACTGAGCCTGGAACGCCTGCAGACGGACTACATTGACCTGTGGCAGTTTCACGGAGTGAGCACCTTTGAGGCCTACGATCAGGTGCTTGGCCCTGATGGCGCGATGGAAGCGGCGCAGGAGGCCCTGCGAGCAGGCAAGGTCAGGCACGTGGGCATCACCAGCCACTCGATGGACGTGGCTCTGAAGGCTGCATCTGCAGGGCGCTTTGAGACGATCCAATTCCCCTTCAATTTCGTCACCAACGAACCCGCAAACGAGCTGCTTCCGCTGACTCGAGAGCACGACCTGGGGTTCATCGCGATGAAGCCCTTTGCAGGTGGAATGCTGGGCAACGCGAACCTGGCGGTCAAGTACCTGCTGCAGTTTGAGGGCGTCGTGCCCGACCCAGGCATCGAGGCGGTTGAGGAAATCGAAGAGATCGTGGACATCGTCAGCGGCCCCTGGGAGATGAGCCAGCGGGAGCGCGAAGAGATGGAGCGCATCCGGGAGGAGCTGGGAACGCGCTTCTGCCGGCGGTGCCAGTACTGCCTTCCCTGCGCGCAGGGAGTAGAGATCCCGACGGTGATGAACATCCGTAGTTTCTGGAAGCGGTTCCCGCCCGAGCGGTTCGGGGGCGGGGGGATCGCCGCGGCTGTGGACAGCGCGCGGGAGTGCATCGAGTGCGGCGAGTGCGAGGAAAAGTGCCCCTATCACCTGCCGATCATCGAGATGCTGGCCGAGGCCGTAGTCTTTTATGACAGCGTGGTCACATAGGCAGGGCATAGAGGAGGCAAAGCGTGCCGATCATTTCTGCGTCTGAGCTCACTCGCCGAGTGCGCGACGTTTTTGGCGCTGCCGACTGCCCCGAACACGTCTCCGGGCGAGTCGCTGAGTCACTTGTGGAGGCCAATCTCACAGGACACGATTCACACGGGGTGATCCGTGTGCCATACTATGTGCGGTCGGTGCAGTCGGGCCGGATCCAGCCGCGCGGCGAGATCCGCATCGTGAGGGAGAGCGCGACGACGGCTTCGCTCGACTGCGGGCACAACTTTGGGCAGGTTGGCGCGGCGAGGGGGGTGGAGGTGGCCGTCGCCAAAGCGCAGGAGCACGACATCGCTGTGGTCGCCCTGGAGCGTTGCGGTCACGTGGGACGCTTGGGCGAATACGTAGTGATGGCCGCCCAACAGGGCCTGATGGGCTTGATGGCCTGCAACGGCCTGAGCCAGGGAGGCATCGTAGCGCCCTTTGGGGGCATCGGCCGGGCCTTGGGCACGAACCCCATCGCCTGGGCGGTGCCTGGCGTGGAGGGCAAGCCGATCTTTCTGGACTATGCCACATCTGCCTGCGCCCAGGGCAAGATCCAGGTCGCCGCAGACAAGGGGCAGGAGCTGCCTGAAGGATGGCTGTTGGACAAGAACGGGCAGCCGACCCGGGACCCGCACGACCAATTCGATGGGGGGGTCATGCTCCCCTTTGCCCAGCACAAGGGGTACGCGATGAGCGTGCTCGTTGAGCTGCTTGCGGGCGGGTTGAGCGGCGCCGGCCCGGCACTGCTGCCTGACTATCCTCGGGTCCAGGGAGCGATGCTGATCGCCCTGCGGATCGATGCGTTTCAGCCGGTGGACGCGTTCCGTGAGATGGCCGCGGAATTCTCCCGGCTGCTAAAAACGACGCCCCGCGCGCCAGGGTGCGAGGAGATCCTGCTCCCGGGCGAGCCAGAATGGCGCAGCAAGGAGAAGCGCGGAAGCGAGGGAATCCCGCTTCCTCAGAAAACGTGGGACCGCCTTCAGGAGACAGCCGTCTCCCTGGGGTTGGAATGGGATTAGGCCCTGTTCTCTCTCGCCGCCGTGGTGCGGCTTCTGAATCGACGTGGCAGCAAGGAGGAGCGACATAGTGGCCAAGATACTGTTCGGATATGACACGGAACGTTTTGAGGAGCCTTCCGTAACACCGCATTTTCTGAGCAAGGTGAGCCAGATTCACCGAGAATACCAGGTCCCTTGTACCCTCTTCTTGGTGGGCAAAGTGATCGAGGCCGCCGCCGACGACATCAAGCCCTTGGTAGGCGATCCGCTGTTCGACCTGCAGCAGCATTCCTACTCGCACAAGCCCTTCAAAAGCTATGTGATCGACTTTCGAGGTGTCCCCGATGAAGAGATCCAGAACCTGGAATGGCTGCGGGGCCGGCCCAAAGTCGTCGTGCACAGAGGGCTCAGCCTGGAGGAGATCGAGGAGCAGGTGACCAAGACGCAGGAGTGCCTGCGCAGCTACCTGGGCATCGAAGACAACCGCGGGTTGACGTGCCCGTTTGCCTACTACCAGGGCCTGCTGGATCGCCCAGAGATCACGGATCTTCTGTACGACCTGGGCATCCGGTTTGTGCGCTCGTGGGGTCGAGACAGCCGTGGATGGAATCCCACGCCCTTTGACGTGCAGCCCTTTTTCTATACAGCGCACGGTCACGACGATATGCTCGAGATCCCCATCCAGGGGTGGCACGATACGTTGTGGAAAGCTCAACACGGCTGGACCAACGTAGGGGGCTACGTGGCGATGCTCAAAGGGGCCCTGGATGAGGTGCTCGAGCATGACTACACCTGGTCCTTCCTGGCTCACGACTGGTCAAGCATCCGCGAGGACCCCGAGATGAGCGGAATCCGCGCGTTCATTGAGCATGCCCTGGAACAGGATGGCCTGGACTTTCTCTCGCACTCGGACTTTTACGAGCAGGCCTTGGCCGAAGGACAGACGGAGTAGGATCCATCCCAGCCTCATCGGTCACGGGGGCTCTTGCGCGCTGGGGTGAGTCCTGAGCGTGGCAGCAGCGGCAGGCCATCCGCAGGGCCACCCGTATGCGGTGAGCTTGGGCACTGTGGCAGCAGGAATCAGTAGAACATCGTGAGCATAGTGCACGAGGAGGGAACAAGATGGCTGACAGCAAGAGGTTCAAAGGGATCGTCCGCAATGTCACATTGAGCAAGGAGGATATGCGCAAGCTGCTGGACATGCCTCTCGAAGAGGTGGATGACTGGAGTCCGGTCAGGGTTGTGCTCCACCCAGATTGGGAGCCAGTCATGCAGGCGATGGCTACGTCGATGGTCAACAAGATCAAGGAGAACAACGCCCAGAACAAGATCACCACGTTCATCGTGCCTGTTGGCCCCGTCGCTCAGTACCCCATCGCTGCAGAGATGTCGAACAGGGAGAGGGTGAGCTGGAAGAACGTGTGGACCTTTAACATGGATGAGTACCTCGACTGGGAGGGAAGACCTATCCCAGAGGATCACCCTATGAGTTTCCACGGCTCGATGAAAAACAACTTGTTTGACCTCTTGGACAAGGACCTCAGAATCCCAGAGGAACAGCGCTGGTTCCCCGACCCGTTCGACCCGGACGCGATCGACGACAAGATCGAAGAGGTCACCGGCGGGGAGGGGGTGGACATCTGCTTCGGCGGGATCGGCGAACACGGGCACATCGCTTTTGACGAGGCCCCTGACCTGATGACCCATTACACGCATCTGACACCGGATGAGTTCAAGAAGTCCAAGTCGCGGGTACTCCCGCACCTGAACCCTGAGACCTTGACGAGAGCTTTCAGGACGCCGCTGTATACCCTGTCTCCTCCGGGAGCGGTGACCCTCGGCATGAAGGTGATCCTCGGGGCCAAGAGGATCGAGCTGTCGACCGCCGGGGTGATCATGAAGATCGCGGCCATGCATCCGCCGACAATGGACTTTCCTGTGACCTTGATCCAGGAGCATGCGGACCCGAAAGAGACTGTGACCCTTCTTGCCTCCCGGAAGCCGTGGGGCAGGTAGCCCAACTCAGCATCGAAGGTGCCAGGCACTCACGGAGTGATCAGAGTGCTTGGCACCCGGACTTCTCGGAGCACGAAGGAGTGTCCAGGTGACGGAGAGCCCATCGCAACCTTCTGTCGAGCATCTCGCGCTGCTGTCGCGGCTGTCGCATACGTTCAACTCCTCCCTCGACCTCGATGAGGTGCTGAACCGGGTGATGGACGAAGTGATCGCTGTGATGCGTGCCGAGAGGGGCTTTGTGATGCTCCGTGAAGAGGACGGCAGCCTGACCTTTCGTGTGGCACGTGGGATGGATCAACACACGATCGATGCCCCCCAGTTTCAGGTCTCCCGGAGCGTGGTGGAGCGGGTCGCACGCGAGGGTGTGCCGGTTCTGACGAGCGATGCGCAGAGCGATGCCCGGTTCATGATGCGCCGCAGCGTTGCCATACTTGGGCTTCGCTCCATCCTGTGCGTGCCGCTCGAGATCAGGGACAGGATCGTGGGCGTCCTCTATGTGGATAATCGAATGCAGGTTGGGGTGTTCACGCAGGCAGACCTCGATCTGCTGATGACGATCGCCTCGAGCGCGGCGACTGCCGTCAAAAACGCTCGTCTATACCAGGTCGCTGTCGACAAAGGCAGGCTGGAGCGCGAGCTGCAGATGGCCCGCGAGGTCCAGGCCAGTTTCCTGCCCTCGGAGACGCCGCATCTGCCAGGGTGGGAGTTCGCCGCATGTTGGCGACCGGCACGCGAGGTCGCGGGCGACTACTATGACTTTATCCCGGTGGATCCTGGGCGACTGGGCCTGGTCATCGCCGATGTGACCGATAAGGGGATGCCCGCGGCGCTGTTCATGGTCCTTACCCGCAGCATTGTTCGCGCCAGTGTCGGACGTGCATCGTCGCCTTCGGACGGCATCACCCACGCGAATCGCCTGATCTGTGCGGATTCTTCGGGGGGGATGTTTGTGACCCTGTGCTATGCCCTGCTTGATCCAGCGGCCTGCACGCTGACCTATGTCAACGCCGGGCACAATCCGCCGCTGCTGTGCGAGGCCAGCCAAGGGCAACTGTCCGAGCTGGAGAGCTCGGGCATGGCACTGGGCGTGATGAGTGATGCCGTATTCGAACAAAGCACGGTGTGCCTGGGCCCTGGGGATTTCGTCGTGTTCTATACCGACGGAGTGACGGACGCGATCGACGCACGGGAGCACGAGTTTGGCATGGAGCGTCTTCAGCACGTCATTCTCGACCATCGGCGCTCTTCTGCAACAGAGATCATGGCCGCCCTCGAGCAGGCGCTCAGCGACTTTGTCGGCCCGAGCATCCCGTTCGATGACATCGCGATCGTGGTGGTCAGGCGCCCTTGACGGCGGGTCTCAGTCCCCAGGCTCGACAGACACGTCTGTTGACCGGGGGGGGCAGCAGGCCTGATTCTGCTGGGAGGTGTCGCCTACGGAAAGGCGACCTACTACAGATGGCACCGGAGGGGCTGATCAGAGCCGTCCGGCGGGCATCGGGGTTTGGCTTGCACCCGAGTACTTGCGTCCCTGACCTTTTGGAGTAGAATACTTTCGATCCTTCGAGAAGACTCTGTTCGGGAGGACAGCTTGCATAGCAGCAAACGTATGTGGATTGCAGCGATCTTGACGCTTCTCCTGGTACCATACCTCGCCGCCTGTCGTTCTCCTGGCGAGGGGAAGCTGATTTATGGCCTCACTCTGGCTCCCTCCAGCATCGATCCTCACGTAGGGGCATCCTCAGAGCTGGGCATCCCACTCACCAGCGTTTACGATCCCCTGGTCTGGCTTTCCGCTGATGGCACGTTTGTCCCTGGGTTGGCGGAGCGATGGCACATATCGGACGATGGCACGGTCTACGAATTGACGCTTCGCAGGGATGTCAAGTTCCACGATGGGACTCTATTCAATGCTGAGGCGGTCTGTTTCAACCTGGCGCGCATCGTT
>JADHXD010000090.1 GCA_016783145.1 Anaerolineae bacterium
GGAGCAAAATGGCCTGAAACCATAGGTTTTGCCCGGTTTTCAAACGAAAAACGGCTGTTCTGAGACCACCCGCCCGGAAAAACCTTCAGAGCGTTTCAAAAACTGTCAATCTAACTTCCCGGGGTTCTGAACCATGCCGTTTTTGTCATTTGCGTTCAGACTATTTCAGCGCTCCACACCTGGTTAGGGCGAGTGATCGCCAGGTGACGCAGCAGGTACGGATAGACCTTGTGCCCTTTGGCCGCTTTACTCGTCCGCGGCTTGGGATAGATGGCCTGTAGGCCCATCTTCTGCATCAGCCGCTGCACGGGCTTATGGTTGATCTCGTACCCGTGTGGTGGCCGTTTTAGGTAAGCGGTCATCCGTGGCCAGCCATAAAACGGTGTTTTGGTATACTGTTTATCAATCAAGCGCATCAGATGCAAGTTCAGATCGCTCTCTCCCGCAGGCGTATGGTAGTAGGTCGACCGGTTCAGGCCCACGAGTTCGCATTGGCGGCGGATACTCAATTGTGGGTGCTCGCGCTCGATCAGCGCACACCTGGTCTGGACATCATTCGGCAACTTTTTTTTTAGCCACTCCAGTTCCATCTTCAGCCGCCCGATCTGCTCGTAGAGCTCGGCCTGGAGGGCTTCTTGGTCTCGTTGTTGACGAGCCGTGGTCGTACTGAAAATGCTGGACCCGTCCTTGAGGAGCTGACTTTTCCACTCGCTGATCTGGGTGGAATGGACCTCGTACTCGCTGGACAGTTCACTCAGCGTTTTGGTGCTCTTGGCAGCCTCAAGGGCCACTTTGAACTTGAATTCGGCGCTACGCCGCTTCCGTTTGGGCATGAGATTGACCTCCACATGCTGTTCATGATATCACAAGTTAGCATGTGGTCCAGTTTTTGGGGTCAATTATATGGAGCTTTTACATGCCACCTGATGTGCGCAGGAGGGCAGTCTGAGCCACAATGAGAGCTATGACGCCCATTTTGCCAATCAGGTTAGCTTCCATTCTGGCGCTAGGCATGTTTTCCCCTTCCCGGCAGACCGGGCCTATGCTGTGCTTGACCATTCTCCAGCAGGCAAGGCCCAGGAAGTGTCTTCTCCGGCCACGAGTAGGGGATGAGGACAGCGTGGAATGACGAGTTCTGCCAGGACTCGCCGCAGTGCCACCAGGAGAGCCGCTTGCTCTTCAGCTACCGGCACCAGTCGACACAGACGGCTACCATCCCAACATCGGGTCTCGATGACATCGAGGCTTTCGAGCTTCTGGATGATCCGTCGCGTGGTCATCTGTAGTCCATTCTGGCGCGCTTGTCGTTCCAGCAGGCTATAGGCCAGCAAGGCCAGCATGTTAATCAACAACATGGCTTCGATGCGCTCGTCCTTGTGCAGGTAGACGGGCGAGACCTTGAGGTCGCTTTTGGAGACGGTGAACCGCTTCTCTACGCCATCCTTCTGCCGGTACAGGGCTAACATCTGTTCAGGTGAGAGCGACCAGTCATTGGTGACCAACAGGTAGCGACCATCCCGCTGATCCGCTTTCCAGAGCGCGTAACGATCCAGACCCCAACAAAGATGTACTTGTCCTTCTTCATCGGCGTACGCCTGAGCACACATGAACTTGCCTGCGGGAGAGCGTTTGAGTTGCGTATTGGCCCGTCGCTGAACACAGGCCACGGTTCGGTAACGTGGCTTTCCGATCTTGGTGCGCACCTCCCGCAAGGCTTGGTTCAAAGCCCATAGCTTCTTGGCTCTAGCTTGGCGGCGGGCAGTACGCATCGGTCCGCTGAGGACCACAAGTCCACGATGGGTGACTTGGCGACCTGCGTGTTCAAACACGACCGGACAACAGATGCCCCAGTACTCTTCGTCCAAGGGATGCGTATAGAACTGCTGGGTCGGGTACTGCTCCAACAATTCTCGATGCATCTTCTTATGTGCTTGAAGTCCGGCCAGGTAATGCAAACCGTGATCCTTGTAGGCAACCGCCAGTTCGTCATTCAGGTTCGCCCGGTCACCAATGATGATCGTTTCGTTGATCGACCAACCACGTCTCCTCAGCAGATGACAAAGGCGCCCCATGTTTTCTTGCACTGTCGCCAAGTCTGCTGTGTTCCCGGGCCACATCCCATATTCGGTGGGTATGTTGCCGTCGGCGGATGCATTCACGCCAGCCTTGACCTTACGCTTGTCCATCGGCGTGTTGTGGGCGAACCCAAACTTGGCATAGTCACTCTCGCTGTAGGCACCGTGCACGACAAAGGCCGTCAGGTCGTAAAAGATGATCGAGAGGTCAATGTCAAAGTGCACCAAAGCGTGGTGGACGATATCTTGCCAGATGTCGCGGGCATGCTCACGGATCGCATCCAGTGTCCGTCCCAGACGGTCGTCGTTGAACTTGCTCGCGGTGATACCCAACACATAGACGAGCACGGTTTGAGCTACCCAGTCCGCCACCAGGTAGAGAGGACGAGGTGCCATCAGGCGGTTGAGGATTAGAACCATCGCTACTGTGCCGTGCTCCACTTCTGCTGCCGTCGGGCAGTGTCGATTGATGATTTGGCGCACTTGCAGCACATCCAGCAGTGCGTACAGCACCGGCAAGGCACCCAGATGCCGTCGCAGTTGTGCTTTGGTGAGCAAGTCGACCACCGTGGCCAAGCTCAGCACGCCGGTCAATGTCAAACGTGCGAGTCGTGCCACCCATACCGCCCGCCGATGTGCACGGCGCAGGATGCAATATCGTTGCCACGCCCACTTGCGTACACGATGCTTGGGATACCAAGAAAACAGAGGCCCGTTTCGTCGGTCGTATGTGACCACGCCAGGCAAGGCTGGTAGGTCCAGAGTAGACGGCTGGCGCTGGATTACCTGCTCTGGCAGAAAGGTAAAGGTGACGCAGGCAATGGCCCAGATGAGCCAAACCAGGATTTGTATTCGTCGGGATTTTGTGGCACAATTCATTTGGAATCGCTCCGGCAGTATTTGGTTGTGGTGACCTATACTCTGCCACAAAAGGGGCGATTCCGCAACTTCTTCGCTTTCTATTCAGTTTTCAAGGTGCGAAATATAGGCTTAGATTTGTCGGCCAATCAGGGCGTTCGCTTTCTGCCGCTGGTTGACCGAGCGGTTTCGGAGCACGGGCGTCGACCTGCGCCTGTGGCGCGAGGATCGCTTGGGGTCACAAAGCCTGGAGCCCGGAAGCCTGGTCGTCCGGCTGCCCACAGAGGCCGAGTGGGAGTTGGTCGCGTGGGGTGCCGACGGACGGAGCTACCCGTGGGGGAACGCGTGGAACGCGAGGAGGTGCAACTCTGCGGAAAGCAGGATCGGCAGCACCTGCGCCGTGGGGCTCTTTGCGAGCGGCTCCTCGCCGTGCGGCGCGCTGGACGTGAGCGGCAACGCGTACGAGTGGTGTGCCACACGCTGGGCGGGGAACTATGAGGGGTACGGGGAAGCGGGTCCGGCGCTCCAGGACCCCGAGGGGGACGTCCCCCGCGTGGTCGTGGGGGTGCCTTCGGCGACGATCCCCGGGGCGTCCGGTGTGCGTGCCACGACGGGCTCGACCCTCTCAACCGGCCCAGCGGCAGTTGGTGTGCGGGTGGTGGGGGTGGTGGCGGGGGCGTCCTGGCTCTCTTGACTCTGCGCTCTGTCGCTCTGTGCTCTGGGCCTCTGGATCTCTGGAGGGGGGTGTGGGGGGAGCGCCGCTCCCCCCACATCGCTCCCGGTTACGGCTGTTGCATTGTCGCTTGACTTGACTGGGGAGTGCCGCATCCCCCGATGCGGGACGGTGCGCCAGTAAGCCGGGCGCATCGGGGGATGCGCCCTCCTCGGACTTTGCAACAGCCGTACCGTCGGGTAACCTGAGGTTGTACTCGAACTCAATCTGTGGTATGATAGGATCATCGACCGGAGGTGTGGGCGCAAGGAAGGGGGGAACGATGTCCAAGGTCGCTCTTGTCTTGAGTGGTGGGGGAGCCAGGGGGGCTTTCCAGTTCGCGGCGGAAAAGTACGCCCGTGAGGTCAAAGGGTACAGGTGGGACCTCATCGCCGGCGTATCTGTGGGTGCGCTTAATGGCGCGATGCTGGCGATGGGCAAGTACGGGCGGCTCGAGGACCTGTGGGCCAACATCACCGCCGACCAGGTGTACACGGGCAAGATGGGGGTCTGGGCGATCCTCAAGCTGCTCTTTGGGGCCAGGTCGATCTATGGTCACGAGCCCCTTCGGGAGCTGATCGAGCGCGAGATCGACCTCGGCAGGATCGTGGCCGACCTGCGGATCGGCACGGTCTCCCTGCGGACGGGGGAATACGTGCGCTTTACGCCCTCTGATCCGGGGTTCAGGGAGGCTCTCCTTGCTTCGACCGCCATTCCGATCATCTGGCCTCCGGTGCACGTGCCGCCCTCGCATTTGGACATGGTGGACGGCGGGGTGCGGAACGTCAGCCCGTTGGGGGATGTCCTGGACGCCGATCCGACGGAGGTGGTGGTCATCAACTGCGGTCCCAGGAAACCTCCCCGGAGCGACGAGCCGCTGAACAACGCCCTCCAGATCGGCCAGCACGCCCTCGAGATCGCGCTGGACGAGATCTTTACGACCGATGTGCGTGAGTTTGTGCGCATCAACCGCAATGTCCAGGAAGCCGCCGCTCACGGCGTGACCCTGCACAACGATGAGGGCAAACCCTATAGGTACTACCAGTGCGCGATCATCGAGCCCGATGAGCCGCTGGGCGATACCCTGGACTTTGACCGTTCCTCCATCTACAAGCGGATGCGGGCCGGCTGGGAAAAGGCCCGTGAGGTCTTGGGGTAGCTCTTGCGGCAGGTGAGGGCACCCGGTTTCTCCTCCGCGCAGCAGAAAAGAAAGTGCCGTGGAATACTTGCTTGGTGGAACCCTGGTCGTCTTGCTCGCCATCCTGGCGGTTTTTGCCTGGCCCAACGTGGTCTGTCCCTGGTTGGAGGGGAGGGCCTGGCGGAGGCTGGCCGACCGTGCCGGGTTGACGTACCGGCGCAGCCGCGTTCTGGGCATACCCAGGCGCGGGCGCGTCGTAGGGAGCTACCGGGGCCGCGATCTCACCCTCGACACTTACAGGGACCTGGGGCTGGGCCTGCGCATGCGGATCCTGCTCTCGGTGCGCAACCCGATCGGGGGGTCGATGCTCATCTGCGGCCTGCCCTGGACCGACCGAGAGGACCGGCAGGTGGATGGGCGCGGGGACCGGCCGTTCACGATCGCGCAGAGCGAGCCGGGAGACCTGGCGGCCAAGGTGTTCGCCGCGGCGGACCTCCACGAGGGGATGTGGAGCGTCGTACAAGAGATGCGCGTGCGCGACTATCGGATCGATCTGTCTGACTATGTGCTGCGATTCGAGCAGGAGCCGAGGACGTTCTGCTTTCTCTCCGTCGAGCGGCAGGCGGACCGCCTCCAGGCCCTGCTCGATGTGTTGTGCAACATCGCTGAAGCGGCCGAGGAGGTGATCGCGCGCTGAAGGCCCAGCCCTCCGCTGAGCCAGCAGACCCCAAGGGCCCGGGAAGACCCTTGGGGTCTTTTTGCGCGCCGCAGGGGAATCGAGTACAATTCGGACAATCCACACGTACCGCGATAGGAGGCAGTATGGCACCCAAAAGAAAACCCAACATCCTGATTTTTGGGATCGACTCGCTGCGAGCCGACCACGTGAGCTGCTATGGCTATCCGCGCCTGACCACGCCGCACATCGACCGCATCGCCCAGCAGGGGACCCTCTTTGAGCGGACGTACAGCGCCTACATCCCCACGACCAGCGCCTACGCTTCGATGCTCACCGGGATGGATGTGTTCAGCACCCAGGTTGTGGCCCTGCGGCACAAGGGGCCGCTGCGACCCGAGGTCAAGACGCTGCCCGAGATCCTCAAGGAGGCCGGCTACAACACGACGTGCATCGGCTTCACCGGCAATCCCAGCTCCCGGGGGTTCGACACCTATCTGGACTACGCCGGGTGGGGGAGCTGGAACGAAGGTCGCAGCCCCAAGGCTCAGAACCTGAACAAAGTGGCGATCCCCGAGCTGGACCGGCTGGCCAAGGCCAAGGAGCCCTTTTTCCTATTCCTGCGCCACATGGACCCCCACGCCCCCTACCTGCCACCCCAGCCCTACGAACGCACGTTCTACCACGGGAACGAGTGCAAACCCCGCAACAAGTCGATGGAGCCGGTGATGTCCTTTAAGCCATTCCGCGACTTTTTCGCCACCTGGATGCCGCCAGGCATTACCGACAAGGACTATGTGATCGCCCAGTACGATGGGGCCATCGCTTACATGGACGCCTGTATCCAGACCCTTTTCACCGCCCTCCAGGCGCGGGGCATCCTGGACCACACCATCGTCGTCCTCAATGCCGACCACGGGGAGACCCTCTACGACCACGAGTGCTGGTTCGACCACCACGGGATCTATGAGAATGTCCTGCACGTGCCCCTGATCCTCCACTATGGGCGCAAGGTGCCCGCCGGGCTGCGCGTCGGGGGCTATAACCGACACCAGGACCTGGTGCCCACCTTGCTCGAGCTGGCGGGCATCGAGACCGGCATCGAGTTCGATGGCCAGAGCCTGATGTCGATGGTCCGGGGCGAGGTGGCCTCATTTGACAGCGAGTTCTATATCACCGAGTGCACGTGGATGCGCAAGCACGGTTGGCGCACGCCAGAGTGGAAACTGATGCTCGCCCTCGAACCGGACTTTCATTTCAAGCCTCCGGTCGAACTGTATAACCTGATCGAGGACCCGGGTGAGAACACCAACCTGGCAGAGCGCGCGCCCGACGTCGTAGCCCTGCTCAAGGGACGTATGGAAGCGTGGATCGCCCGGCGTGAGGAGGAGACCGGGCTTCCCAATCCGATCCATCACCAGGGCGACTGGCACGGGCACGCGGGGGTCGGGGCGTTCGAGAGCTCCCAACAGGCCTACGATACGCTGCACATTGGCGACGTGAGCCAGGCCGCCAAGCTGCAGGCCAAGTCACGGGAAGAGCCGTCTCCGGCCGAGGCAAAGCCCAAAGCCAAGGGGGGAAAGAAGGCATCCGCGGCCAAGCGCGCCAAGTCGAAAAAGAAGGGCAAGAAAGGAAAGAAGGCCAAGCCCTGATCCCGCTGCGAGGGGATCGGACCAAGATGGGATCGTCTCGATCAGACGGTGGAGAGACATCCGAAGTCTGACAGACTTCGGATGTCTGAGGTTCGCAAGCGTAGAAAAAGGAGTGTCATAATGTCTCTCAAGGTAGCCATCGTCGGCCTGGGCGGCATTGGCAACACGCACGCCAGGGTGTACCAGAAGCACCCCGACAGTGAGATCGTCGCCGTGTGCGACATCCTCCACGACAGGGCAGACAAGGCGGCAGAGCTGTACGGCTCTCCGGCCTTTTACTCGATCCGCGAGATGCTGGACAGCGGCATCCAGATCGACGCGGTGAGCATGTGCACCGCCGGGGTCGAGAACGGCGGCGACCACTATGAGCCGACCATGGAGCTGCTGGGGGCCGGCCTGCCCGTGCTGGGCGAAAAGCCGATCTCGAACGACGTGGGTAAGGCAGGGGAGATGGTCGCCCTGGCCAAGGCAAAGAACGTGCGCTACGGCGTCAACCTGAACCACCGGTTTACCCCGGCCGCAGTGCGGGCCAAAGAGTGGGTGGACGAGGGCCGGTTGGGTGAGATCCACATCATCAACATGACCATGTGGATCAACAACCCCAACGAGAGCTCGCCCTGGTTCCACATGCGCGCGCTGCACCCGCATTCGATCGACGTCATGCGCTACTATGCCGGGGACGTGGTCAAGGTGCACGCCTTTTTCAAAAAGGGCAAGGGGCGGGCGATCTGGTCCAACGTGCAGGTCAACATGCTGTTCGAGAACGGGATCCTCGGCCACCTCACCGGCAGCTACGACGCGACCGGGCCGGGCGGGAGCTATGGGCTGGAGACCCTGGAGGTCGTCGGCTCGGACGCCCGTTTCATCCTCCGCGAGGCCTGCGAGCACCTCGAGTTCTATCCCCGCTTCTCGCGGGAGACGGTGACCTATGACTATATCGGGGGCATGATGAGCTTTGGCGAGACCTTTGGCAGCCGCATTGGGCGCTGGGTCGAGCAGAACATCGAGGGGGTCAAGCCCGAAGAGATCGACGGCTCTGGAGAGGATGCTCTCAAGGCGCAGTTGGTGATCGAGGCCGCCATCGAGTCCTGGCAGACGGGCACGGTGGTCACTCTGTGAGAGGGGATCCGGGGGCAGCCAAGGATTGCTCGCGGACTGGAGAATCGGGGAGGGTGCTCTGGCTGGTCCGCGACCGTGCCGGCGAGGATAGGCGTTCATGACCATGATCACGGTGATTGGCCGCGGGCACTCGGGCACGCGAGCCATGTCGCACACGCTTTCCGAGAGCGGCGTCTATATGGGCGAGCCGCTGAACCGTTCCGGTGACCTGATTCCCCCCGAGCAAATGTACGAGGCCTGCCGGGTGCTGGCCCGCTACGTGCACTGGCAGGGCGGCCTGGAATGGGATTGGAGTGCGCTGCACGAGGTCGAGATCCCGGACGAGTTTGTCGATCTGATCCGCGGCTACCTGCGTTCCGTGCTGGAGAGCCCGGCCGAGCACAGGGGATGGAAGATCCCCGAGACGACGCTGGTCTACCCGTGGATCGTGCGCCTCTACCCCGAGGTCAAGTACATCTACTGGATCCGCAATCCGAGGGACTGTGTGATCGGCCGGCATCTCACGGACGACCTGCACGATTTCGGCATCGAGTACCCGGCTCCTCAGGAGCTCGTGCCAGTGGGCCAGGACGAGCGGCCGCCGGTTGTGGGCGAGTCCTCGACGACCGGAGACGAGGAATCCCTGGTTCGAGAGGTGCGGCTGCGACGGGCCATCTCGTGGAAGTACCAGTATGACCTGGTCAAGGCCACGCCCAGGCCCGAGCACTGGCTCGAGGTCCGCTTTGAGGACTTTTGTCTGCGCCAGGACGAGACGCTGGCCCGCCTGGAGGAGTACCTGGGCCTCAAGCTGGCCAAGGTCCCGGTGCATGTCGAGGCCGTCGGACGCTGGAAGCGGGACGAGGGCGTAAGCTACTACGATTTCCTGGCACCGGCTATGATCGAGTATGGGTACGAGATGCCGGTTCCCGGATAGCGGGAGGACAGGAGGCAAGCATGCAGCGAGTATGCGTGATCGGACTGGGACCGATTGGGAACCGTCACTGTGACCTCTACCACGAGGATCCCCTGGCAGAGCTGGTGGGTGTCTGCGATATCCGCCGCGATCGGGCGGACGCTGCCGCTGCTCGCCTGGGGGTGCCGGCCTTTTACGATGTCATGCACATGCTGGAGGCGCTCAACCCCGACGTGTGCAGCGTGGCCACGGGCGGTTACGAGTACGGCAGCGAGCACTACCTGCCGACCATGCAGGCCCTGGAGGCAGGCTGTCACGTCCTGTGCGAAAAGCCGATCTCGAACGAGATCCCCGCGGCTGTAGAAATGGTCGCCAAGGCCAAGGAAAAGGGGGTCTGCTTTGGCGTGGACCTGAACCACCGCTTCACCCCGGCAGCCAGGCTGGCCAAGAGGTGGGTGGACGAGGGCCGGTTGGGGCACTTGCTATTCGTCAACATGAGCATGTGGATCATGAATCCCCGCGAGAGCTCGCCCTACTTTCAGCTCAAGGCGCTGCACCCGCACACGGTCAACATCATGCAGTACTACTGCGGGGCCGTGGAAGCGGTGCAGTGCTTTGCGACCAAGGCCCCGGGACGGGCGATCTGGTCGACGGCCCAGTTCAACATGCGCTTTGTGAACGGCGTCGTCGGCTCGCTGACCGGCAGCTATGACATCGAGCGCGGGCACCCGATGGAGCGCTGCGAGGTCGCCGGGACCGGCGGGCGGTTCGTCATCGACGATATGTTCCGCGAGGTGACGCTCTACCCGGCTGGAAACCTGGAAAAGACGGTCTACACCAACCCCTTGTTTGGCGGGATGAGCGACTTTGTGGACACGTTCCGGAACCGCATTCACCGCTTCCTGGAGCAGGTGGATGAGGGGGCCGATCCGGCGGAGATCGATGGGTCGGGCGAAGAGGGCCTGGCCGCCCAAAAGGTCCTGGCGGCGGCGATCGAGTCGCTGGAGAACGAGACGGTGGTCTATATCCGGTAGAGCGGACGATGGATGACAGACGATGGACGACAGGCGACACTTGCGCCTGCGCGTCGGAGACACCTGCACTTGGGGGCGCAGGTACAAGTGTCCCCGACAGGGGGCAGTGCAGGTGTGGACGAGTGTGCTTTGGCCCTTTGCCGGTCGTCGTTCTGTGCGAGCAGACTTTGGAGGGAAAAAGTGAAACTGGGAGCGAATTCGGTGCTGTACGGCGCGTTCGATATGGAAACGGCCTTCAAGTACACTGCGATGGCCGGCTATGACGGGATCGAGCTGTCCGCCATCGAGGGCATGAGCGAGCACCTGGTCCTCGCTCGCTGGCGGGAGCTGGTCCCCCAGGTCAGGAGGCTGTCGAAGGAGTATGGGCTGGAACTGCTGGCGATGGAGCAGCCTTCGCGAGACCCAGCGACGATGGAGGCAGCTTTCCAGGCGGCGGTCGAGCTGGGCATCCCGATCATCAACTGCGGTCCAGGGGGCAAAACGGACGACGAGGGGGCCTGGCCCCAGGCCATCGATTCGCTGGGCAGCCTGGCCCACATGGCCGAGAGGTACGGCGTGAACCTGTGCGTCAAGGCGCACGTGGGGCAGAGCATCTACAACACGCCGACCACGCTGCGCGCGATGCGCGAGATCGCTTCCCCCGCATTTGGCATCGATATGGATCCATCCCACATCTATCGCGCGAACGAAAACCCTGTGGAAGCGATCGCAGCCGTCATCTCTCGCGTCAAGCACGTGCACATTCGCGACTGCAAGGGACGCCAGCAGGGGCCGGGCAGTCCGGCGGATCAGGCCAACGGGCGGGGCGATATCGACCTGGTGGGCTATATCCGCGTGCTGCACGAGCACGGCTACGCCGGCCCCCTCGACCTGGAGATCATCGGCACCAAGGCCCAGGGATACAGCCTGGAGCAGTGCTGCGTGATCGCCGCCGAGTCGCGCGGGCATATGCAGGCCTGCCTGCAGGCGTGCGGGGCGCGCTAGGAGAGCGGGCGTCCGGGGCGGCGACTCGCGCGAGGCCACGGCGATAGGACTGTTGCTTGTGAGGAGTGGAGCATCCCCGATGCGGAACAGCACGGATGAGGTGCGAGGTATTTCCGTACGCATACGATTCGATGGGAGCCAGTACTTTGTGAGCGACATTCGCCTGGACCTGTACGGGGCAGGCAGCTCCATCGGTGAGGCACTAGAGGACTACTGGCTGGCCGTAGAGGACTGCTATGCCGACCTCTCGGAGCATGCGGATCGCCTGGCAGACCACCTCTGCGATCACCTCGCCTATCTGCGCCAGGTCTTGGGTGAGGCATAGGGCGTATGCCTGAGGACGTGCTGCAGGTCGAGGAACGACAGCGGCTGACCCAGTACCTCTCTGAGGTGTACGAGTTCTCGAGCGGTGACCCGCGCGACCGTCACTCGCTGCTGCGAACGGCAGGTCTGACAAGGTTCTTGGGCGGGATCGCTCTCAACGGCGCCCCGAGGACCGTGGCTGGGGACCTGATGGAGCGGCTCGAGCGCTTTGGCGAGCTGCCAGACCGCCCGGCCTACCACGCGCTGGGGTCCCTGCTCAGCTACCTGCTGACCCTGGGAGAGCTTCCACGCGAGCATGCCGCGTTCTTTGCCGCGCTGATCGTGCGCTACTCGCTGGTGAACGATCCGGCGTACATCAGCCGGCTGCGGGCCGAGCACGGGATTGCGGAGGGGGCGGTCCGGCCGCCTGCAGGCACGTCCCCACCGCGAGCAGATGCCCAGACTCCCCTGGACCAGGAGGGGCCGGTCGCTGATGCGATCCGCAAGCTGGGGTTGGAGACCGTCATCCCGGCCGAAGACAACTTCCTGGATGTCTACCTTCTCGGCGGAGCGATGTACACCGCGCAGGCGGTGTGCCTGATCGACGTACCCACGGGGGCTAAGGCGACCGGATTCCTGGTCGGCCCGGACCTGGTGCTGACCGCCCGGAGCGTGTTTGGGGATGCGGGCGAAGTGGAGCAGGCTGTTGTCCGGTTTGACTATGTGAGCGATGCGGCGGGTGTGGCGCAGCCGGGCAGGGCGTTCGAGATTCGGCCTGGCTTTGTCTGTGAAAGCCCCATCAGTGAACTGGACTACGCGCTGCTGCGCCTGGAGGGCCGGCCCCTGGGGGATGCGATCCTCGAAGAGGATCTGTCTCTGATGGAGATGGTCCGTCGAGGCGTGCACCGGGGATACCTGGAACTCGCCCCTCGACTGATCGCGGAAGGCGATCGGGTCAACATCATCCAGCACCCACTCGGCGGCCCGCTAAAGGTGGTGATGACGCAGAACTATGTGGTTGAGGATATGGCGGAATCCAGTGTGCGCTATGTGGCCAACACGATGCGCGGCTCTGCCGGTGCCCCGGTCCTCAACGAGCGATGGGAGGTGGTCGCCCTGCACCACGCGGGCCGTCCCTATTCCCTTGCGGCTTGGGAGGGGGCCGAGAGGCTCAAGGGATCCATCATCAAGATCAACGAGGGCATCCCCGTCCGCGCGATAGTGGAGGACCTGAGAGCGAAAGGGATCGATGGGATCTTGCCGTAGAAGGAAGAGCAGCAGCCCTTCGAGAAGCGCGCGCTCGATTCCCCTGCGGCGCATCGCCGGGCGCACGTACATGCGCTTGATCTCCCCGGTGTCGTGTCCGAGCCGCTTCAGGCAGGCAATGCCAGCCATCTGCCCCTCGCAGCGGGCGAGCAGCCGCCGGCCACCCGGCGGCAGGAACTTGCGCAGATCGGCCGTGTCCCGCTCCAGCATCGCCGCGATGTCGAGATCGATGCCGCACTCCTCGTTCAATCTCGCGTTTGCCCACTGCAGGTATCCCCAGAACAGCTCGCGGATGTGAGGGGGCGTGAGCGCGCTCCTGTGCCTGGAGTATCTCGATCATCGTCCTCTGCTCCCTGTCTGCGGCATCGAGGGCACGTCTCGGCGGGGTGCTCCGAGCGCCCCGCGCGAGGGAGGGGATGGGCCGCACTGTGCGCGATCATTTGACGTGCGACGCGTCCTGCACAACCACAGTATACCAGATGGCCGTTAGCGCACCGTTACGGGAGGCGTTACAGGCGGGCGACCCCGCGCTTCCGACGCCTGCAAGGTCAGTCACTCCACTGGCGCCTCTTGGCCTCCCCAGACGTGTGTCCAGAGTGCCACGCGACGCCCGAGACGCTTCGCCCCGCGGGTGTGCAACGCCGCGAGCTCCCCAATCTCGGTGGCGGGTGATGCTCGTGCGTGCGTGAGTGTCGCTGCAGACCGACAGGACAGCCGTCTGTGCAGCCTGAGAGGAGCGCGCCGCCAGGAGGAAAGAGGACAGCCTCGCAGCGCAGACCGGTCTGCGCTGCGAGGCTGTTTTGCGGTGCGGGCTGCGTGCTACCCTGTGCCCGTGCCGCTTACTTGTGCCAGATGAGGTAGGGCTGGATGCGCTCCCACACGCGGTCGATCTCGCGCATATCCTCCTCGTCCAGGGGGCGGGCGCGGCTGCGGATGCGGTTGTTCACAAACACCCCGCGCCGGACCATGATCTCCTTGGCACAGGCCATGCCCATCAGGCCCTCCAAGACGAGGGCGGGCAGGACGTGCTCGTACAGGTCGCCGGCCTGCTCGTCCTCCCCGGCGTCCAGGAGGTCCCAGATGAGCTGGACGACGTCGCAGAACTGGCAGGCGTGAATGACGCCCTTGGACCCGCGGGCCCGCTCGGTGATCATGTAGCGGCCCCCGCCCCCGCCCATCACCCCCTCGATCGCCGGGCAGTTCCTGGCGACCAGGGCGCCGATGCTGTGCGTGCTGGGGGCGACCTCCTCTTTGACCCAGCTCACGTTCTCGATCTCGGTGCACAACTGCACGATCTGGTCGGGGGACAGGGCCACGACCCCGGCGTTCTGGATCCACACCGGGATGCTCACCGCGTCGGAAATGGCCTGGTAGTAGGCGAGAATGGTTGTAAAGTCGGGCCGGAGCACGTAGGGCGGCATGGCGATCACCGCGTCGGCACCCACCTCCTGCGCGTAGCGCGCATAGCTCACCGCGAGCGGGGTGTTCACCGCCGCGCAGTTGGCCACTACGGGCACGCGCCCGGCCGAGACCTGCACGGGGACGCGGATCATGGTCCTGCGCTCCTCCTCGGAGAGCACCCTGAACTCGCTGACCATGACCGGCACGACCAGTCCGCCCACGCCCGATTCGATGCAGAACTCGATCTCGGCGGCGAGCACGTCCTCGTCGATGCGATCCTCTTCGTCGTACGGGGTCATCGGGATGGCAAAGCTGCCTCTCCACGCTCTGTCTGTCACGTTGTTCCTCCTGCGAGCTGTATCGCTTGAATGTGAGCCAGTGCCCTATCTTATCACACCTGCCCCAAAAGTCAATCGGCATCCCCTGTGAGATCCCGCTACTACACGAATTTGACAGGAGCGATGAGCTGTGGTACAATTATATCGGAATGATACATATTCATTGAGATATATGACCCGAGGACAATCGTCCCTGTAACGGCACGCTTTCCGCACGTTGTCCGCCGAGGCCGGCACCGTCGAGGCGGGAACCAGATGGAGAAGGAGACAGATCAGAGGTATGGATTATGCAGCAGCAACGGTAGAGCGGGTGAAAATGGACCCACAGACAGATGTCCTAAACCAAGAGCAGCAGATGGCAGCGTGGATTGCGGGGGAATATGACTATTCGCGGCCACGACGCGGCGAGATCCGCGAAGCGATCATCCTCGACATTGGCGAGAACGACATCATCGTTGACCTGGGTGCCAAGCGGGATGGCATCGTCCCACCTCGAGACCTAGAGTTGTTGGACGACACGGTCCGCGCCGCATTGCGGGTTGGGGATCAAGTCCCGGTCGCTGTCCTCCGAGCCGGGGGGCCAAAGGGGGAGATCCTGGTCTCGATCAACAAGGGGCAGCAGCAAGCGGATTGGCTGCGTGCAGAAAAGCTCCTGCAAAGCGGGGAAAGCCTTGAGGCCGAGGTGGCCGATTTCAATCGCGGCGGTATCGTCGTCCAATTTGGCCGCCTGCGCGGCTTTGTCCCCAATTCGCACATCTCCTCGATCTCCCGGGGGATAGGCGGGGAACGCTTGCAGGAAGCCAAGTCCGAACTGGTAGGGAAGACGCTATGGCTGGTCGTGCTTGAGGTGGAACAGCGACGCCGGCGCCTGGTCATGTCGGAACGAGAGGCGAATCGCCACAGACGACAGCTCCTGCTCGAGACACTCACCGAGGGAGAGGTACACACAGGGACTGTGTGCAGCCTGGCGCAGTATGGTGCATTTGTGGATCTGGGTGGCATAGATGGCCTGGTCCACATCTCTGAAATGGACTGGAAGCACGTACGCCGTCCAGAAGACGTGCTGAGCGTGGGCGACAAGGTAGAGGTATATGTCCTGGACGTGGATCGTGAGCGGGAGCGCATCAGCCTGAGCCGAAAGCGACTGCTACCCGACCCGTGGTTGATTGTGACTGAAGACTTGATCGAAGGGGAAATCGTCCAGGGGACGGTGACCCACATTGCCAGTTTTGGGGCTTTTGTGGACGTTGGCGAGGGGGTTGAGGGCCTGGTGCACACCTCCGAGATGCCAGATGCCGAAACCACACGGGCAAGCCTGAGGCCTGGTGAACCGGTTTCGGTGCAGGTGCTGTACGTTGATGACGGGCGCCGCCGGATCTCGCTCAGCATGCGCGTCGCACCCTGGCCGGAGACCTCGTTCACAGGACAGAAGGTCGCTGCCGAGCGCGCCGACGCGCAGGAAGACCAGCCCCACGAGGACGCTGAACGCCAAGGCCGTGCAGAAGGGAGCACAGAGCATGTTCAAGGTAGGTGACACAGTTGTACATCCAGACTATGGCGCTGGGGTCGTGACAGACCTCAAAGAAATCGCATTCCTCGGGAACGAGGGAAAACGGTACTATTCGATAGAGCTGCTCAGCCAGCCGGGAACAACGGTGATGGTCGCTGTGAGGAACGAAGAGAAGGTAGGGCTACGATCCCCGCTCTCGCGGTCCAAGCTGGTGCAGGTGTGGCATATCCTGCGTTCCGGCCCCAGCACGCTGCCCAGCGATCACAACGAACGCTATGCTCTACTAAAGGCAAAGCTGCACGAGGGAGACGTTTTCGAGATCGCCAGAGTGCTGAGAGATCTGGCCTGGCGGCAAGAGAAGAGACGAAGCCTGACCATACGAGGGAAACGATTGTACCAAGAAAGCCTGGAACTCCTCGCAAGCGAGGTTGCCGGCACACAAGGCAGCGACTTTGACATCGCACAGGCACAGATCTCGGACAGGTTGGCAGCGAGCATAGCGGGCGCCGCTGTGTGACCTGACGTCTATCCCATGTTCGGCTTCCGGGTCAGCGTGTCGTAGCCCAGCAAGATCGACTCACCGAAGCGCAGATGACCGATCTGGGTTGGTCATTTGATCGATGCCGCAAGCGAGCCTACACTACCTGCCCGAGGGGATCATCTCAGGAGCTGCGGTGGGGTTTCGTAGTACCGCGGAAAAGAAAAGCTGCACTTCCTCGTAGAATACGCTGGACAGGAATGCCGAGGTGTCGGGTAAGGAGACGGCGTTGCCGCCGTCCCCTTACCCGACACCTCGGTGATGTTTTCCAGGTCGCGAAAGTTGTGAGATATGTTTTGGAAGGACCACCGTTCACGTAGACTGACCATTCAAGTAGAATCAAGGCAAGGCAAAGAAGCGCGTTCGGAGGGAACGGAGGGGAGCGATGAAAACCGTAGTTGCTGGCGCGTTGGGCGAATGCGTCCACGTGGCCGGGGTGATGAACTTTCTGCGGCTCGCCGAGGCGGCTGGCTGGCGAACCGTCTTTCTCGGGCCGGCGGTGTCGGTCGAGGACATGCTGCAAGCTGCACGACACGAGCAAGCAGACCTGGTGGGTGTTTCCTACCGGCTGACGCCAGAGACGGGAGAGCGACTGCTGGCCGAGTTCGCAGAGGAAGCGGACGACTTGCGCACCGCTGGGGTGCGCTTTGCCTTTGGTGGCACGCCACCAGTGGCCGAGCGGGTGCGGGCAATCGGCTTTTTCGACCGCGTCTTTGACGGCAGTGAACCCCCTGAAGCCGTGCTGGCCTATCTGCACCCTGTCGGGCATCTCCGAAAAGGGCAGACCCACGCCCAACTGACCGCGGTCGACTACCCGCAGAGCATCGTGGAGCGTATCGAGTGGAAAGCACCCTTTCCCATCCTCCGGCACCACTTTGGCTTACCCACCATCGAAGCCACGAGGGAGGGGATCGCGCATATCGCTGACGCCCAGGTGCTGGACGTCATCTCCCTGGGTATCGACCAGGACGCCCAGGCCAACTTTTTCCACCCTGAACGGCAAGACCCGCGCCGCACGGGGGCGGGCGGCGTTCCGGTCCGTGCCGCCGAGGACTACTGTGCCCTCTACGCTGCCAGCCGGCGGGGGAACTACCCGTTGTTGCGCTCTTATTCTGGCACCGACGATTTCTTGCGCCTGGCTGAGATGTACGTGGAGACGATCCACATCGCCTGGTGCGCTATTCCCATCTTTTGGTTCAACCAGATGGACGGCCGCGGGCCCTGGGACCTGGAGAGCTCTATCCGCGAGCACCAGAAGGTGATGGCCTGGTACGGGGAGCGGGACATTCCCGTGGAACTGAACGAGCCGCACCACTGGGGGATGCGGGACGCGCCGGACATAGTCTTTGTGGTTTCGGCATATCTGTCGGCCTATAATGCTCGCGCCTTTGGCGTGCGCGACTACATCGCCCAGATGATGTTCAACAGCCCGCCGGGGCTGTCGGACTCGATGGACCTGGCCAAGATGCTGGCCTGCCTGGAGGTGATCAAGCCGCTGGAAGGGCCCGGCTTTCGCATCTGGCGGCAGACGCGCACGGGATTGTTGAGCTACCCGTTGGATCCGGACGCGGCGCGCGCGCACCTGGCAACCAGCGTGTACCTGCAGATGGCGCTGAAGCCACACATCGTCCACGTGGTCGGCCACACGGAGGCCCATCACGCTGCTACCGCCAGCGACGTGATCGAGGCCTGCAAGCTGGCCCGCCAGGCGGCGACCGAAGGTGCCGTGCGCGGACAGCCGGATATGACCGCCGACCCAGTCGTTGAGGAGCGCGTGCAGGAACTCGTCCGGGGGGCGCAGATAACGCTTCAAGCCATCTGTGCACTGGCCATCCCAGCCGAAAGGTCCCGGCACGGGGATGTCGTCGATCCACTCACCGATCCGGCGACCCTGGCGCGAGCGGTCACGACAGGGGTGTTGGATGCCCCCCACCTACGCAACAATCCTTTCGCACGGGGGCAGATCACCACGCGAATAGGCAGGCGTGGCGCGTGCGTAGCCGTAGACCCGAAAACCGGGGAGCCGATCGGTGAAGAGGAGCGGCTCGCTCTTCTGGGCGTCCAGATCCGACCGTAGGTAGCGCGCTCTGCCTTGGGCCACCTGGCATTTGCATCGGCCAAGAGGACAGAGCGACATCCATCTCCAAGGAAGGGTGGTGAGATGAACGAAAAGACACGTTATACCGTCATCGGGGCAGGCCACGGCGGCAGGGCGATGGCCGCCCACCTGGCGTTGATGGGCTTTCCCGCCACGCTGTACAACCGCACGCCGGGAAATGTCGCCGTCATCAAGGCACGAGGGGGGATTGGACTGACGAGCTATGAGGGAGGGCCGCACGGCTTCGGCCAGCTGGCCCTGGTCACGTCGGACATGGGCGAGGCACTGGAGCGAGCGGAGGTGATCATGGTCGTCGTCCCATCGACCGCCCACGTCTGCATCGCTCGAGCGGCAGCCTCGTACTTGCGTGATGGGCAGATCGTCATGCTCAACCCCGGACGGACCGGCGGCGCGCTTGAATTTGTCCGGGTGCTGCGGGAACAAGAGTGCAAAGCCGATGCCACCGTGGCCGAAGCGGGGACGTTGATCTATGCCAGCCGCGCCGACGGTCCGGCCCAGGCGCGCATTTTCAGCATCAAGTACTCAGTGCCGATAGCAGCGCTGCCCGCCACGCGTACGCCGCAGGTGCTGGAAACGCTGCACACCGCCTATCCCGAGTTCATTGACGGCACCAGCGTGCTACACACCGGGCTAGACAACATGGGTGCCATTTTTCACCCGGCTCTGACTTTGCTCAACGCCGGGCGCATCGAATCCATGGGCGGCGAGTTCCAGTTCTACGTCGATGGTGTGACTCCGTCGGTCGCCCGGGTGCTGGAGACGCTAGACCGGGAACGGGTGACCATCGCTGCTGCGTTGGGCATCCGCGCGCAGACGGCGATGGAGTGGCTCAAAATGGCCTACAATGCCACCGGTGAGAACCTGTACGAGGCGATCCATAATCAGCCGGGCTACTATGGCATCAAAGCCCCACGAACGCTCAGTCACCGTTACATCACCGAGGATGTGCCGATGAGCCTGGTGCCCATCGCCGCATTGGGGCAGGCCTATGGGGTTGCCGTGCAGCAGATCGACAGCGTTATCCGGCTGGCTTGCACGATCCACCGTACCGATTACTGGCGGCGCGGACGAACGCTGGACAAGCTGGGCATCGAGCAGCTAAGCGTGGACGAGGTGATGCGGCATGTGATGGAGGGAGCGATGTGATGGGCACGTCACCGTTTGCATTTCGGAGACGAGGACGGACGAGGGACCGAACAAGGGCGAAAACCGGGTACCCCCAAGGGGAACAAGCGTTCAGTCAAGAGGAGGATAAGCCGCAATGCCCAAGCTGAGAATAGGACTGTTGAACAAGAAACGGGGAAACTTTGCGATCCAGGAAAAGTTCGCTGGTGCTGGTGATGTCGTCGACACAACGGATGCTGAGGTAGCACATCACGAGCAGGCGTTAGGGAGGGCTGGCTACAGTGTCCAGCAAATCCACTGGGGTCCTGGCTTTTCCCGTGACTTGCTGGATGCGCAAGTTGACCTTGTCTTTAACGTTTCCAGCCTGGCAGAGGCCGCAATCCTGGAGGAACTCGAGATGCCGTACGTCGGATCCGACACATTCGGGATCGTCATCGCCACCGACAAATCGCTGGCCAAGAAACTGTGGCAGCGAATGGAGCTGCCGACTTCGCCTTTCCTAGTGGCCAGAACGGAAAAAGACTGCGAGGCGTTCAAACAAGATCCACCTTTTGAATACCCACTTTTCATCAAGCCGGTGGCCGGTCGTGGTAGCGCGGGGATCAACGAAGCGTCCATTGTCCACGACTATGATCAATTGGTCTGTGGCGTTCGAGAAAGGCTCGAAAAGATCGGCCAACCGGTGCTTGTAGAACGATTCTTGCAGGGGCGCGAGATCACGTTGGG
>JADHXD010000091.1 GCA_016783145.1 Anaerolineae bacterium
CAAGCTCGCCGGGCGCGAGACCGAGCTGGACCACTTTCAGGACGAGCTGCGCGCCGCCCTTGCCGGGCAGGGCAGCGCCTGGCTGGTGGGTGGCGAGAGCGGCGTCGGCAAATCTCGTTTGCTGGACGAACTGCGCATCCTGGCCCTGGTGCAGGGGACATTGGTGCTGCGCGGCCAGGCGGCGAGCGAGAGCAGCGAGCCGTACGAGCTGTGGCGCGGTGCTCTGCGCCAATTGGTTCTTCCCGTCGAGCTGGATGATGCGGGTGCCGGCGTCCTCAAGGCGCTGGTGCCAGACATCGGCGATCTGTTGGGGCGACCGGTTCCGGATGCCCCAGCCCGCAACCCACAAGATGCAAGAACCCGGCTGTTTGAGACGATCATCGGCCTGTTTCGCCGTCAGCCGCAGCCGGTGATGATCATCCTGGAAGACCTGCAGTGGAGCGACGGCATCAGCCTCGAGCTGGCGACCTCGCTGGGAGGGATCGCGGGTGAATTGCCGCTGCTGATCCTGGGGAGCTACCGGGACGATGAAGCTCCTGGCCTGCCAAGCGCCTTGCCGGGTTTGAGGGCCTACAAGCTGGAGCGGCTCACGATGGACGGCGTGGCCGAGCTGAGCGTCTCCATGCTGGGCCAGGCGGGCGGCAGGCACCAGTTGTTGGACCTGTTGCAGCGGGAAACGGAGGGCAATCCCTTCTTCCTGGTCGAGGTGGTCCGCGCCCTGGCCCTGGAAGCGGGACAGTTGTCCCAGATCGAGGCGATGGCGATCCCGGAGCGGATCTACCCCGGAGGCATCCAGGACATCGTGCGGCGACGCCTCGAGCGGGTGCCCGCTGGTGCGCTGCCTTTGCTGCAATTGGCCGCCGTCGCCGGGCGCGAGTTGGACCTGGCTGTTTTGACATCGCTCGCGCCGGATATCAGACTGCGCACCTGGTTGACCACCTGCGCTGAGATCGCTGTATTGGACATACGTGGTGAGCGATGGCGCTTTGCCCACGACAAGCTGCGCGAAGGGCTCCTGGGTGCCCTCTCTGCGGCAGCCCGCACCCTGCACCACCGGCGCGTGGCAGAGGTCAGCGAGCGGTTGTACCCAGATGCACCTGAATCGGTCGCCTACCACTATGACCGGGCAGGGGACTGGGAAAAGGCACTGATCTACCTGGAGCGGGCGGGCGACAAAGCGGCGGCCGCTTACGCCAACCAGGATGCGTTGGACCACTATGCGCGGGCGCTCGAGGTCTGCGAGATCGTTGGCGATTCGGCGTTGTCGACGGCCGTTCGCGTCTCCGAGAAGCGCGGCCTGGTCAGCTTTACCGTTTCTGACTTTCCAGGCATGGCGGACGATTTCGAACATATGCTCGCTGCTGCCCGCCGTTTAGGGGATCGCCACGCCGAAGGGCTAGCGCTGGCCTATCGTGGCTCGGCCGAGCACCAGCATCACGATCTCGAAACAGCTTTGCAGACAGAGAGGGCTGTCCTGGAAATAGCTGGGCAGGAATACACAGATGTCCGCTATTTGGCCAACGTCGTAACCGCACTAGTGCTCATCATCACGAACCGGTTTGCGGAAGCCAGGCCATACCTGCAAGTCGCTGAAGGGCTGGCTGCACGTGTTGATAACCCGTATATGCTTTCGATGTGGTATATGGCGGGTCCTCTCGTTCCTTATTGGGAAGGGCGGCTTGACGACGCCCTGGAATTCATCGACCGGTGGCGCGATTTCGCAGCAAAGAGCGGCGCTGCTGTCTTGATGACTCACTTTGTGGAAGGCCTGGCCGGGGGCAGCAAGGGCGAGTATGAGCGTACGCTTAACCTCCTCAAGGAGAGTGTTGCCTTTGCTGAACGTATCGGGGAGGTCTTTTGGTCATCGCGATACCTGAATACCATCGGGTGGATCTATGGCCAGATCCAGGACTATCGTCAGGCCATGGCCTGGAACGAGCGGGGGGTACAAGAGGCCCGCCAGGCCAACTCTCCCAATCCTGAAATCGAATTCAATGCCCTGCTCAATCTCGGCGACAACTACCTGGCCTTGGGGCGTCTCGAAGAAGCGGAAACGTGTTTCCGGACGGTCGAGGACATCGTCCGTAATCCCCGCCCCCAGGACTTGTTTATGCTCTGGCGCTACTCGCAGCATCTCTTTCACAGTTATGGCGAGTTGTGGTTGAGACGCGGCGGCCTGGATCGTGCCCTGAGCTATGCCGGCGAATGCCTGGCCCTGGCAGAAGAGACGGGCAGTCCAAGGAACATCGCCAAGGGACGCCGGTTGCGGGGCCAGGTGTACCTGGCCCGTGGGCAACTGGCCGAGGCTCAGACGGAACTCCTGGCCGCGTTGGCGGCGGCCCAGCAGGTCGGCAACCCGCCTCAACTGTGGAAAACGTGGGTCGTTTTGGGCGAGCTGCGACAGGCCCAGGGACGAACGGAGCAAGCCCAAGAGGCCTATCGTCAGGCGCTCACCATCATCGAGCGCGTCGCCAACAGTCTGACAGACAAAGCGCAGAGGGAGATATTCCTCAACTCGCCGCACGTCCAGGAGATCCGGCAAGCAGCGCGCGCATCCGGGCTTGCCGCTTGACCGCGCCCGAAACGATCGGCACCCGATTGGGTTGATCTCGATAAGGAAGCGTGCGATTCGCTCGAGCGAGACTTTGACGGCAGCTTTGCGGACAGGTCAGCCCGCTGTGCGCAAGGGGGCAGAATGGCTTCGTCTCGAAGCCCAGGCGCGGGAGCTCATTGAGGTCCTGCTGTACGTAGATGATCCGACCGGCATCAAGATTGCGGGAGGCGAGGAAGTGAACATCGCGCGGGTAAACGAACACACGTCTCTGATCGACTTTGAGCTGTACGGGATCAGAGAAGCGGGGGCCGTGTACCTGGTTCGGGCGGGCAAGACGTGCCTCATTGATGCCGGCACGCGTGCCGAGGCCAAGGTGATCATCAGAAAGCTCGACGCCATCGGCGCCTTTCCGCCGGAACTGCTTGTCCTGACCCATTCGCACTTTGACCACACGCAGGGGCTGCCCGTGCTCTGCCGAGAGGCGCGAAAGAGAGGCCGCGAGATCGCGGTCTTGGCATCTGGAAGAGCCATACCCCACCTGAGCGATCAGTCCTGGAACGAGGTGTTCGACGACAAGCACCCGTACGAGGACCTCATCGGTGTGACGCCGCTCACCGGCGGACAGGTATTGGACCTTGATGGGCTCGCCCTAGAGGTCATCGACCTGGCGGGACACTGCGCAGACGACATCGGGCTGTACGACCCGGGCAACAAAACGCTGTTTGTCGGCGATGCGTTGGGGACCCGAATCCAGAACGTGGTCACCATCCCGCCCTTCATGCCGCCCTTTTGGGACCCTGACGGGTTCAGAAGGGCGGTGGACAGGCTGCGGCGCATCGATTACGAGCGAATCTGCCTGGCGCATTTCGGTCCCCTGGAAGGCGATGAGGCGCGCCGTTTCGTGGAGGATGCAATCCCGACATACGAAACGTGGTGGAACCTCTTTCGTCGAGCCGACCAGGAGGGCAGACTTGACGACGTCGGGTACCTCAAAGAAGCGCTGATCGTTGAGGTAGGGATCGTACTACCGGACCTGGAGCTCAGCAAAGCCTCCATGCGCGTGATGCTGGGGCTGGTCAACACGTTCAAGCGCGTCCTCGGTCAGGAGCCGGTCCAGGTTGCCGAGGTGCAGATGGAGGCCATTGTCGGTTGGCTCGCCCAGGGATACCGGATCTGCGAGGCGCGTGCCTGACACAAGCGAGGACTCTTGTCCTGCCAGCGGCACGTGACGGGCGCACCGCGGGCATACGACCCGTACTCGCCATAAGCGAGGTCCTGATCTATAATAGGGGACGAATCAAGGACCCCGCCCTGCAGTTGTAGGCCCCCACGCGGAGCGTAGGGGCCAGGTGTGGCCAGCTTGGGCAGTTGTAAGCCCCCACGCGGAGCGTAGGGGCCAGGTGTGGCCAGCTTGGGCAGCTGTAAGCCCCCACGCGGAGCGTAGGGGCCAGGCGTGGCCGGCTGAGGGCAGTTGGAAGCCCCCACACGGAGCGTAGGGGCCAGGCGTGGCCGGCTGAGGGCAGTTGGAAGCCCCCACACGGAGCGTAGGGGCTAGGTGTGGCGGGTGCGGTAGAAAGAGGTGATAGGATATGTCGGCAACCGTCCTGATCGTCGAGGATCACGACGCCGTGCGCACGGCGCTGCGAGACTGGCTGACCGTGCAGTACCCTCGATGCCGGATCATCCAGGCTGCCAGCGGCGAGGAAGCCCTGGCCTTGCTTCAGGTCGAGTCCCCGCACCTGGTGGTCATGGACATCCGCCTGCCGGGAATGACCGGCATCGAAGCCACGCGGCGGATCAAGGCCGCACGGCCGTCCGCGCAGGTCGTGATGCTGACAGTGCACGACGGAAACGCCTACCGCGCCCACGCGGCAGCAGCCGGTGCGAGCGCCTACGTGCCAAAGGGAGCAATGCAAACCGAGCTCCTGCCCGCGCTGGCCGCCCTGCTCGCCGACGCCCAAGACTGACCCAGCACGATGTGGATTCAACCCCGATTCAGTCCAGAGAGAGAAAGAGAGAGGATCATCAGATGAGCGAACAAGAATGGGTCCAAGTGAGCGAAGCACAGATCGCGGTACACTGGCAGGAGGAGGAGCTGTTCCACCCTCCGGCAGAGTTCATCGCCCAGGCAAACATGACGGACCCGTCCATCTATGGACGGTTCAGCCTGGAGAACTTTCCCGAGTGCTACAAAGAGTATGCCGATTTGCTGACCTGGTATCAGTACTGGCATACGACTCTGGACACGAGCGACGCCCCCTGCTGGAAGTGGTTTGTGGGTGGCAAGATCAATGCCTCCTATAACTGCGTGGACCGGCATCTGGCCAAGCACCAGAACAAGGCGTCCTTTGTTTTCGTACCCGAGCCGGAGGACGAACCCCACCTGGTCCTCACCTACCGCGAGCTTTGGGTGCGGGTGAACGAGGTGGCAGCATTGCTCAGGGACTTTGCCGGGCTGCAAGCGGGCGACAGGGTGACGCTCCACCTGCCGATGGTCCCGGAACTGCCGATCATGATGCTGGCCTGTGCTAGGCTGGGCGTCATCCACTCTGTGGTGTTTGGGGGTTTCAGCGGCCGGGCCTGCGGTGAGCGGATCGCTGACTCGGGCAGTCGCGTCCTGGTCACAATGGATGGCTATAACAGAAAGGGCGAGCTGCTCGACCACAAGTCCAAGTCGGACATTGCCGTCGAGGTCGCACAGGAAGAGGGGCAAACGGTCGACAAGGTCCTGGTTTGGCGCCGCTATCGCGACCGGCATGCCTCCGCTGCGCCTATGGTCGAGGGCCGCGACTACTTTATGGATGACCTGCTCAAGGGGTACGTCGGCGCACGAGTCGATCCTGTTCCTATGCCCGCCGAGGCCCCCCTCTTTTTGATGTACACCAGCGGGACGACGGGAAAGCCCAAAGGGTGCCAGCACAGCACGGGAGGCTACCTGGCCTACGTGGCCGGCACATCCAAGTACGTCCAGGACATTCATCCGGAGGACGTGTACTGGTGCATGGCGGACATCGGGTGGATCACAGGGCATTCCTACATCGTCTATGGCCCGCTGGCGCTTGGCGCTAGCTCTGTCCTGTACGAAGGCTCTCCCACATGTCCGGACGCCGGGCGCCCGTGGCGCATTGCCGAGCGGCTCAACGTGAATATCTTTCACACCGCACCGACGACGATACGCATGCTGAGAAAAGCGGGCCCCGATGAGCCAGCCAAACACAGCTACCATTTCAAGCACATGACCACGGTCGGGGAGCCGATCGAGCCGGAGGTGTGGAGATGGTACTACTATGTGGTCGGTAAGGGCAAAGCGGCCATCGTGGATACGTGGTGGCAAACAGAGACCGGCGGGTTCCTGTGCAGCACCATGCCAGCGATTCAGGCGATGAAGCCAGGCAGCGCCGGTCCAGCGGTGCCCGGCATTCATCCCGTCGTGTACGACGAGGAAGGCAAAGAGATCGAAAAGGGCTCGGGCAGGGCAGGGAATATCTGCATCCGGAACCCGTGGCCGGGGGCATTCCAGACCGTATGGGGCGATCGTGGGCGGTACGTGGAGACGTACTATGCCAAGTACTGCCACGACGAGGAGAGCAAGGATTGGCGGGACTGGCCCTACTTTACGGGGGACGCGGCTATGCAGTCTCAAGATGGCTATTACCGGATCCTGGGGCGCGTAGATGACGTGATCAACGTCGCCGGCCACCGCTTGGGCACCAAGGAACTCGAGTCAGCGAGCCTTGCCGTCCTGGAAGTGGCCGAAGCCGCGGTCGTGCCCTTGGCAGATCCGATCAAGGGTCGGGTACCAGACATATACATCTCGTTAAAGCCGGGCTACAAGCCCAGCCAAAGGATCAAAGCTGCGGTGACCCAGGCGATCGAGGTCTCTATCGGCAAGATCGCCAGGCCGCAGCACGTGTACATTGTGCCAGATATGCCCAAGACGCGTTCGGGAAAGATCATGCGCCGCGTCCTGGCCGATATCTCGAATGGCAGAGACATCGGAGATGTCACGACCCTGGCGAACCCGGAGATCGTCCGAGAGATCCAGAGAATGGTTCAGGGGTGACACGAATGTGAGCTACATCATCGCCCCGTTTCCTGAGGACGAGGAGACGGTCTACCAGGCGGCAACCCTGCTGCTGGAAGGCTTCAGGGGGCATACGCCAGCCTGGCCCGACATCGACGCGGCGCTGGCAGAGGTACAAGAGTCCCTCGGCCCAGACCGCATCAACCGGCTGGCTGTGGACGAGCGTGGCACCGTCCTGGGATGGATCGCTGGGCGCCCCCACTACGAGGGCAACGTCTGGGAGCTGCACCCTCTGGTGGTGCATCCGCACCATCAGCGGAAAGGGATCGGGCGCGCGCTCGTCGCCGACCTGGAAGAGCAGGTCCGCGCGCGCCGCGGTCTCACCCTCTGGCTCGGCACGGACGATGAGGATGGCCGGACATCTCTTTCAGGGGCGGACCTCTACCCCAACCCGCTGGGACATCTGGCCCAGATCGTGAATCTGGGCGGCCATCCCTACGAGTTCTACCAAAAAGTGGGCTTTGTCATCGTGGGCGTGATGCCGGACGCGAATGGACTGGGCAAGCCGGACATCTTTATGGCCAAGCGACTGTGACGCGCTGCTGGCATCCCTATGGGCGATTCCCTGGCCCAAAGATAAACCGGCGATGAGATTGTTCTACGAACTGGGCTACCGGTTCTGCCGCATGCCGTGGGAGACGGGCCCGCGAGAGGAACTGGTCGGACTGGTGGACAGCGGGCGCATCGCCCCGTGCCGGGCGATCGATCTCGGCTGTGGAACGGGAAGCAACTCCATCTTTTTGGCGCAGCGAGGCTTTGAGGTGACCGGCGTGGACTTGGTCCCACGGCGATCGCCAGGGCCAGGCGAAGAGCAGGCGCCGCTGGGGCAGACGTGCGATTCGTGGTCGACGACCTCACGGACCTGCAGGCCGTGGAAGGCCCTTTTGACCTCTTGGTGGACTATGGCGCGCTGGACGACCTGCGCGCAGAGGACCGCGACCTGTACGTGCGTAACGTCTTGCCGCTCACCCACCCGGACAGCCGCTACCTGCTGTGGTGCTTTGAGTGGCCCACCCGCTGGTGGGAGAGGCTGGTCCTGGCTATGGCGCTCGAGCCGGGGGAGGTTGAGCGGCGCTTTGGCGGTCTTTTCCAGATCGAGCGCATCGCCGGCCAGGCCAATCCTTCGGGATGGCCGCGCGCGTTCGCGGCTTACCTGATGACGCGCAAGGGGGCCGGGTTGTGAGCTGAATGGATTCGCGGAAGCAGACCGGGCTTGTGGACGTTGAAAGCGCACGAGGTCCCGGATAGGCGCTGGGGAAAGGAACGATGTCCGATCAACTGGCCAACAAGCCGCCCGCAGAGTTGTGGGAGAACGAGGATCTCTTTTGCCACGATCTGCCCTGCAGACCACGGTCAGAGACCGGCAGGATCCTGGTGACGGGTGCCTCTGGCTACGTCGGGGGGCGGTTGATCCCCGAACTGCTGGCCCGCGGATATCAGGTCCGGGCTATGGTGAGGGCAGATTCCCCTGAGTACCAGCAGCTCTGGCCGGGCGTCGAGGTAGCCGTAGCCGACGCGCTCCACAAAGAGCACCTGAGAGCGGCCCTGGATGGGATCGACACCGCGTACTATTTGATTCACTCCCTGCTCCTCGGGCCGGAGGTGTTCGCGGCTATGGATATAGAGGCCGCCATCCACTTTAGGGAGATGGCGGAAGAGCAGCAGGTCAAGCGGATCATCTACCTCGGCGGGCTTGGGGACGTACGAACCGGATTGTCGCCCCATCTGCAAAGCCGTATCCGGGTAGCCAAAGAGCTGCAGCGAGGGAGCGTGCCGGTCACCGTCCTTCGGGCGGCTGTGATCATCGGATCCGGGAGCGCTTCGTACGAGATCATCTACCACCTGGCGAAAAAGCTCCCCGTCCTTCTGATCCCGCGGTGGGCAAGGAGCAGGTGCCAACCCATCGGCATCCGCGACGTGGTCAAGTACCTTGTGGGCGTTCTGGAGACCCCCGAAACGGCCGGCAGGTCCTTCGACATCGGCGGCAGTGACATCCTGACCTATCACACCATGCTGGAGACATTCGCCGAACTGCTCAACAAGAAGCGGGTTTTCATCCCTTGCCCGTTTTCAGGTACGCGCCTCTTTTCCTACCTGGCGAGCCTCTTGACGCCGGTCCCTGCGCCAATCACCGCCTGCCTGATGGAGGGCCTGCAGAACGAGGTCACCTGCCAGGATGAGGCGATCAAAGCATACCTGCCCTTTGTACCCCTGACCTACAGAGAGGCGATCGTCAGGGCCATGGATCGGGAAGAACAGGACAACATCCATACGCGGTGGTCTGGCGCCTATCCGCCGGCTCACGAACTGGCTCTCAAGCTTCACGAGCTTGGAGATACTCCCCAGTACACGACCTTCTACTCGCTTGTGACCGACAAACCGGCATCCTCGCTTTTCCGATCCATCTGCAAGGTTGGGGGCAGAGAGGGCTGGTTCTCCAACAACTGGATGTGGTGGCTGCGAGGGGCGATCGACCGGATGCTGCTGGGTGTCGGCAGCTCTCGTGGGAGAAGGAGTCAAGCCACGTTGAACACGAATGACGTGATCGACTTTTGGCGGGTGGAGGACCTCGAGCCGGACGAACGCCTCCTCCTGCGTGCGGAGATGAAACTGCCGGGAAAGGCGTGGCTAGAGTTTCAAGTCCACCAGGAAGGGAGCAGTAGAAAGCTGTCCGTGGCACCGTACTATCACACGCATAGCCTTCTGGGGAGACTGTACTGGTACGTTTTCCTGCCCTTTCACCACTTTATTTTCGGGGACCTCATCAGACAGATCGAGCAGAGAAGCTAGACTCAAGTGCTGCCGCTGAGGGGAAGCGGGAGGATGGGTTGGCGACTCTCGCGGCGATCAGATCAGGTGAAAAGGCGTGACACGACAGCCGCCGAAAGCCAGCAGCCTGCTATGGCTCTGGTGCCGCGGCTATCCTCTGCAGGTAGGCGATCGCCTCGCCCAGTTCTCGCTCCATCCGGGCATAGTCATCGAACCGATCCGTAAAGTCCGAATAGTCGGCACCGGTCTGCATCTTGAAGTTAAAGGCCTGGTTTAGCTGCTTCTTGTAGTAGGCGCGACTGGACTGCAACTTTTCGATGGTCGCAGCCAGATCCACCTCGCCCTCCTGGATCACGCAGTATTCCTCGACCAGGGCGTACTTGGGCCAGTCAAAGCCCAGCCCTCGGATATCAGTAACAGACAGCGTTGGGGCCATTGAGGACCCTCCTTCAGGGGTGCATCAGGTTGGGCAGTGAGGAGCACCTATCCCGGCATTGTACCACACCTCACCGAGTCGGGCGAACGGCCGCCTACTGTCCACGTGGGCGCAGTCTCCCACTCGATCAGGCGGCGATACCATCAAGAATGGCCTTCCGCCTCTCGGCTTGTGCCTGGTAGCGGGTCCCAGTATAATGCGGATCGTCGGGAATCTCCCTTTTCACCCCGATTCCACCCGATGGTATGCTGCGCTTTGGAGGCAAGACAATGAACTCACGAGAGAGAATACTGGCCGCGATCCGGCTCCAGAAACCGGACCGCGTTCCCTGTTCTCCGCACGTCGGCCCGGACATGGTCCACGCGATGCCCAGGGACGAGTGGGGGGCGCTCCTGCGGGGAACGGACGTGACCATGTCCGTACCGGCGCTTGGGGACGCCCAGATCTTTGGCGGGCAGTACTGGCTGGATCACAGCCAGGTCGTCCGCAGGGGAGATACCTATACGACCCTGGTCTATACGCCCAAGGGCACCCTGAGAGCGCAGCGCGTGGTCACCCGGGAGGCAAACTGGGTGTCCGAGCACTTTTACAAGGGCCCGGAGGACATCGAAAAGCTCCTGTCCGTGCCTTACCACCGGCCTCAATTCGAGGTGAGCAGGTATTTTGAGTGGGAAGAGGCCCTGGGAGACGAGGGGTTGGTTGCCCTGGGCATCCCCTCTGCGTTTCGTTTCTGCCTGGACCTGTTCGGCTCGCAGGAGCTGTACCTGACCATCGCCGACGACGCCGACCTCGTCGAGCGGCTGGTGGCCACGATGAACGAACGGCTGGCCCTCTATGTCCGCGCATGCTGCGAGAAGGGCGTGCGCAGCTTTTGGATGGGCGGATCGGAACACTGCGGGCCGGGAGTCGTCCATCCCAGAACCTTTCAGCGGATGATCACCCCCTACGACAGACACATCGTGGACATCCTCCACCGGTACGGCGGGATCGTCAACTATCACACGCACGGCAAGCTCAAGCACATCCTCGACGACATCGCCGAGATCGGCGCAGACGTGATGAGCCCTATCGAGACCGGCCTGCGCGGCGACGTGACATTGGCCGAGGTAAAGGCGCGGGTCGGGGGCCGGATCTGCCTCAAGGGAAACCTCGACGACATGGCCTACCTCTCCCAGGCCTCAGAGAGCGAGGTGAGGGCCGCGGCAGAGGAGTGCATCGCCCAGGCCGCGAAGGGGGGAGGCTACATCCTCAGCGGGACCGACGCCGGGATCTATACCCCCCAGTGGGTGCGGAGCTTTCTCGTGATGGCCCAGGTGGCCAGAGAGCACGCGTACTGAGAGGCGCTGCGCGGTTGAGGTGCCAGGCACTTTGGGCATCAAGTGCCTGGCACCTCGTGGCAACCTGTGGGCGAGTTGACGGAGTCGATGAGTTGACCGATAATAGAAGTAGCTCTCATCGCCCGCCACACAAAGAGGAGGTCTGAGGAATGGACGGAACAGGAGACCGAGTGGCCCTGATCACCGGAGCGAGCAGCGGCATCGGACGTGCCGCAGCCCGCAAGTTCGCCGCGCAGGGGTACAAGGTCGCCCTGGTGGCACGCAGCCAAGAACGACTGGAGGAGACCGCCGCCGAGATCCAGTTGGGTGGAGGTCAAGCCCTGGCCCTCGCCGCCGACGTGACCCTGGAAGCGGACATCGAACGCGCGGTGCGCGAGACGGTGATGACGCTCGGCGGCATAGACGTGCTGGTCAACGCCGCGGGGATCATCTCCTCGGGGACGATCGAGAGCACCCAGCTCGCGGACTGGGACTATATGATGAACCTGAACGTGCGCGCCCCCTTTTACACGATCCAGTGCGCCCTGCCGCACCTGACCGCGCGGGAGGGGAGCGTGGTCAACGTGTCCAGCGTCACCGGGATCCGCGCCTTTCCGGGCGTGCTCTCTTACTGCGTGAGCAAGGCCGGGGTCTCGCAGATGACCCGCTGCCTGGCACTCGAGCTGGCGAGCGCGGGCGTGCGCGTGAACGCCGTCTGCCCGGGAGTAGTGGTCACCGAACTGCACCGCCGGGGAGGGATGGACGAGGGGGCCTATGCCGCCTTTCTGGAGCACAGCAAGTCTACGCACCCCATGGGCCGGGTGGGCCAGCCCGAGGAGGTCGCCGACCTGATCTACTTTTTGGCGTCTCCAGAGGCGGGATGGATCACCGGCGCCAACATTCCGATCGACGGTGGGCGCGCACAGACCTGTGCGCGCTGAGCCTGAACCCAACCGCCTGCAGCAGGACCTCCCACACCGCTCACGTCGCTGACTCGACACACATCCCTGCGCTCGCGTAACCAGGTGCGCCTGGACCACAGGCCCAAGAGCACGGCATCCCATCCGTGCCGCGTCCATCTCACAGACACAAAGGAGTGAATGCGATGAGACCCCCGCGACCCCTTGCCCGCACCGTGCTGGGAACTCTGTTGGTTGCCTGCCTGCCCCTGCTCGGGCAGAGCCGCGCGGGGAGCGCGGGGGTGCTCCGCCTGGTGGCCCGGATCGGGGTGGGCGGGGAACCCTCAGCCATCGCCGTGGACCACTGCGGCGGGCGCAACGACATCCTCGTTTACAGCGGGTCAAAGGTGCGATTCATCGACGGCAACACGCTGACCCTGGCCCCGGAAGAGATCTCGATCCCAAGCTGGGCGTGGGAGGGCTGGATCGCCTACGACCGTGCCCACCACCAGGCCTACGTCCTCCAGGTCACACTGCGTAGTGGGTGGCAAGAGCTGCTCGCACACGTGATCTCTGGGCGGTCGCACATCGGCTCCTTTTCGGTCAACGAGCAGTGGAACGACCCCGTGCCCCAGGACAGCTACGACCTCGACGGGCTGGCGTTCAAGCAGCCCGGGAGCGAGGGGAACAACCCCGGCCGGCTGATCGTCGACAACACGCGCGGCGGTACCATCGACGTGATCGACCTGAACGGGGCGGGCACGGAGGCCGCGCGCATCCAGCGCTATGCCTACCGGGCGGCGATCGAGGGCACGGTCTTCCTCAACTCGGCCAACACGCTGGCCCTGGAAACGCAGCACGAGACGCTGCCCATAGACGACCTGGCGACCTCGGACCTGCTCTACATCTCCGATGCCAACCACAAGATCGACGGTCGGCGGGGATACATGCGCGTGCTGAGCCTCAACCATCCCCTGGAGGCCCTCGACGCCGTGCCCCTGCCCGACCTCGACCTGTCCGGCACCTGGCCCTTTGGCAACGGACAGAAGGGGGTCGCCACGGCGGGCAGCCTCGACCGGCTCTACGTCGCCTCGGGACTGCAGTCCTTTGAGAAGGGCTACATGGGCGTGGTGGACACCACGGACAACCAGTTGGAGCGCGTGGTCAACCTGCTCTATGGCGACACGGGCCTCGTGCACGTGGACTGGTACGACCCCAGGCGCGTCTTTATCGCCACCTACGATGGCTTTGGCTCCTGGGACCCCGACATGGCGCTCTATCTCAACCTGGTCTACGACGGGGTCGTCGTGGACAGGCTGCGCCTGGTGGACGGGTACGGGACGCACGACCTGCGGGGGATGGATTTCGACCCCTACCTCCGCCGGCTCTACATGACGTTGGGCAGCGAGGTGTTCGTCATCCAGGTCAACTATGGAGCCCTCCCAACAGAGCCCCCACCGCTCACCGTCTCCGCCGCCATCCCGCCCAGCGGGGGCACCCTCCAGGTGCCGGGTGGCCGGGCAGCGCTCGATTTCCCCTCGGACGCCGTATCACAGGACACGACTGTGACCTACACCGAGACGGCCCGACTGGCCCTCGGAACCGGGGACCTCTATGCCGTGCGCGGCTTTGAGCTCTCGGCGGCCATCAGCGGCACCACGACACCGGTGACCAGTTTCGATCCGCCCTACGAGCTTGTCCTGCACTACACAGACGCAGAGCTGGGCGGGGCCATCGAGTCCACGCTGGACCTAACCTGGTGGGACGGGACGCAGTGGATCGCCGTGCCCGGCACCGTCCTGAACCTGGAGGACAACCAGCTCAGCGCGTCGCTCGACCACATGACCCTCTTTGCCGTCCTGGGCGAGACGAACAGAGCCTACCTGCCGGTTGTGCAGAGCCAGTGAACGCGCGTCGACACTTGCCGTCCACCGGCCCAACTGGATGGAAACGCCAGACGAACGAAAGGAAATCGCGATGAGAAAGCACACGCTGGCCACGATCGCAGCCATCTGCCTTGCCCTGGCTCTGACCGCGGTTTCGCCGCGCCTGACTCAAGAGACCGAGGCCGTATCGACCCTGGTGGGCGGCATCGTGCTCGTTGCCGGCGACGTCGTCGACCTGCAGTGGGACCCCAGCCTGTATCCTGCCCCTCCCGACCAACGGTTCGTGCGCTGGGAGCTGAAACGCAGCGCCGGAGGTGGGGCCTTTGCCGTGATCGACGGCGACACGACCCCCTCTCAGAGTTGGAAGCGGGACACGGGCCTCGCCTGGGACACAGCGTACACCTACAAGCTGGAGGTCACCCGCTGCGTCGAGCCTTGCCTGAGCCCGGACGACGAGCGCATCTACGGGGTGTTCAACCAGAGCACGACCACAGGGCGGCTGGCGGGCAAGGTGCTCCTGGACCTGACCCTGTCCGCCGGTGAGATCGAGATCACCGGGCTGACGACGATCGGCAGCGGCAAAAAGCTGTCGATCGGCGAGGGCACCACGCTCAAGGGAAACGACACCGGCCTGTCCGACACTCTGCGCGCTGAGGGAGGCGAGCTGCGGGTCACCGGGGGCCGGTTCGTGGACAACGTGCTCTTGCAGTATGGCACATCCAGCTCACCGCACCAGGGCGCTGGCGTGCTGCACAACGCCGTCTTTGAAAAGACCTCGTACTATAAGGCGGCAGTCGAGATGTACGGGCAGGAGGCCCAGTTCGAGATCGTCAACGTCACCGCTCCCGACATCGACGTGTCAGTCTGGGGCAAGGCCACCCTCCGCGCCAAAGGGAACACGGGCCTGCGCATGACTCTCTATGACGAGGTGCGGGGCGACATCCAGGGCAGCGAGGCCAATCTCGTCCTGCACGACCATGCCTTTGCGCTGGTGAAAAAGAACGCCCGGGCGGCCGTCGTGATGATCGACGAATCGACGGCGACCATCGAGGACAACACCGAAGGCTACGTCTCGCTGGGCGGCAAGTCCTCGGCGACGATCCGCAACAACACCCTGTCGAGCATGATCATCGTCGGGGATGAGGCCACGGCGACCATCGAAAAGAACCCCCTGCTGTACGGGGTCCGGGTCGAGGAATCGGCCTCGGCGATCATCTCCGGCAACACGATCACCGGCACCGGCGTCGAGATCAGTGGCTATGGCGCTGCCCTTACGGCCACCAAGGCCTCAGCGACGGTGATCGGCAACACGATCGTCACCCCGTGGCAGCACCGCGGGGTCAGCGTGATGCGCGGCGCAACGGCCGAGGTGGTCGGCAACACTATCGAGTGGACGGGATTCCACGGCACAGAGTCCAGCGTTCTCCTCGACGCCTGGGCGGACGATGCACAACTGACCGCCAAGAGCAACACGGTGGTCCACGGCAAGATCGTCGCTTCGAATGGGGTGGGGATCACCCTCACCGACAACGTGGTTATGGGCGACGGGGCGGCGATCACGATCGGCTGCGTGGTCTGCGGCACGGACACCCAGGCCACGGGGACGATCGAGCGCAACACGGTGCACAACGGCTGGGGGTTTGAGATGTGGGCGGGCAGCGAGGGACTGAACATCCGCCACAACTGCATCCGGGGCAACGATCCCGGCCTGACCACGGACGAGCGCCTCGCTGCACCGCTCGACATGCGCTACAACTGGTGGGGGCACGTAGATGGCCCCCGGCACCCGGCGAACCCGGGCGGCAAGGGGGATGCGATCGAGGGCAGCAAGGTGCTCTACGATCCCTGGGACCGCACCGACGGGTACTGCCAGGATACGCCCACGTCGCCCGACCCGGACCTGTCCTTCGCCGGCATCGAGGCCGTGCAGGTCGTCCAGGACCTGCAGAACGTCGTGCCACTGGTCGAGGGCAAGCCGACCGTCCTGCGGGCGTACCCGGAGAGCAACCGCGGCACGGTCGCCGGTGTGCCTTGGGAGCTCAAGGCCTACCGGGATGGATCGCTGCTCGGCACACGCTCGGGCACGATGAGCGTCGGCCCGATCAGCAACATCGACACCGTGCGGGCCAGCCAGAGCAAGGGCATCTGGGTCGAGCTGCCCGCCGAGTGGCTGACGGGCACGGTGGACGTTGCCGTCGAGCTCCAGCCGGTACAGGGCGTGACCGAGGTCACTTACAGGAACAACACGGCCCAGCTCACGCTCCAGTTCCGCAAGCGGTTTCCCCTGCGGGTGGCCTACGTGCCCATCGAGTACAAGCCGCCGGGGGAGACGGGAAGCTTTGTGCCCGACACGAGCCGCGTCCCAGAGATGAACCGTTTCTTGGAGACGCTCTACCCCCATCCCAAGATCGACTATAAGCTGTTCTCGGCCATGCCCTGGACGCTGCAGATGAGCGGCGCGCCCACACAGACTGAGATGGCGAACGCGCAGCTCTTGCTCGGCACCCTCAACTTTCGCATCCTGTTCTGGAACGCCAACCACCCTCCCCTGCAGGGCTTTGACCAGATCGTCGGCCTAGTCCCCGGCAGCCCGGCCAAGTACTATACCAGCTATGCCCTCTCTGACCCGCGCTGGTACACAGAGACCCAGCGTCCGGGGTTGGGGCTGTCGAGCTACTGCTGGACCTCCAAGCACGTTATGGCCCACGAGATCGGGCATAACCTGGGCCTGCTGCACGCCAACACGCCTGATTCAAGGCCCCCTGGGACCCCATACGTCAGAGAGGAGACGTACTGGGATGGCATCTACCGAGACGCCACCATCCAGGAATATGGCTACAACCCGCGTTCGGCCAACCCGGGAAACAAGGTCGTCTCCAAGCGAACCTATGACCTGATGGCCTACCGGGAGCCCGACCAGTGGCTCTCGCCGCTGCACTACTCTATGCTCTACCTGGCGAACGGCGTGCCCCAGGCCCAGTCGCTCCAGGCCGCGCACCGCGCGGGGCAGACCTACCTGATCGCCAGCGGTCTCGTGGACCGGGGCGGGCAGGTCTCCTTCCAGCCCTTCTGGCAACTGACGATGGACGAGGAGCCGCCTAACCCTCCGGAGGGCACGGCGTACTGCCTGGAGCTGCGAAACGCGGAGGGAGGCGCCCTGTCCAGCCACTGCTTTGACCTCGATTTCTACGTCCCTGAGGCCTTTAGCGCCTCCGACGTCGCCGGATTCACCGTGGCCCTGCCCCTGGAGACGGGCACGGCGAGCGTGGCCTTGCGCAAGGGAGCGGTCGATCTGGGCGCGGTGGCAGTCAGCGAGAACGCCCCGACGGTGACCGTCGTGACCCCAAACGGCGGGGAATCCGTGAGCGACAGCGCCACCGTGCAGTGGAGCGCAAACGACGACGACGGCGACCCGCTGGCCTTTAACATCTCGTACAGCGCCGACGACGGGGTCACTTGGCAGCTCGTGGCAGCCAACGTCACCGGGACGACCAGCTATGCGCTCGACCTGTCCCTCCTGCCCGGCTCCTCAAGCGCGCGGATACGGGTCGAGGCCAGCGACGGATTCCACACCACGGGAGACGAGTCGGACGGCGCGTTCACCGTGGAGGACCACGCGCCTATCGTGGGCATCGAGCACCCGGCAGACGGGAGCACGATGATCTATACGAACTACCTGATCGGCTACGCCTACGACCCGGAAGAAGGCGAGCTGCCGGACACGTCGCTGACGTGGAGTTCGAACATCGACGGCTCGCTGGGAACGGGCACGATGCTCCAGGGCACGATGCTCTCAGAAGGGGAGCACACGCTCACCCTCACCGCCGAGGACAGCGAGGGCCACCAGAGCAGTGCCAGTGTCACCGTGCAGGTCATCGAGGGGTTCAAGGTGTACCTGCCCTTTGCGCGCCGGTAGAGAAGCTCGCTCGTGCTCCCGCCCGTACCGACGGAAGACCGTCCCGCGTCGGCACGGGGGCGTCAGATGGACCAGGGAACCAGCAGGCCCGCGCGCCCACCCGTTCCGACGGAGGACCGTCGCTACGAGATAGAGTAGCTCGCTCGTGCCGACGGAAGACCGTCCCGCGTCGGCACGGGGCGCTGCGCAGGAACAGGGGGGAGGGCAGTGAGGAGGAGGATCCCGCGGCCAAGGCCCAAGGGAGCGACCATACCATCCTGGCACAGGGCAAGGGTACGCCCCTACGTCTTGAGAAGATACGGACAGGTACAGCGCGCAGACGAGGGAAGGTTGGAGTTCCTGCGCTCAGCACCTCTCGGCAGAGGTGATGCACAGTTGGTCGGCGGCATCGTAGGCGTAGGCCTGAGGCGGCAAAGAATGCCGCCCTACGTGGCAGCGGTGCGCTCAGGACCTCTCGGCAGAGGTGATGCACAGTTGGTCGTCGGCATCGTAGGCGTAGCCTGAGGCGGCAAAGAATGCCGCCCTACGTGGCAGCGGTGCGCTCAGCACCTCTCGGCAGAGGTGATGCACAGTTGGTCGGCGGCATCGTAAGCGCAGCCTGAGGCGGCAAAGAATGCCGCCCTACGTGGCAGCGGTGCGCTCAGGACCTCTCGGCAGAGGTGATGCACAGTTGGTCGTCGGCATCGTAGGCGTAGCCTGAGGCGGCAAAGAATGCCGCCCTACGTGGCGGCTCTGCGCGCATCACCTCTCGGCAAAGGTGATGCACAGTTGGTCGGCGGCATCGTAGGCGTAGCGAGCGGATAAGGGAGGGGCACCGTCGTCCATCCCGGCGATGCGCTCCAGCAGTACAGGGAGGTCCTCCACCAGGTCGTACTCGCCCAGGCAAGCCAGGGGCACCCACTCCAGCGTTCCTTCCGCTGAGGGCCGGGTCTCGCGCTCGTCGCTGCGCGCGGCAAAGACAGTGAGCCAGATGCCGGTCGCTTGACCGGTGTCGATGTTGATCGTGCCCCTGAGCGCCAGATCGCGCACCTCCAGGCCGGTTTCCTCCCGCGTCTCGCGCCGGGCCGCGGTGTAGACATCCTCGCTGGCCTCGACGTGCCCGCCCACACCGTTGTAGCGGTTCGCCCAGATGCGCTTTGTGGGCGCGCCCTTGAGCAGCAGCACGTCGTCCCCATCCTGCCCCTCGCTGAACACAAAGACCAGCACACGGGGAATGACGGTGTACCGTCCTGCGCTGGCCTGGACACCCTGATCGGACTTGCCCATACCCTCAGTCTCCCTGGCCCTCTACCTTGGGCGTCCCCTCTTCCAGGCCATAGTAGGCGGCAGCGACCTGGCGAAAGAGCGGCGCGGCGTGACTGGATCCCTCGCCCACGTTCTCGATCATCACGGCGATGGCGATCTCGGGCTCATCGGCGGGCAAGTAACCGACAAACCAGGAGTGTGGCAGTTCCTCCGGGTTCTCTGCGGTACCGGTCTTGCCGGCGACAGAGTACGGAAAGCCTACAAAGCGGTGAGGGGCCGTGCCCCGTGGATCAGTGGTCACGCCCAGCAAACCGCGCTGGATCGCCTCCAGCGTGTCCGGAGTGACCGGCAGCCGCGCCATTCGCTCCGGCTTGAAGGCCATCTCGGGTTCTGCGTCGACACCGGTGATCTTCCACACGAGCTGAGGCCGGTACAGCGTGCCGCCGTTGGCGATGGCGGCGAACGTGCGGCACATCTGCAGGGGGGTCACCAGCAGAAAGCCCTGCCCGATCGCCAGGTTGACGTTGTCGCCCGTGGCCCATCCCTCTCCGTAGGTCGCCCTCTTCCAGGCATCGTCGGGAACGATACCCGGCGCTTCTCCCAGCGGGTCCAGGTCCCCGTAGCTCGTCTTGCCGATCCCGGTCAGCGCGCCCAGCCCAAAGGCGCGCGCATAGCTGGGCAGCGCGTCGCGATCGACAAAGCTCAGATCGTAGCCGACCTGGTAGAAGGTGATATCGCACGAGGCGGTGAGCGCGGACACCAGGTCGATGGTGCCATGCCCGCTCTTGAGCCAGCAGGTCATGTCCCAGCCCAGCTTGTTCCACACGCCCGGACACTCGTACGTCTGGGACGGGTCGACGCCGCCGCGCTCGATGACCGTGCCCATGCTCACCGGTTTGAACGACGAGCCGGGAGGGTACTGCCCCTGAATGGCCCGGTTGACCAGCGGTCTGGCCGGATCGTTGGTCAGGGCAGACCAGGCTGCGGCGTTGATCCCCTCGGCGAAACGGTTGGGGTCAAACCGGGGCCACGTCGCCAGGGCCAGGACGCGCCCGTCGTTCACGTCCATCACGACGACGGCCCCCTTGCGCTCGCCGAGCAGCTCCTCGACTTTGCCCTGAAAGTCGCGCTCGTAGGTCAGGTAGATGCTGCGCGCGGGGACGGCTTCGCGGCGCGCCAGCGTAGCCATCACCTGCCCCTCCGGGGTGATGATCGTCAGCACTCCGCCCCGCTGCCCCGCCAGGTAGGGCTCTCCCCAAGCCTCCATGCCCACTCGCCCGATGAGTTCGTCTCCGGTA
>JADHXD010000092.1 GCA_016783145.1 Anaerolineae bacterium
TATGACCGTCTGCTCACCCTCACGCAAGCAGCAGCGGACGGTGGGACGAGCCAGGAGCAGATCTATCTCCTGCGCGCCGAGGCGTACATCGCCCTGGGAGACGCGGCCAAAGCCCGGGCCGAGTACGGCCGCGCCCTGCAGGTTCGCCCTGGCTGGTCGCCAGCGGCGAGCGGTCTGAGCGGCTTGCCAGAGTAACCTCTGATCGCTTCCGCATGGTGAGCGATCAGGCAGCGTGACGGAGCGCGAGATCAGACACGCCCACGTGGAGCAAGTCCAAAGACGGCTTCACGTGGGCGTGTCCACAACGTGCCAGGCTCGCATCTGCTGAGAGTCAGGCCTCCTCTTTCTCCTCGCCGGCGTCTTCTTGCGCCTCGAAAGCCACGTCCTCTGCGGGCGCTTCCGCAGGTAGAGTGCTCTCATCGCTCGGCACCTGGTCGGTCGCCTCTTCCTCTGCCCCTGTGCTCTCGCTCCCTTGCGTCTCCTCAACCTGAACGCCCTCGTCTTCTCCGGCGGAGGCAGAGGCTGCCTGAGGTTTCTGACCGACTCTGAACCGCCAAATCATCAGTGCCAGAAAGGCCACGATGAGGACCAGGGCCACGATCTGGGCGATCGTGATCATGCCTTCCCCCACCGCCGGGCTATCCAGGCGAATGAACTCAAGCAGGAACCGGATCGTCGAATAGGCAATGAAATAGATACAGGTGATGATCCCGGAGACCAGGCGATCGCGGTAGCGCCAGGTCAGGTACACCAGCACGAGGCACGTCGCCAGGTTCCACATCGACTCGTAAAAGAAGATCGGGTGAAAGCGCTCATAGATATCGTATCCAGGCAGGCGGTGGCTGGGCGGGATGTATAGGCCCCACGGTAGATCCGTCGGCTGACCGTATAGCTCCTGGTTGATAAAGTTCCCCCAGCGTCCAATGGCCTGAGCCAGGACCAATCCGGGCACCGTGATATCCATCCAGCGCCAGATGTCTCGCTTGGCACGGCGGATCACGATGAACAGGCCCAGGGCGCCGCCAGCAACGGCCCCATAGATGCCCAGCCCTCCCTCCCACGTCGCAAAGATCTTGAGGGGGTGCTGCAGGTAGTACTGGAGATCGACCCCTGTGCTCGGCTGTCCGGTGACCACGTGATACAAGCGCGCCCCGATGACGCCGAGGAACACACACCACACCAGCGCATCCCACACCAACTGCGGGTCCTCCGCCCACAGCTTGGCCGTATAGGTGGATAGATAGGCCGCGGCCAGGATGCCGGTCACGATCAGGATACCGTACCAGTGAACAGCGATAGGCCCGATCTGGAAAGCGATGGGATTCATGAGTGCCGACCCTTTCTAGTTTCTTAAAGTGGAAAGCCACACACGTGGAGAGCCCGCGCTGGCCCACCTGACCAGATCCTGGTCAGAAACCGCCGCCTCCATCCGCCGAACCCACGGTCTTGACGTGCTTCCACGTGTAATAGATGCGCTGCAGGGCGGTAAGGGTAGACAGGACGGCGATAGCCCACAGGGCAACGGTCATCTGCTTCAGAACGAGGCCGGCCACAAGGGCGATGAACCGCTCAAGGCGGGTGAAGAGGCCGCGGCTGCACTTTGCCCCGATCCCTTCGGCGCGAGCCCTAGTATAGCTGACAAGCAGCGAAGACGCAAGTGCAGCTCCAGCAAGAACGCTTTGCTGTGACATACCTGCCTGAGAGTACCAGATCAGCAAGCCCAGGAAGAAAGCACTGTCGGACCATCGATCCAGTACCGAGTCAAGGAAGGCACCAAAGGGAGTGGTCTGGTTTGTCTGGCGGGCCAGCAGTCCATCTACCCCATCCAGCATGCCAGAGATAACGATCGCCGCGATAGCGACGCGCCAATACCCTAGGGCCAGAAATGCCCCGGCTACCAGGCTGAGCCCGAACCCCAGGACAGTGATCGCATTGGGGGATATGTTCAAGCGCTGAAGAACCTTGACCAGAGGAGCAAAGAAAATCGCCACCCCTTCGTGGGCCAGGTCTGTCAGGCTTTTCCTGATGGGTTGACGCAATCGATTCGCCGACTCGTCTACGTTTCTAAGCATCGTTCATTTACTCCTGTTCTTCACTCCGCTCCCCAAGCCACTCGTCGAGACGCTGATGGAACGAGCGCAGCGCCTGGCGGCTTAGCGCGTACCAGACCAACCGCCCCTCTCGGCGCACATTGACCAGCCCGACACGCTTGAGCACACCCAGGTGCCAGGAGAGCAAGGGCTGGCTCACACGCAGCGCATATGCCAGCTCGGTGACGCCCATCTCCTCATTCTGCGCCAGCCGCCGCAGGATCTGCAGTCGGACCAGGTCTCCCACAACCCTCAGGGTTGCCCGGAGCTCACGGGCTTCCACAAGCTCTTGTGCGCGATCCTGATCCAACGGATTTGCGTGACTCATTCCATCTCCACTGTGAAAGCATAAGTCGTCATTTAATAAAGGACCGCTTATATATTACATCAGAACGCCGCTCCTGTCAATTGTAGAGTGAGCTTATGCATTTGACAAGATATCACAGACCATGTATAATAACCGTTCGATGGCAACAGCCCCCCTCGGGAGCAAGACCCAAGCGTTTCGTTGGCTGTCTGGCTCCAAGCCGAACGCCAGAGAGGGGGATTTTGTTTGCCGAGACCTGAAGGAGCTGTCCAGGAGGAAAGTATCGTGTACGCAATTGTGGAGACAGGTGGCAAACAGCATAAAGTGAGCGCCGGGCAGACGTTGGACGTGGAATTACTCCCCCAGCAGGTCGGCGAACAGGTCAAGCTGGATCAGGTATTCATGATCGTGGACGGTGGGGATATTCGAGTGGGAAGCCCAGTGATCGAGGGGGCATCGGTTGTCGCCACGGTGACCGACCAGGTCAAGGGCAAAAAGATCCGCATCTTCAAGTATACCGGCAAGCGATATCGACGTCGCAAAGGACATCGGCAGCAATACACCCGGCTGCATGTTGACGAGATCAGAGCATAAGGGAGTGCAACGATGGCTCACAAGAAAAGCAGTGGTGCAGGCCGAAATGGACGTGACAGCAATTCCCAACGCCGCGGGGTAAAAAAGTTCGGTGGAGAGTTCGTGATCCCGGGCAATATCCTGATCCGGCAGTGCGGCACCAAGATCCATCCAGGGAAAAACGTGGGGATGGGGAGAGATTTCACCATTTTCGCAACCACGGAAGGCTATGTCAAGTTCGAGTATGCATCCAGAGGGCGCAAGCAGGTGAGCGTATATCCTGAGAAGGACTAGGAAACATGAAAGACGGTATTCATCCCAAGTACTACCCGGAAGCCGTGGTGCGCTGCGCATGTGGCAACACGTGGGTCACCGGCTCTACGGTTCAGGAGGTTCGTACCGACGTGTGTTCGGCTTGCCATCCGTTCTTTACCGGAGAGCAGCGGATCGTGGACTCTGAAGGTCGGGTTGACCGGTTCTATCGACGGCTGAGACAGGCCCAGAGTGCACAAGGCGAGGACGCTTCGGAAGCTACAGATCAAGAGAACTAGATCTCCGATCCCTCAGGGCGGGATTGAGGCAAGTCGTCAGGCTGAGACGCACAGTACAAAGGCAGATCCGATCTGCCTTTGTTTGGTAGGAGGCACCGTGTATCGCTCCAAACCCGCCGGCGGGGTAGAAGTCATCTGCGGCAGCATGTTCAGCGGCAAGACGGAAGAGCTGATCCGCCGTGTGCGCCGCGCGCAGATCGCCAAGCAAAAGGTCCAGGTGTTCAAACCGGTCATTGACGACCGATACAGCGTCGAGAACATCACCTCACACAATGGGCTGTACGTCGAGGCTACGCCGGTTTCGGAAGCCAAGATCATCCTGGACGTCGTCGAACCCGACACGACCGTTGTGGCCGTCGACGAGGTACAGTTCTTTGGCTGGCAGATCGCCCAGGTGTGCAGCACACTGGCCTACCGAGGCCTGCGAGTGATCGCGGCCGGTCTGGATATGGACTTTCGTGGCGAGCCCTTCGGCCCGATGCCCCTGCTGATGGCCGAGGCAGAACAAGTGGACAAGCTGCAGGCGATCTGCATCGTCTGCGGCCAACCGGCCAGCCGCACGCAGCGCCTGATCGACGGGGAGCCAGCAGCCTACAGCGACCCGGTGATCCTGGTCGGCGCCAGCGAGGTCTATGAAGCCCGCTGCCGGCATTGCCATCAGGTGCCTGGCAGACCCGCCACGTAGCAGGTCCACCTCCGTGAGGACCAGCGCAGCACTCAGAGATACCAAAGCGCACGCTGTACGTCCGAAAGGCTGGACATGGACTGGCAAGAGTACGTTGACGAGATACTGATTTCCCCAGAGGCTCTGCAATCCCGCATCACTGACCTGGGCACCCGGATCTCACACGATTACGCGGGCAAGGACCTCCTCCTGATCTGCGTGCTCAAGGGCGGCGTGATGTTTCTGACCGACCTGATGCGCAAGATCACCATCCCTCACGGCATTGACTTTATGGCCATCTCTAGCTATGGCACCGGCGTTCGCCAATCGGATGGGATCGTGCGGATACTGATGGACCTCAGCACAGACATCCGAAACCGGAACGTGCTGATCGTCGAGGACATCATTGACACCGGGCACACACTGGACTATATCCTGAGGTTGCTCAAAGCCCGCGATCCGGCATCCCTGCGCGTCTGCTGCCTGCTGGACAAGCCCTCTCGGCGTCAGGTCCCCATCGCGGTGGACTACCTGGGGTTTTCCATCCCGGACAAGTATGTCTTTGGGTATGGGCTGGACCTGGACGAGTTCTACCGCGAGCTCCCCTTGATCGCCACACTCAGGCCCGATCGGTACAACCAATTCATCGGCCAAGACAAAACGTGACGGATGGCATACAAAGCGGGGTCACGGAGAGCGTCTCCGTGACCCCGCTTTGTGCTTCCAGGTCGAGCTTGCGGTCCGATCAGGCCCGCCTCAAGAGCCTGCGCCAACTCTGCCGGATTCCCCATCGAGTGAGCAGGGGGCGCAGATCGCGCCACGCGAAATCGGGCTGGTGGCGGGCAGGGTTCTTTTGACCGTACCGCTCTCCCACATAGGCATCCGCGATACGCTTGATCAGCCGCTCGCCGTCGGGGTGACGGAGCAAAGCGGACAGCTTGGCCGCATACTCGTAGGGAGTGTGGTATGACTCCATCTCGCATCCCCACCAGTTTCCTTGACGTACCATGCGCTCATAGTAGGTGCGCGCCGGCCTGTCTTCATCCATCTGCCTGCGTCCCAACCACCAGGCGATCAGGATGACGACAAAGCTGACTCCCAACACCGCGCCGACGCGCGACCACGTGCGTATCTGTGCCTGCCGTCTCTGCTCGGCCAAGAGCAGCTCAAACTGCTCGGCATCGAACATGCCGCGCTCGTTCAGGTACTGGTCCTCGTCCAGGTAGTCTTCCCAGGAACGGTTGCTGGGCACGTCTCCCATGTCCGAACCCGGTCCCCCAGCGATGCGAGGGCGAACGATCAGCGGCTCATTGGCCGTCGGTTCGAACTCGATCCACCCGAACCGGGGCAGATAGACCTCTACCCACGCGTGGGAATCGTGCTGCCTTACGCGGAAGGCCTGAGCGTCTCTTTCCCACTCTCCACGGGCATAGCCCGCCGCCACGCGAGCAGGGATCCCAACCGACCGGGCCATCACCGCCATCGCCGAGGCATAGTAATTGCAGTACCCTTCCTTCATATCAAAGAGAAAGTAGTCAACCCGATCGATCCCCTCGGGAGGCATCTCGATTTGCTCGTTGTAGGGGTACTCGCGCAGGTAGTTCTGCAGTGCCTCGGACTTGTCGAACGCATTGTCATACTCGGCGGTGATCTCTTGAGCCAGATCCCGAACACGCTGCGGAAGGTCATCCGGAAGCTGGAGATAGCGCTCCGTCCACACTGGATAGCCTTCCCCAGCCTGGCGCATCGCGTCCTCAGAGGCCGAGGCGATGCTCGAGACCACCATGTACGATGCGCCGCTCTTGAGCTTGTACCGGCTATCCACCCCTACAAGGGACTCGATCTGCTGCGTGCCCTGAGGGGACTGAGCGCGGAACACGGTGCCCTTGACTGGCAGGCTGAACTGCTCCGGCTGGCTCAACGCATACATCTGTATCGTCCCCGGCATGTACAGCGTGAACGTCTGCGTGATCGTCCGACGGGCTTCATGGGGAACCATCTCACCTGGCAACTCGCCTTCATCGAGGTACACGGCGTCCAGGGCGTTGCTGACCCACCCGCTGCCGGTGTACTCATCGTAGACCATTGCCCGCCAGTAGCGACCGGATGGAGCCTGGACGTCCATCAAGGTCACGTTTCCCAGGTTGACCGGCCCTCCCAGGCCGAGGGCGCCGCTAAAGGTGCCAAAGCCGGGCTCAGTTCGCTCGGACTGCAGGGTGGAAAAGAGACGGATCCACTCATCCTTCACCCTCTCCCACGGCTCGCTGAACCGCGAGAAAAACATCTCGGCCTGCTCGCTCCTCGCCGCAGCGGGAAGGATCCAGGCCACGGTGATCGTCAGGAAGGACAGGATCGCCCCGTAGCGTAGGAAATTGTAGACGATGTCCGTGTCATACCGAACGCGCCGACGCCGCCACCCCGTTTCCTGAGCGTAGAGGTTGTAGCGCACGATAAAGAGAAAGGTAAACAGGAGGTAGGGAACAAGCACAAAGCCAATCTTGTCCGGGCCATAGTAGAGGTTGAAAAGCAGGACGACGCCGCTCGGCAACAGCGCGACCCACAGGCTGTGAGCACGAAAAGAGAACCACAGGGCGATGTAGGTGATCAACCAGAACAGAACCGACATGACCACGGCGAACATCAAGGGATCGGTCCCTACTTTGCCGCCAAGCACGGTCTGCTGGAACCACAGACCAACCCGGTATCCCAGCTCTATCAACCGATCTCGTGCGCTGAACGTCGGGGGAAGCTGGTAGCTGACCACAAAGGCAATCCAGGATACGCCGTACATCAGGCTGAGGGTGTGTGTCAAGAACCAGGGGAAGCGGCTCTTGACTAGGAACAGCCCGGCGAGGATCGCTCCCATGGTCACAAAGGCCAGGTGTTTCAGTGATTCGTCATATCCCGCCTCGTTGATCGACCAGGTGACCATGATCAGCGCAAACGCCAGGAAGACAAAAGAAGACCATCCCTCGTGCATGCCCAGATCAAGCTTCCGTCGCCTAGCCGCGACAGTCGTCATTTCTTCCTCCGTTCGATGTCCAGATGCCCTACCCTACTGACAGGCAAAGCAGCTCTTTTCTTACCGCTCGTGCCTGATTATACACCATCACCAGTGCACAGATCAAATACCCCTTTCCCTCAGCGAGCAAGCCCAAAGATGCGGCAGCATCTCCATGCCGCTGCTACAAAGGCGTGCCAGCAGCGATCAGGGTCTATGACCACGTCGCAAGCGCTCTTTGGTTGACAACTTGTGGGAAAGGTGCTATGATAGGCCCATTCGCTCGTGCGCGCTGATGCCATGAGCAGGCCCGAGCGTTCGCGGAGGAGAGCAGACCTGCTTCCCGAGGGAGCTTGGCCCCGAACCCGGGCAGTTCAGTGTTCCGCCGAGACTTCTTCTCGCACAAGATGCCAACACGGCGTTCTTTTTTTTGGCGCACTACCGACGGAGATCGGGGCAGTGTTTGAGGCACTTCAGGCATGGTACGAGGGCTTGCTCCCTCGCCAACGGAGCATCTATGGCATTCTCGTGGCGATCATTTTAGCCACGATCCCGTGCTACTGCCTCGGGGGCTGGGCGCTGACACAGGATCTTCGACCTGCGCCGACGCCAACGCACACTGCTCTGCCGCGGGCGACGTTCACCCTGGTGCCCACCCTGACGGGGACGCCCTTGCCTACCGCTACGGAGACGCTGGAGCCGACGCCGACGGAAAAGCCTCTGCCGACAGAGACACCAACGCCGACAGCGACGCAAACAGCGACGGCTACCGCGACTCAAGAACCTCAACCGACTGAGACGCCAACTGCCACAGCGACGGCGACGAGCACGGTCACGCCCACACCGACCGCTACGGGTACAGCCACGGCCACGGTTGTGCCTACTGCCACAGACACCGTCACACCCACGGCGACGCACACGCCGGAAGCGCCAACCGCCACTGCAACGGCTACCGAGACAGCCACCGTCACGCCAACCAGCACAACGCAGCCCCTCCTCTTCGTAGCGCCCCCTTCCGGGCCTGCCGGCACAGAGCTCACGGTGACGGGCAAGAACTTTGAGCCCTACCAGCGGCATCTCTTTTTCTGGGACTCGATGACTGAAGTGATCTACAGCGGGTATGCCGACGACATCGGCCAGATAGCCGGTTTCTCCTACCAGGTACCGGAGGATGTGGTCTTGGGAACTCATTACATCATTGCCGCACGAGAAGACGGTACCGAGGTCACCAGGGTGCCGTTTGAGGTAGCGGCTCAGTAAGCATCTGCAATTCATCAAGGGATTGGAGGCTAGTGTGGAGATCGTTCCTTTCTTGAAAGCACTCTCAGAGGCCAGCGGCGTCTCCGGCTACGAGGATGAGGTGAGGGAGTGTGTCCGAGAGGCCTTTGGCGCCATGTCGGACGAGCTGCGCACGGACACGATGGGAAACCTCATCGCCCTGAAGCGTGGCAGTGGGCCGGAACCCAGGAGACGCGTGATGCTCGCCGGGCACATGGACGAGATTGGCCTGATCGTCACCGTGCTTGAAAAGGGGTTCATTCGCTTCACACAGGTGGGCGGCTTTGACGTGCGCACTCTGATGGGACAGGAAGTTGTCGTCCACGGCAGAAGAGACTTGCCGGGCGTGATTGGCTGCCGCCCGCCACACGTGGTCAGTGACGAAGAGCGGTCCAAGCCAGTGCCGATGGATGAGATGTTCATCGACGTGGGACTGACGCAGGAGACCCTGGCACAGGTTGTTCGCGTGGGTGACCTGATCACCATCCGTCGCCCATTCATCGAGCTGCAGAACAACCTGGTCAGTGGCAAGGCGTTCGACGACCGGGCAGCGGTGGTGGCGATCGCGATCTGCCTGGACACGCTCCAGACGCTTCACCACCAGTGGGACGTGTACGGCGTAGCGACGGTGCAGGAAGAGGTGGGATTGCGCGGCGCGCTCACCAGCACCTACGGCATTGCCCCAGACATTGGCATCGCCATCGACGTAGGGTTCGGCAAGCAGCCTGGGGTGCCCGAATCGGAAGCCATCGGCATCGACAAGGGGCCGGCCCTGGCCTTTGGCCCTAACCTCCACCCGGTCCTGTTCGGTGAGATCAAACGCGTCGCCGACGAATTAGAGATCCCGGTACAGGTCGAGGTCGCACCCAGAGGCACGGGCACCGATGCCAATGCGATGCAGATCACGAGAGAGGGCATCCCCACTGCGCTGCTGAGCGTTCCACTGCGCAACATGCACACGCCCATCGAGACGCTGTGCACAAGGGACCTGATTCGTACGGGCCGTCTGCTTGCACACTTTATCGCCACGCTCGACGACACCTTTATGGACAAGCTGACCTGGACGCGCCGGACCAAAGAGGAAGGAGAAGGGGCATGAACCTCAAGGCATTGTCGGAGGCGTTTGGCCCATCGGGCTGTGAGGATGACGTACGGCAGATCGTGGTCGACGCGATCGCGGACAAGGTAGACGAGTACCACGTGGATGCCCTGGGCAACGTGATCGCCCTCCAAAAGGGAACGGCCAACCCTGAGTTCAAGGTCATGGTCGCCGCGCATATGGACGAAGTGGGCTTTATGATCACGCATGCCGATGAGAGCGGCATGCTGCACTTTGTCAAGGTGGGGGGCATCGATGACCGCGTGCTCCCGGCCAAGGTCGTGCGCATCGGCGAGAAGAGAATACCGGGCGTGATCGCCATCAAGCCGGTCCACCTAACCACCCGCGAAGAGCGCGAGCGGGTGATGAGCAGCGATCAGTTGGTCATCGACATCGGCGCCACCTCCAAGGCCGAGGCCGAAACGCTGGTCAAAAAGGGCGCATACGCGGCCTTTGATATCGCGTGCGAGGAATTGGGCGAGCTGGTTAAGGGAAAGGCGTTCGACGATCGGGTCGGGTGCGCGGTGCTGATCGCGCTGATCGAGAACGGTCCCTATCCCTTTAGCTTTTACCCTGTCTTCACGACGATGGAAGAGATCGGCCTGCGCGGCGCGCGCGTGGCGGGTTACAGCGTGATGCCCAACGCCGCCTTTGTCCTGGAGGGGACGATCTGTGATGACGGACCCAAGGAGACGGACACTACCCCGACCACGGAAGTGGGCAAAGGGCCGGCGATCAGCATGATGGATCGGTCGGTCATCGCCGATCGACGGCTGGTACGCCTGATCGTGGACACCGCGCAGGCAGAAGGCATCCCCTACCAGTTCAAGCGACGCGTTAGCGGCGGAACAGACGCGGGCGCGATTCACCTGGCAAGGACTGGCGTGCCTGCGGTACCCGTCTCTGTGCCCAGCCGGTACATCCATTCGCCTGTCTCGATGCTCAGCAAGAGCGATTTCGAAAACACGGTCAAACTGATGACGTCTGTGCTTCAGCGGCTCACCCCCGATGTCGTCTGAATCGATCAAGGAGGATATGCAGCAATGAAAGAGACCATCAAAAGGCTGGTCGAGGCCTTCGGCCCATCTGGATCCGAACACCAGGTCAGGGAACTGATCCGGCAAGAGATCTCCGGCCTGGCGGACGAGGTCCGCGTCGATACCCTGGGCAACCTGATCGCCGTGAAAAAGGGAGAGGGCAGTGGGGTCAAGGTTATGCTCTCCGCTCACATGGACGAGATCGGCGTGATCGTCTCCTACATCGACGAAAAGGGATTCCTGCGCATCGACCCCATCGGCGGTGTGCGCCCGTTGTACGAGGTGATGGGCCGCGTGCAGTTCGAGAACGGCGTCGTCGGCGTGATCGGCATGGAAAAACTGGACAAGCGAGACCAGGTCCCGCCGATGGACAAGCTGTACGTGGACGTTGGCGCGACAAGCCGCGAGGATTGCCCGGTGAACCTGGGTGACGTGGGCTGCTTTGCGCGACTGATGGTAGAGACCGGCAAGCACCTGACCTCCAAAGCGATGGACGACCGCATCGGGTGTGCAGTGCTCGTGGGTACGATGCGCGAGCTCGCTTCCTCCCCCCACGATGTCTACTTTGTGTTCAGCACGCAGGAAGAGGTGGGGCTGCGCGGCGCGACGACCAGTGCGTTCGGGATCGAGCCAGACGTGGGGATCGCGGTGGACGTCACCCTGTCGGGCGACACCCCGGAGCCAATGGTCAAGATGGCGGTTTCCCTGGACAAGGGCCCGGCGATCAAGGTCAAAGACGGAGGGATGCTGGCTACGCCGTGGGTGAAAGAGTGGATGATCGACACCGCGATAAAGATCGCCATCCCCTACCAGCTCGAGGTCCTGGCAGGAGGTACCACTGACGCGCGAGCGATCCAGACGACGCAGGCCGGCATCGCGGCAGGCTGCTTGTCCATACCCTGCCGGTACGTGCACTCTCCGTCCGAGACGGTGAGCTACGACGACGTGCTCAACAGCATCAAGCTGATGGTGGCGATGCTCTCCGGCCCGGTGCCTGTGAAAGGCTAGAGTGCTGCCCGGATGGCGCTCGCTTGTGAAAGACGAGCCCCATCGCAGATAGGTGGAACGAAGGAGGGGGTGATCGCACTCTACCCGCGTTCACCCCCTCTTTTTTCTTTCGGGATCAGTCCTAGATCTGCAGTCCGGCGACCTCTTGGAGGAGCGTGTCCCGCCAGCGCGCCCCGGCGTCCCATTCGTCGCCCGGATCTCGCTTGCTCCACTCATCCGCACCGGGATCATCGAGGATGAACTCTTTGCGACCGCGGATCGCTTCCTCCGCGGAGGGAAGCCCCAGTTCCCCGAGCAGCCAGGCGCACAGGTGAGCCAGGCTGTCGACCTGCTCCGGCAGGGGGGAAGCATGCAGCAGGTTCCCGCAGAGGCAGATGCCCACGCTCTCCTCGTCCACCGGCGCGGCGTGGGAGCTGATGGCCGTGAGGGCATTCGTCTGCCAAATGTGCCCGCGCTTGGCGATGACATAGTGATACTTTATCCCCGGCAGGTCCTGGTTGTCTACGTGGTAGCGTGCGAACCGCCTCGGCCCCACAGTGGGACTCACAGCGCTGTGATGGATGACCAGGTATCGGATCTGATCCAGGGAACGTGTCTCCCAGGTCTTGTGCGGGTGCGTTGCGAGCTCTGAGAGGATATCCTCGATGTCCGGCGTGGCGACCTCTTTGGGAAGCAGGGGTTCCACATCAGTGCGCCACACGTACCTGTGACTCATGGCCTCCCGCCAGTCGTCGAGAACTTTGCCTTTGCCCTTGATCTTCCACTGGTCGCCTTCCCAGCGATAGAGAAGCAGGCAGCGGATCTGTTGGTGGCCGGGCGTCTGGTTCCAGTCGTCGATCTCTTTGTACGCCTTTTGCACCCAGCCCGTGTTGTGGTCGTGCCAGGGGCCGTTGCGGTTGGTCTCGGTGATGTACACGGGCACACGCTGCAACTCTCTGGGTATGGCGTTCATATAGTCCTGGTAGGTGCGGAAATGCTTGTGCAGATGATCGAACGGGGCATCCATCGTCGCCTCACTGGTCACCAGGTGAGACCAGTCCCGTTCTGGGTGGTCTCGGTCATAGTCCTGCGTGTAGGTGTGGAGGGCGATAGCGTCCACCGGGCAGTCACGGTCACGGATCTCCCGGAGCATATCCACAAAGTATTGGACCCAGTCTCCGCTCTCATTACCCGGATAGGGTGTGGTGTTGTTCCACGGCCCGACCGAGGCGGTGACCACCTGGTCGTTCTCGTGGCCCGGGCGGCTGTGGATCTGCTGCCAGCACTTGACGTAGCATTCGGCGTACATGCCGGGGGTGATGAGCTGTCCGTGAGGGCGTTCCTGCTCGTGGTTTGTCTCGTTGCCGATGATCCAGATGTGGCATCCCTGGCTATGCTCGACATAGTTGCCGATGCGCTGTGCAAACGCGCCATACTTGTCCGGGCGGGGAATCGTTCCCCCCGGGAACCAGTCGTGCTGGAACCGCGCGATGATCCCGAAATCATCGTTGGCCCACCGGCCATAGTCTCGCCCATGGGCCTCTTGGGGATTGGCGAATATCCGCTCGACAAACAAGATCCAGCCGCGCGTACCCATCTCTCTCACAGGTTGCTCGCCGTCTGGATCGTGCATGCCATAGATGTAGCGCGACTCTTGGCTTGCCATCGTCACCCTCCTCTGAACCACAGACTCTCTGGACAACAGGTCCACCTGCCTCAGTATACCACGTTTTCGGGTCCTTGTGAAGGGTTTTGCCGTCAGAGTGACTTGTCGCTTCCCTGCGTGTTATCTACTAGAGGGACGGAGCGATGAGAATCGGCATTCCTAGGGCACTGCTCTACTACCAGTACTACCCTATGTGGAAGACCTTTTTCGAAGAGTTGGGGGCCTCGGTGCAGGTCTCCAGTCCGACGACCAGGACCACGTTAGCTATGGGCAGCGAGCGCCTGGTCGCCGAGACCTGCCTGCCGGTCAAGGTATTCTGCGGTCACGTCCTGCAGCTCGCCGGACAGGTAGACCGCGTCTTTGTGCCTGCCGTGCGCAGCCTGGAGCCGAAGGTGCTGAGCTGCTCCAAGTTCCTGGGATTGCCGGACCTGGTCCGTGCCGTGCTGCCCGAGGCTCCCTCGCTCCTGGACCCGGAGATCGACCTTGACCGCAGGTCGTCCGAGGACAAAGACTGGCTCCCGCCCACCTCTTCCGAGATCTCGCTCCGGGTGCGCTGGACGTTCTACCAGACCATCTATCGGGTGGGCAGTCATTTCACGCGCGATCCCCGCCGAGTCAAGGAGGCCGCTGGTCGGGCCTGGCAGGCGCACCAGGACTACCTGTTCCTGATGCAGACCGGGCTGACGCCCCCCGAGGCCATTGCCTGGTGGGAGGGAGATGGAGATTCCCCCCGAGAAGAGGACGAGCACGTGCTCGCCCTCATCGGTCATCCCTACAATCTGTACGATGCCTACATCACCCACAACCTGGTGACCAAGCTGCGCGAGTTGGGGGTCAGCATCGTTACCTCTGAGATGATTTCTCCCGAAGAGCTGCGCCAGGGGATCCTCGATCTCACTGGGCAGCCCTACTGGACCTATGAGGACGAGGTCGTCGGCGCGGCTGGTCACTACCTGCGCGATGAACGGGTGGACGGCCTCATTGCCGTGGGCTCGTTTGGCTGCGGCCCCGACAGCACCCTGCTGGACGTCGTGCGACGCGCGGCCCGGGAGGCGCGCCGCCCATTTATGAACCTGGTCATCGACGAGCACACCGGCGAGGCCGGCCTGATCACCCGCCTGGAGGCGTTCGTGGATATGATCACCCTTCGCAAGAGGAGGCAGAGGAGATGAAGATCTGCGCGCCGCACATGGGGACTCTGCACGTCGCCCTGCGAGCGCTGTTCGAGGGATTGGGGGCGGAGATGATCGTCCCGCCGCCGCCCAGTCGCCGCACGCTCTCCTTAGGCTGCACCTACTCGCCCGAGTTCGTTTGCCTGCCGTACAAGGTAATGCTGGGCACCTTTATCGAGGCCCTGGAGATGGGAGCCGATACGTTGGTGATGATCGAGGCCGACCGTATCTGCCGCCTGGGTTACTATATGCGCGTGATGGAGCACGTCCTGCGCGACCTGGGCTACGACTTTTGCCTGATCACCACCCGAATGTTTCATCGCGGGATCTTGCACCTGCCGGACTCGCTGCGCGTGTTCTCTCCCGGCGCGCCCCTCTCTACCGTCCTCTCCGCCGTGCGTCTGACCCTGTCCAAAATGAACGCCCTGGACGATGTGGAGCGAACGCTGCACGAGGTCCGCGCCCGGGAAATGGAGAAGGGCCAGGCTGACCGGCTGTGGCGGTCAGCCATCGAGGACATCGACGGCGCGGGCAGCGCGGCCCAGGTACGGGCCGTCCGCAGAGATGCGCTGCGCGCGCTGTCGGCGGTCCGGCAGGACACCGAGATGGAGCCTCTGCGCGTCGGGATCATCGGCGAGATCTATGTCCTGTTGGAGCCCTTTGTCAACATGGACGTCGAGCGCGAGCTGGGCCGCCTGGGTGTGCAGGTCCACCGCACGGTGATGCTCAGCGACTGGACACGATTCACGCTCTTTCTGAGCGCCCTGGGCATGAGCCAGCACGATCAGGCACACCGTGCGGCCGTGCCCTACCTGAACCGCGACGTCGGCGGAGATGGCTGGGAGTCCGTCGGAGAGACCGTCTTGCACGCCCGGAACGGATACGACGGTATGGTGCACCTGGCTCCCTTTACCTGCATGCCCGAGACCATCGCTCAGAACATCTTTACCAGCATGCGCAAAGACATCGACATCCCCATCCTGACCGTCACCTGTGACGAACAGATGGGACGAGCGGGGATGATCACCCGCCTGGAGGCCTTTGTCGATCTGCTGCGGCGCAGAAAACAGCGACGGACGCTCTCCTCTCACGGGCTGCGCGCAACGGCAGAGTGATCGCCGTCTCGCCCCTGGCCGCTCTAGCACTTGATCACTTGAACGGAGAATAGAGAATGGATGCCTACTTGGGCCTTGACATCGGCTCGGTGACGACCAAGCTGATCGCCCTCGACGCCGAGGGCGCGCTGATCACCAGCCTCTACACCCGCACCCTGGGACGTCCCATCGAGGTGACACAGAACGGGGTACGCCGCATTAGCCAGCAGTTGGGCAATGGGTGGCGCGTTCGCGGCGTGGCTACGACCGGCAGCGCCCGGAAGCTGATCGGTGTCGTGGCCGGAGCTGACGTGGTCAAGAACGAGATCACCGCCCACGCCGTGGGAGCCCTGCACTATGTGCCCGACGTTCGGACGATCATCGAGATCGGGGGACAAGACTCCAAGGTGATCATGCTGCGCGACGGGATCGTGACCGACTTTGCGATGAACAGCGTCTGCGCTGCCGGCACAGGCTCCTTTCTGGACCAGCAGGCCTACCGGCTGAACATCCCCATCGAGGAGTTTGGCGCCCTGGCGGTGCACTCAGAGACTCCGGTGCGTATCGCCGGGCGGTGCACGGTCTTTGCCGAGAGCGACATGATCCACAAGCAGCAGATGGGGCACCGGGTGGAGGACATCCTCTACGGCCTGTGCCAGGCGCTGGCGCGGAACTATCTCAACAATCTGTGCCTGGGCAAAGAGATCCTGGGGCCTGTGGTCTTTCAGGGCGGCGTAGCGGCTAATGTGGGCATGGTGCGCGCCTTGGAGGAAGCACTGGGCATGCCGGTCACCGTGCCCCCGCACTACAACGTGATGGGAGCCATCGGCGCGGCGATCCTCGCCCAGGAGCACATGAGCTACAACGGGAAAACCCCCACCCGTTTCAGAGGGTGGGAGATGAGCGAGATCAAGTACGAGACCTCCTCCTTTGAGTGCCAGGGATGCCCTAATCTGTGCGAGGTGGTGCAGATAAGGGTTGGTGAAGAGATCCTGGCTCGCTGGGGCGGGCGTTGCGGCAAGTGGGAGATGTAGTACTGGTACAAGTCGTGGGACACTACCCTCTCTTCAACGCCTCGGCTTCAGCAAAGCCGCGGGCCAGGGCTTTGAGGTTCATCTCCCCGGTCCCCGAGGGCGTCCGGTCCAGGACGGCCTCCTCGAGCGCGGGTCGCGAGACCAGGCCGGTCAGGCCGGCGAGAAACCCCAGGGCGGTCACACTGGCCGGGATCTCGCGCCCCGTCTCCTCCACTGCCCACGAGGTGAACTCGGCTCGCACGGCCCGTGTCGTCGGCGTGCGTCGGACGTGCGCGGAATCCACGATCAGCAAGCCCTTGTCCTTGAGGCTGCTATAGTACTTGTCGCATGCTTGCTGGCTCATGCACAGCAGGATGTCGGCCTGGATCACCTCGGGGTAGTCGATGGTTTCATTCGAGATCACGACCTCGGATCGGCTCGCACCGCCGCGCGCCTCGGGGCCATAGCTCTGGGTCTGGGCAGCGTTCTTGCCGTCCCGGATCGCGGCGTCGGCCAGGATCACCCCGGCCAGGATCATGCCCTGTCCCCCCATCCCTGCCAGGCGGACCTCGATCCGGCTGGTCATTGCTCGTCCCCGGCACCACCCTGTGCGCGGGCGATCACCTCGTCATACAGCCGGGTATACTCGGGTATGTCACGATCGACCAGCACGCCGCGAATGATCGCAGTGCTTCGTTTGTCCTCGTCCAGATCGGCAGCCTGAGAGAGGGTGACCGAGTGGTCGCGAATGTGCGCCATCATATCAGTCGCCCGACCCAGCTTGTTCTGCTTGCCATACGTCGTGTGACAGTAGCTCACCGCCTCGACGACCGAGAACCCGTCCTTGGAGAGGGCCTGGACGATGAAGCGCTGCAGCTCGCGCACGTGGTAGATCGTGCTGCGGGCGACGTAGGCCGCCCCAGCCGCCTTTGCCAGCTCGGTGATCGGGAAGGGCTGCTCGATATGTCCATAGGGAGCCGTGGTCGCCAGCGACCCTGCTGGCGTGGTGGGCGAGTACTGGCCTCCGGTCATCCCATAGATCTGGTTGTTGATAACGATCGAGGTCAAGCCGATGTTCCGCCGGGCGGCGTGGATAAAGTGGTTGCCGCCAATGGCCAGGGCATCGCCATCTCCCATCACCACCAAGACCTTCATCCACGGGCGCACCATCTTGAGGCCGGTGGCAAAGGCCAACGCTCTCCCGTGCGTGGTGTGCATGGTGTTGAAATCGACGTACACCGGCATGCGCCCGCTGCAGCCGATCCCCGAGATCATGGCCACCTCGTTCTTGTCCAGCCCCAACTCATCCACGGCGCGGATGATCGCCCCGAGGACGATGCCGGTGCCGCACCCGGCGCACCAGACGTTTGGGAACTTTTTACTGTGTCGTAGATACTGCTCGTGGACGCGCGACTCAGGGTGCCGGACCGGCCTGCGTGAGCTCATCGATACCCCCTCGGCTCGCCGCGTCGCTCGATAGCTTCCAGGATCTCTTCCGGATCGATCATCTGCCCGTCAGCACGGTTGATGCGCACCACCTTGCGCCTGCCAACCACGCGCTCAACCTCGAGGACCAACTGCCCCAGGTTCATCTCGGGCACGACAACGCAATGCAGCCGTTCCGCGGCACTCTCAACTCTTTCCTCCGGAAAGGGCCAGAGTGTCCTCAGCACGAGCAAGCTGACTCGGGCTCCTCGCGCTCGAGCCAGCAATACGGCGCGCTGGGCGGCGCGTGCCGTGGCGCCATAGGCGATGACAACCACTTCTGCTCTGTCCAGGTAGGGATCGACTGTATAGTCCAGGATCTCGCTCAGGCCGCGCTCGATCTTGCCAAAGACGCGCCTCAACCAGGGGCGGATCTCGTCCAGGCGCTGTGTGGGATAGCCGTGCTCGTCGTGGTGCAGCCCGGTAATGTGATACCGGTAGCCCGTCCCAAATGGAGCAAGGGGAGGCACATCGTGCGGTTCATTCTCGTAGGCTTTGTACCACTCGGGGGGCACATCGGTGGGGGCGCGATCCCAAATCTCCAACTCGCCCGATCCAGGAAGCATGACCTGCTCTCGCATGTGGCCGATCATGGCATCCATCAGCAGGATCACCGGCGTGCGGTACCTCTCAGCCAGGTTGAAGGCCCGCACGGTCAGATCATAGACCTCGCGCACAGTGGATGGGCAGAGAACGATGATCGGGTGATCGCCGTGCGTCCCCCACCTGGCCTGCATCACATCGCCCTGTGAGGGCTGGGTGGGTAGACCGGTGCTCGGTCCAGTGCGCTGTACGTTGACAATCAGGCACGGGATCTCGGCCATCGCCGCATAGCCGATGTTCTCCTGCATCAAGGAGAACCCCGGACCGCTGGTGGCGGTCATGGACTTGGCTCCCCCCACCGAACCGCCGATGACCGCCGCGATGCTGGCGATCTCGTCCTCCATCTGGATGAACTTGCCGCCGACCTGGGGCAAGCGAGCGGCCATGATCTCGGCGATCTCTGTGGCCGGCGTGATCGGATACCCGGCAAAGAAGCGGCACCCGGCGGCAATCGCGCCTTCGGCGCACGCCTCATTTCCCTGCATCAGCCGTGGCCTCATGATGCACCCTGCTCAGGCTCGAGGTCGGCGACAAAGATTGCAAAATCGGGACAGTGCAGCTCACACCAGCGACAGGCGGTGCATCTTTCGGGGTAGATAGCCTTGGGGCGGCTGTCAACGCCCAGGACAAGCACGTCCGCTGGGCAGAACACGATGCACAAGCCACACCCCTTGCACCAGTTGTCAAAAATATGAACCTCCCCCCGTGGCATGCGGCGCGCACCGGCGCGCATTCGCCCCTCGACTTGCACGGTGGCAGGTTCACTGCACATCATCATCTATGTTCCTCCTTGAACATGGACGCTGATCCCTATAAGAAATGATATGCCAAAACGGACTTCCTGTCAAGCCAAAAGGAGGCACCGCACGTTGCAGCCGCGGCCGCTCAATCGACTTTGGTTCTCGGCTCGTGCTCGCGGCCCGACTGTGCCCCAAACAGCCTTCTCTGCCACTGTGCCGTCCAGCGCCAAAACCAACCCGAGTGGACTGGCCTGTACCCGGTCGGGAAAGCCTTTCGCGACCGGCCGTGTGCGTCCACCTCGCGGGTAGGCCGACCGTCCAGAGTCACAAACATCCTGCCGGCCAGTGCCCAGGCCAACACGCCGCCCAAGAGATTGAACGCCTCGTATCCCTGTCTGCGTAGTGCTTGTGTATAGGTGGCGCTGCGACAGCCCACGGTACAGTACACGAGAAGAGAACGCCGCGCGTGCTGCGTCGCATGGGACTCGAATGCCTCTCGACTGATCGAGCCGGGAATAATGGATACACCTCGCTCGCGCCGAGAGCGACTGTCGATGACGGTCCAGTCTTCCCGTTCGCTTCGCCGGAGGTACTCCCGCACAGAGAGCGAGGGCACATCTGGCGGCGGTGGGCGGCACGTACTCACAAGCTTCTGGATGCGCTCTACATAGGCTAAATCGCTGTTCATATCCCGATCCCCTTGCAGATTAGGCGTTCTCTCTGCTCTTCACCCATTATAGGGGCAAGGGGGCCATTTGTCTACGACCAAAGTCACACACCGGAAGCACCAGCCAGTCAGGCCCCTGCGATGCGGGGCATGCGCGTCGGCTCGCGCTGGATCTCGGCCTGCACGAAGCGCAGCAGCAGCTCTCCCTTGACCTCCGCGTACGCCGGGTCGCCCCAGCCGTTGTGCAGCTCTTCCGGATCTCGCTCCAGGTCGAACAGCTCTCCATACGCCGCATCCCGGTACACCGTGATCTTGAACCGCTCCGTCACCAGCGTGCGCAGGTGCACCGTCGTCGGGTTGTGC
>JADHXD010000009.1 GCA_016783145.1 Anaerolineae bacterium
AACGCACCCTACGGCGGTGTGTAGGAAACGCACCCTACGGCGGTGTGTAGGAAACGCACCCTACGGCGGTGTGTAGGAAACGCACCCTACGGCGGTGTGTAGGAAACGCGCCCTACGGTGGTGTGTAGGAAACGCGCCCTACCGCAGCTTGATCGCTTGCCCCCGTGCCCAAACTCAGGTATAATGGAATGGACGATCGCTCCCGACAGGCCGAGAGGGAACTGGCCCTCGCGGCGGGCGAGCGTGCCAGCACCCAGCAATAGGATCTCATCGCCGCCCACCTCCAGCAGTCAGTCAACAGATCATTTGGTGGAGCCGAACATGCTCGAAAGGCTTTCCCCGATCTCCCTACAGTGCTTTAACGCCGCCAAGCAAGAAGCCAGGAGGCTGAAATCCGCTGAACTGAACACCAGACACGTTGTGTTGGGACTGCTTCATCAGCAGAAGAGCTGGATGGCCGAGCTCTTAAGCCCCCACAATGTCAGTACGGATCAGCTCAGCGAGCGCATACAGAACAGCCTCAAGCCCAGCGCGCAGCCTCCCCCCCGGTTGGCGGTGTCCACCGAGTTGAAGGCTGCGCTTCAGCTTGGCATCTCACTGGCGGGCAGCAAGCCCGTGGCGCCCGCACACCTGCTGACCGCCCTCCTGGACAGCGATCCGGAGCTGCGCCGGCTGCTGGAGGCATTGGATGTCGATGTCGAGCAGCTCGGCCAAGACCTGAAAGCACCGGGGGGTGAACCACCAGCACAGCAGATCCCGGTAGCGGACACGGCGGTCGAAGGTCCAGAGCCTGGGGCCACAGGGCCGCCCGCAGAGCCGTCGAGCATTCCTGAGCCGCAAGCCGAGCACAAGCCGACCCCCACGTTGGACCAGTACGGTCGAGACCTGACCCACTTGGCCAGGGAGGGCCGCCTCCATCCCATCGTCGGGCGCGAGCGAGAGATCGCCACTACGATCGAGATCCTCTGCCGGACGATGAAGAGGAACCCGATCTTTGTGGGCGAGCCTGGGGTGGGCAAGACCGCCCTCGCCGAAGGATTGGCACAGCGGATCGTGGCCGGAAAGGTGCCCTCCCTGCTGCGAGACAAGCGGCTGGTCGAGTTAAGCGTCAGTTCCCTGGTCGCCGGGGCAAGCCAGGTGGGTGAATTCGAGAGGCGCCTGCAAAAGCTGGTGACCGAGGTCCACGCAGCCGGCGACGTCATCTTGTTCATCGACGAAGCGCACGCGTTGATGGGGGCGGGAGGGACATACGGCCTCCAGGACGCGGCGACGATCCTCAAGCCAGCACTTGCCCGGGGAGACATTGTCTGTATCGGGTCCACGACCACGCACGAGTACCGCAAGTACATCGAGAAGGATGGTGCGCTGGCGCGCCGGTTCCAGCCTGTCCGTGTCGAGGAACCGGACGAGGAGACCGTGCTCCACATCCTGCGGGTGCTCAAGCCACGCTTCGAGGAGCACTTTCGGGTCAGCATTCCCGACCCGGTGCTCGGGGAGACGTACGATCTGGCCAAGCGCTACCTCAAGAACCGCTACTTTCCGGACAAGGCGATCGATTTGCTGGAGCGCACTGCTTCGCGCACCATGCTCTCCAGCGGCGAGGGCTCTACCGCTGAGGGTGAGGAACGCCCCCTGCTCGGTGTGGATACCATCCTCTCCGTGCTCTCCGACACGACCGGCATTCCCCTGGAAAAGCTGGACCAAGGAGAAATGGAGCGCTATCTGCGAATGGAAGAGATCCTGTGCCAGCGGGTCATCGGCCAGGATCGCGCAGTCGAAGCCGTTTCCAGCCTCATCCGGCTGACAAAGCGCCGGCTCGATCTCGACCCCAAGCGTCCGGATGGCGTCTTTCTGTTCGTGGGGCCGGCCGGGGTAGGCAAGACAGAGCTGGCAAAGGGGCTGACCGAATTCCTGTTCGGGGATGAGGATCGCCTGATCAGGTTGGATATGTCCGAGTTCTCGGCCGAGTTCACCGTCTCCCGGCTGATCGGCTCGCCGCCTGGCTACGTAGGATACGACGAGGGAGGGCAGTTGACAGAGCGCGTGCGCAGCCAGCCGTTCTGCGTGGTGCTGCTGGACGAGATAGAAAAGGCCCACCCTGACGTTCTCAACCTGTTCCTGCAGGTCTTTGACGATGGCCACCTGACCGACGCCCAAGGCCGGACCGCGCACTTTGCAGACGCGACGATCATCATGACCAGCAACCTGGCGAGCGAGCTCTGGTTCCGGCGGCGGATGGGCTTTGGCGACGGAGACCGGCAGGCGCACGTGGCCGAGGGCGCAGTGATCGACGTGTTGAGCCGCAAGCTGCCCGCTGAATTCCTGTCACGCGTTGACCAGGTCGTAGTCTTTCACCCACTGGATGACGAGGCCATTCTCCAGATCGCGCGTCAGAAACTGAACACCATTGTACATGACCGGTTTGCACGCCAGCAAATCGATGTTACCTTTGACCCCCAGGTAGTCCGCTACGTGGCCGACCGGGGGTATGACCCTCGTCAGGGATGCCGCCACCTGGAACGCGTCATTCAGAGAGAGATCCTCGAGTTGTTGGCCAAGCGGATGTACCGTACCGATTGGCAGGAGGTGCGTTCGATCTATGTGACGGCTGCCGATGGGCAGATCTCTGTGAGCAGAGAACCTTTTCCCGATCAGAGCGATCAGCGGCCCCCGGTCCCCCAGATGAGGACACATCTATCGCGCGAGGAGGCATAAGTGGCCATTACGACAGAGACAATTACCGAATACTTTGAGCAGTATGGGTGGATGTACGAACGCGTGGACGAGACTGACTTTCGGACCGGGTTCCGCGGCGACGTATCCTCGTTTCGCATCGTGGTGCGCCTTGCGGGCGAGTGGGTGTATTTCTCGATCGCGCCCTTTGTCGTCGCGTCTCAGGATGAAGAATGCGAGCGCAAGCTCTACAAGCACCTGCTCAAGCTAAACCACGAGATGAACATGGCCAAGTTCACGATAGACAGCGATAACGACGTGATCCTGACCGTAGAACTGCCGAGCGCAGCCCTGGACTACAGTGAGTTCTCGGATGCCTTGGGAGCGTTGGCCTACTATGCCGACGATAACTATGCACGCGTTTTCGCCCTGGCTCATATGCCCGAGGTCCATTCTTTCTTTGAGCAAGAACAGGACCTCGACTGGGACACGGGGTAGGAGGGACAGCGCATGGCCGTTACGGCGGACACGATCGAGTCGTATTTCAAGGAATACGGGTGGACCTACGAACGGATGGATGACACCCACTTTCTCAGCGGGTTCGATTCAGAGGTCATCGACACGTTTCCGATCTATATCACGCTCTCCCCGAGCTGGGTGTATTTCGCCATCATACCGTTTGTCAGCGCCCCAGAAGACCCCGAGTGCGAGCGGACATTGTATCAGCACTTGCTGCGGATGTGCCAAGAGATCAACATGGCCAAGTTCTCCATCGATCCCGATGGCGATGTGGTCTTGGCTGTCGAGCTGCCGCGCGAGAACATGGACTACAGCGAGTTCTCGGATGCCCTGGGAGCACTGTCCTACTATGCCGATCAGGCATATCCCACCGCCTATGCCCTGGCAACCGATCCCAAGGCCACGTCCAGCTTTGCAGAGGAAGAGGACCTCGACTGGGAGGAGTGACAGGCGCGGCCCAAAAGGAGACACAGATGGTCAGACGCAGCGTTGCAGGACTGACAGTGGTCGATTTCTTCACCCGGGGGTACCGCATTTCCGGCTACCTCGACGTCCGATCTCAGAACCTGGGCGATCTCCTCAACGACCGGCTTCGCACCTACCTGGAACTGGTCAATGTCTACATCTCGCGGATCAGCAACCCAGGCGAGATCGTAGCAACCTACCCTCGAGCCGAGCTGAGCAAGGACAGGCTGCTCTTTGCAGTCGCACCCACCGAGGAGGGCTTTGTACAAGCCGGAAGGACGACCAGCTACTTTGGCAAGCAAAGCCGCCACGCATGGCTGGCTCTGCCCTCCTTTGAGATCGAGGGAGAATTCCGGTTCGCGGGCCGCACGTTGGATATGGAATCCTATCTAACAAGGGAACCAGGCACGCACATTCCGATCCTGAACGCTACCGCTCGGGCGACGGCCTGGCCAGACTTTGGCTTCAGCGGCGAGGTGCTTCTGGTCAACAAGCAGTCCATCGAGCTGTTCTGCCTTGGCGAGGATCAGGAGCCGGCCTGAGAACACGCTGGAGCGGTTGGAGAGGGAAGAACCAAGCTGGGGCGGAGGACCTGGCCCACAGAACACGGGGCGGCGCGAGCCAGAGTCGGGGGCACGACCGCCTGTCCGGTGAGCGAGCAGTCAACCGGTGCGCCTGTGGGACGGCAGTCCGTCCCCGGGCATCCGTCGAGCGAGGAGTTTGAGCGATGAAGACCGTGTTGATCGTAGATGATGATGTGAACATCGGCAGACTGTTCGACTATGCTCTGCAAAAGGCAGGCTTCTCTGTGATGGTAGCCCGCGATGGCAGCCAGGGCCTCGCACTGGCGATCAAGCAGCCACCGGACGTGGCCGTGCTGGATGTCATGATGCCCGGCGTACACGGGTACGAGCTCTGCCGCCGCCTGCGTGCCAACCCCCAAACCGCCCACATCAAGATCGTCTTTCTGACAGCGCGAACACAGCCCGTGGACGAACAGGAGGCCATGAGAGCCGGAGCAGACCGCTTCCTTTCCAAGCCTGTGATGCCCGGCGAGCTTGTCGACGAGATCGAGTCTCTCCTTGCGCTGGAGAGAGAAGAGGTCTCCCTCCACACAAGGCCCCTGCCAGGCATCCGGCAGAGGCGGACCGCAGAGTCCGAGCCGGAGGCCAAATCCAGGGGCCGATTGGTGGCCTGCTTTAGCCCAAGCCCCGGGGTCGGCGTGACCACGCTGTCGGTCAACCTGTCGCTGGCCTTTGCGCTGTTGCTGCGCGCCAAGGTGCCCCTCGTTGAGTTGCACGCCACTCAGGGCAGTGTGCTGCCGGCCTTTGGTCTCGGCCCCGAGTCGTTGCGAGGCAACTTGAGAGCCGCAGGCGAGGACCTGAGCTGGGATACGCTGCTCCAGCACCTCGTGAACCACCCATCGGGCGTGCGCATCCTCCCCGGGCCGCCTCCTGACAGCGAGGTGCCTCCCGTACTCAGCAGACAAGCTCTCTCCATCCTGCTCTCCAGGTTCCCGCTGGTTCTGACGGACACGTCCAGCGAGCCGGACACCCGCGTTCAGTCTGCGCTCCTCACTGCCGACCTGATCCTGCTGATGACGACACCCGAGCCACCCGTGCTCCGGGCCGTTGCGCAGTTGATCCAGGCCCTGCGTTCGCTCGAATACCCCAACCAACAGATCCTGCTGGTCGTCAACAACGTGCGGCCCAAGCCAGACATCTCGATCGAGCAGATCCGGAAAGGGATGAGGCGTCCGGTCTTTGGGATCATCCCCCACGAGCCCAGGATGAAGGAGATGATACGCGCCGGCCAGCCGTTGCTGATCGCAGAGCCCAGGTCGGCTGTTGCCCAAGCGATTGGGCGGATGTCCACGCAGATCGCCCAGGGATTCCGGCTGATCGCCAGCGCATAAGGCCCGAGAGGCCAGACGAGCGGCGAGACACAGGGAGAGGGATCCCGCCAGGAGGACCAACGGACCGGCAGCCTTTCTACCGGTCCGCTCCGTTTTGGGGCACTGCAGCGCGAGTATCAGGCGTTTTGGGAGCTCCTTTGTCGGGGCAGCAAGTCCCCCTGCCAGTGCGCACAAGCCCCTTCGAGGATCTACGACGAGCCGCTTGCCCTGTCCCGTCCAGGCCAGGACGGGGCGCTGCCGGCGAGACCGCATACTCGCTGCGCAAGCGGGCCGCTCCCGCTACTGTCAAAGCCGCTTGCCCTGTCCCGTCCAGGCCAGGACGGGGCGCTGCCGGCGAGACCGCATACTCGCTGCGCAAGCGGGCCGCTTGCGCTACTCAGGCTAGACAACTGCCCTGACTTGCGATATAATACGCGTGACGGACCGCTATCCGTCCGATCACAAGAGGACAGAGGACAGGAGGACCATGCCTACCTACTCGGCTCCACGCGGCACGCTGGACGTTTTACCTGAGGATCAGCCTTATTGGCGACACGTCACCGATCGCGCGCATCACATCGCGCATTTGTATGGATTCAAGCAGATCAGCGTACCGATGTTTGAGGCCACAGATCTGTACATCCGTGGCGTGGGCGAGGGTACAGACATTGTAGACAAAGAGATGTACAGCTTTGAGGACAAAGGGGGAGAGCACATCTGTCTGCGCCCCGAGTTCACAGCGGGGATCGTCCGGGCCTACATCCAGCGCGGGATGCACACCCTTCCTCAGCCTGTCAAGCTGTACGCGATCGGGCCGATCTTTCGCTACGAACGCCCCCAGGCCGGTCGATATAGGCAGCACACCCAGTTCAACATCGAAGTCTTTGGGGAGATGGACCCGGCTGTGGACCTCGAGGTGATGGAGGTCGCACGACATCTGTACGCCGACCTGGGGTTCGGAGGACTGAGCTTCCAGATCAACTCCACCGGCTGTCCCCAGTGCCGCCCGCAGTACGTCTCTCTGTTGGTAGCGCACTACCAAAAGCACAAGGATGCAATCTGCGAGGACTGCGTACGCCGTATAGAGCGGAATCCGCTGCGCGTGCTGGACTGCAAGAGCACCGGATGCCAGCCCGTCATCGCCAGCGCCCCGCACTTTGCAGACTACCTGTGCGACGAATGCGCGGCCCACTTTGACCGGCTGCAGCACTATCTCCGCGCCCTGGAGCGCCCGTTCGCGATCAACCATCGCCTGGTGCGCGGGATGGATTACTATACCAAGACGGTCTTTGAGGTTTGGGCCGAGGACATCGGCGCTCAAGCCGCTGTCTGCGGAGGTGGGCGATATGACGGACTGGCCGAGATCCTGGGCGGCCCGCCAACGCCCGGCATCGGCTTTGGCTCGGGGATCGAGCGCATCATCCTGGCGATGAAAGCGCAGAACGTGCCGGTGCCAGAGCTTCCGAGACCCCAGGTGCTGATCGCTCCCCTGGGTGACGAGGCCAAGAGCACCGCCGTCAAGATGCTGTCCGATCTACGCGTTGCGGACGTCGCCGCGGTGATCGCCTTTGGCGATCGCTCTCTGCGATCGCAGCTCCGCGAAGCGGGCAGGCAGGCCGTTCGCTACGCCCTGATTGTCGGCGAGGACGAGCTACGCCAGTCACGGGCCGTCGTGCGCGATATGGCCGATCGCGCCCAGGAGCTCGTGCCCATCGAGGACCTGATCCCCTGGCTCAAGGAGCACCTCTCAGCGTGAAAAGAGTCGGGGTCCTCAGCAACCCACACTACCCACAGACCCAGGAACTGGCTGTGCTGATCCGGCAAGCGCTCTGCGAGCGCGGCGCCGAGGTCCTGTCCAGCACTGCCCAATGGGAAAGTGAACCGACCTCGTTTCCTCCCGACCTGGACATGCTGATCACCCTCGGCGGCGACGGCACTGTGCTCCGAGCCGCACACCTCGTGGCCGAAAGTGGGACCCCTATCCTGGGGATCCACATGGGCCGCCTGGGTTTTCTGACCGAGGTCCGCTATGGGGAATGGGAGCAGAGCCTCGATCGCGTCTTCAGCGGTCAGTATTGGCTCGAGGAGCGGGCGCGGCTGAGCTGCCAACTGCATCGCGACGGCGCGATCGGCGATCCCTGGAAAGCGCTGAACGAGGTGGTGGTTGGCCGAGGGGGCATCTCGCACATGGTCCAACTGGCGACCTATGTGGATCAGGGATACCTGACCACCTACGTGGCCGATGGACTGATCGTGGCCTCCGCGACAGGGTCTACCGCCTATGCGCTTTCCGCGGGAGGGCCGATCTTGCCTCCCGAACTCCATAACATGGTCCTGGTCCCTATCTGTCCCCACCTCTCCCTCGACCGGACGATCGTGTTGGCCGAGGGGGCAACGGTGACCGTGCTCGTCGAATCTGCCGGGGATGGCATCGTCGTTGTGGATGGTACCGCGGTGGCGGACCTGCGGGTCGACGACCGGATCGTGCTGACGACCAGCCCACACGTGACGCGGTTTGTTCGTCTCTACGATCGACGGCAGGTCTACGAGACCCTGATGGAGCGCCTGCAGCGCAGGAAGGTCAGAAAACCAGATGCCTCAAGTGGATGAATGGGTAGCCGAAGCACGCCAAGCCCTGGCGGCGGACAACCGCCTGGTCGCGCGGGGGTACTTGAGACGAGCGGCGGCGGCAGCGCCCGATCGACTGGACATCTGGCTGGATCTGTACGAGGTGACCGAGCTGCCCGCGGATCGCAAGCGGTGCCTGGAGCGCATCACGGCTCTCGATCCGGGCAATGTCGAGGCGAGATCCGCCCTGGAAGAGATCCTGCAGAAAGAAGCGGAGGAGGAGGAGGCCGCTGCCGCATCGGAAGCAGCAGCCGACGCGGCCTCCGCGCCCGATCCCACCGCACAGGCAGACGGGCCTCCCCCCAAAGCTGAATGGATGGGCGTCCGGCTCGACATCAGCGATGAGATGCGGCGGCAGTGGGATGAGGCAAGCGCCGCGGGCGAGCCGCTGTACTGTATCAACCACGAGCATCGCGAGACCGCGCTGCGCTGCAACCGCTGCGGCGCGCCGATCTGTGCCTCGTGTGCCGTACGCACGCCGGTGGGCTTTCGATGCGCGGAATGCATCCGCGCACAGCAGTCCATCTTTTTCACGGTGCGTTGGTCCGACTATCCGATCGCCGCATTGATCGCGCTCTTGTTAGCCGTCCCTGCCGCTGCCGTGGCCGGGATGGTCGGCTGGTGGTTTGCGCTGATCATCAGCCCGCTGGCCGGCGGGCTGATCGGGGCGATCGTTCACCGGGCCATCGGCAGGCGGCGCGGACGGTGGATGTGGTTGATGGTCGGCGCGTGCATGGTCCTGGGTGCGCTGGTCGTCTGGCTCGCCACGCCCTCGGCGCTGATCGCGGTCGGGATCCACACCTTTACCGCGACGAGCGCGGCTGTCGGCGTGTTGCGGCTGAGGGGCCCGCGCTAGGACCTCAAACGAGGAGCAGCAGAACGTCAAGATGCTAGCTGAACTGACGATCACCAACTTTGCGATTATCGAGCACCTTCACCTCCGCTTCGCCTCTGGATTGAGCATCTTTACTGGAGAGACAGGAGCAGGCAAGTCGATCATCATCGACGCGGTCAGCCTGCTGCTGGGTGGGCGCGCGGACAGCGCGGTCATCCGCACCGGCGCACGACAGGCAACGGTCGAGGGCATCTTTTACCTCTCCCCTGGAGAACGCGCCACACTAGACCCCATGTTGCAGCAGGATGCGCTGCAGAACGAAGACCCCAATGTCTTGATCCTGGCCCGGGAGATCCGTCGCAGCGGGCACAATATCTGCCGGGTGAACGGGCGCGCGGTCCGATTGAGCGCGGTGGAGACACTCGGACGCTGCCTGGTGGACATTCACGGACAGAGCGAGCACCTCTCGCTGCTCTATGAACGCGCGCACCTGGACTTTCTCGATCGCTACGGCGGCCTGCAGGACGAGCGAGCGGCCCTTTCAGAGCAGGTGCACGCCCTGCGCGAGCTGCGCCGCGAACTGGCAGACCTGTCAAACAGCGAGCGCGAGCTGAGCAGGCGAGTGGACCTGCTGCGCTACCAGATAGACGAGATCCGCGCTGCCCACCTTCAGCCAGGAGAAGACGAGTCTCTGGTCCAGGAGCGCAACCGGCTGGCAAACGCCGAGAAACTGATGGACGCCTGCAGTGAGGCCCTGTCCCTGTTGAGCGAAGGGGGGGGAGAGCAGGGCACCGCTGCCGACCTGCTCGGGCAGGCCGTGCGCGCGCTGAGCGGCCTGGCCCGCATCGACCCGCAGATGGAAGCACAGTACCAGCTCGCTCAAGCGCTGGAGTATCAGCTTGACGACCTGATCCAGACCCTGCGCGACTACCAGGGTGAGATCGAGTTCAACCCCAGCCGCCTGAACCGGGTCGAGGAGCGGCTGAACCTCATCCGGCGCCTGCAGCGCAAGTACGGGGATGGCATCGAGGATGTGCTGGCCTTTGGCGAGCAGGCCGCGGCAGAGCTGGAACGAATCGAGCACAGCGAAGAGCGGATCGCCGAGCTGCAGACGATGGAAGGGGCGCTGCTGATTCGGATCGGGGAGATGGGCGCCGTCCTGTCCGCACACCGGCGGGAAGCTGGCGCGCACCTGGCTGCAGCGGTGGAGGCGGAGCTGAATGAACTTCGCATGGAAGGCGCCCGGTTCGGCGTAGATGTCTCCTGGGCGGAAAAAGAGGACGGCGCTCGCGTCGAGCGACCTCCCCAGGACATCGAGGCCTCACCGGGACGGTATGCATTCGACGCGAGCGGCCTGGATCGGGTCGCGTTCTTGATTGCCCCCAACATCGGAGAGCCGCTCAAACCGATGGCCAAGGTCGCATCTGGTGGGGAAACCTCACGCCTGATGCTGGCCCTCAAGACGGCCCTCTCGCGGGCGGATCAGATCCTCACGCTGATCTTTGACGAGATCGATCAGGGCATTGGCGGGCGCGTCGGCGGCGTCGTGGGCCTCAAACTCCGGAACCTCTCCCGAGCCGACGGTGACACGGGACGCCAGGTGTTCTGTGTCACGCACCTGCCCCAGTTGGCCGGGTATGCCGACGTCCATTTGCACGTGCGCAAGACCGTCTCCGAGGGACGGACCAAGACGGTGGTCGAAGCTCTGGATGGGGAGGCACGGATCCGAGAGCTGGCGCAGATGCTGGGTGGTGAGAGCGACAGCACCCGGCAGACGGCCATCGAACTGCTGGCTCTGAAGGACAGATAGCTAACCCTCGCTGCTAAGGCCGGTCAGCAGGTCCGCAACCGATCGCCGCAGCTCCTGTCGGTCCCCTATCCACTCCAGGGCGGTTTGGGCCAGCAGCGCCTCGATCCCCGTTCCACGATGCGCATCACCTACGTCCAGGGTCCAGTTCGCCGCACCTTGGGCGCGCAGCAGGCACAACCGGCCGATGATCTCCCCATCCTTTTCCGCCACAAGGCACATGTCTCTATCTGCGCCGGCAGGTCCCCCGAGCGGGTCCAACTCCCCCACCTGGCGCACCTGCACCCACGAGCCGTCCAGGGCGTGCAGCCCGCGGTCGATCGGCCGGCCAAAGAAACGGTCGGCCCAGCGGAAAGGCACCCCCGCTGCCTCCGCCACCTGCTTGTCGGTGATCGCGTCGCCCACCAAGAGGCAGTCGCCGGGGCGCGCCTCAAATGCGCACAGTGCGTTGAGGACAAAGCCGGGCCGGGGTTTCCGGTTGGGACAGTCGATGGCGTATTCGGGTACCGCACCGCCCGGCATATGGGGACACAGGTAGGATGCGGAGACAGGAACGGGCAGGAGGTCGATCACTCGCTGCTGCACAGCGTGGGCCTGCGCTTCGGTGAGATAGCCGGCGCCGACGCCGCCCTGGTTGGTGACGATCACCAGGCGCCACCCGTCGGACACATACCGGGAGAGGACGGCCTCCACGCCGGGCAGCAGTTCGACCTCATCCGGCGCATTCGGCGGCCGGCGGCCGAGCGTGCGGTTGAGTGTCCCATCCCGATCCAGAAAGAGCAGACGTACCGGCACGATAGCCCTCCCAGAAGATCAGCGGCATAGGGATGCCGCCGCTACGCTGTGCGTATGAACATAGGGATGCCGCTGCTACGCTGTGCCTATGAACATACAGATGCCGCTGCTCCGGTTTGTTTGCGAAACAGGGAGGCAGATGTTGCGCCCGGCGCGCGCGACGACAGGTCAGTCTGCCAGCAGGTAGGTCACTGCCAAGCGTGCCGTATGCAGAAGCGAGTCCTGGTGCGTGCGTTCGAACGCGTGCGAGGCGTCCACCCCCGGCCCGATCAACCCCACCACCAGGTCAGCCCCCGCTCGCAGGGCCGCGCTCCCGTCAGACCCGTAGTACGGATAGACATCCACCTTGTACGGGATGTCGTGCTCCTGGCACAGGGCAACCAGCTTGCGGCGCACGTGCAGGTCGTACGGTCCCGAGCTGTCCTTGGCACAGATGCTCACCGTATACTCGTCGCTGTTCTGCCCGTCGCCCAACGCACCCATATCGACGACGAGCAGCTCCCTGACCTCCTCAGGGATGCCAGATGCCGCCCCGTGGCCCACCTCCTCGTACGGACTGACGTAAAAGGTGGTCGTTTGTGCCGGTTCGAGATCCGCATCCACCAGTGCCTTGGCTGCGGCCAGCATGATCGCTACCCCCGCCTTGTCGTCCAGGTGGCGTGACTTGACGAACCCGCTGGCCGTGACCGTGGTCCGCGGGTCAAAGGAGACAAAGTCACCGACCTCGATGCCCAGATCGCGCGTCTCCTGAGCGGAGGCCGTGCGCTCGTCGAGGCGGACCTCGACATCGTTTGCGGTATGTTTCACGCTGGCCAGCTCATCCCGTCCGTAGGTGTGGACAGCGGTCTTGTGTGCCAGGACCGTCCCAGTGTAGCACCGGCCATCGGCGGTCTCAACGGTGCAGTACTCCCCCTCGACCGTCTGCCACAGGTACCCGCCCAGCGCGGTGAGCTTGAGACGGCCATCCACCTTGATCTCTTTGACCATCGCTCCCAGCGTGTCCACGTGGCCAGACAGGGCACGCGGACGCGAGCGAGAGCGCCCCTGCAGCGTTGCCAGCACAGCGCCCTTGTTGGTCTGTTCGGTCGGCAGTCCCAATGCATCAAACGCGCTCTCTGCCAGGACAACCGCTGCCCCGGTGTTCCCCGTGGGGCTGGGGGTGCGCAACAGGCGTACCAGGTGGTCCGTCAAGTAGTCGATGTCGATCTCGAAGCGGGGCATGTCGTTCTCCTATGAATGGGGTCCACGCGTTCCGCTCGCGCTCCGACGGAAGCGCTGCCAAAAGACCAGCCAGGCTGCGTGAGGCAAGGCCAGCATGCGGCGCCAACGCCGCGGCTCGTGGATCAACCGGTACAGCCACTCCAGGCCCGCGCGCCGCATCCACGGTGGCGCTCGCCTTTGCACGCCGACCACAAAGTCGAAAGCCCCGCCCACTCCCATCGCCACCGCTGCGCCGGTTCTACCCTGATTGCGGGCGATCCACTTTTCCTGCGGCGCGTGGGGATAGGCGACGAGCAGCACGTCTGTACCTGCCTCTCGCACGGCAGCGGCGATGCCCTCCTCCTTCAAAGAGGGCGACCCCGCGAGCGTGCCACTGACCATCAGGTCAGGCCAGCGAGAGGAGAGGACCTCGGCCGCTCGTTCCGCGACGCCGGGCGCGGCACCGAGCAAGAACAAGCGGAATCCTCGTTGCGCGCACAGTTCAGCCACGCGGTAGATGCCATCCGACCCGGTCACGCGCTCGTGAAGCGGGTGTCCGAGCCAGCGCGCGGCCCACAGAACGCCCGCGCTATCCGGCACGTTGAGCGTGGTGTGGCGCAGTACCTCGGCAAACGCCGGGTCACGTCGGGCAGTCATCAGGTACTCGATGTTCACGGTAGCGATGTGGCAGACCTCTCGCCGCACCACGAAACCAGCCAGGGCCTCCAGCATCTCTGGGAAAGAGAGGTCATGCACCCGGACACCGAGGATCTCAACAAAGGGAGGCATCGAACCGTTCTCCGCGGCTCACAGGCCCGGATCAATGCCGTACAGCACCGTCATCAACCGATCATAGTCGCTCTTGAGCAGGCCGGCCACCGTGCGGGCGGCGCGCGCCAGCCAGGCCCCGTCCCCCTGGCGCGCGCGGCCTACCTCGCGGATATGTGCGGCGATCAACTGCTCCGGCGGGATCTCGACGGCGCCCAGCAAGAGGCGCAGGTAGGTGAGCTGTTCGGTGAACGTCCTGATCTGCTCGGGGGAACATGCACGGACAGAGTAGTGCAGCGGCGGGGGCTGAGGGGGCAGGTATTGGAGCACGCGCGTGCCTTCCACACAGCCTACCAGGCGAGCGGTGAACTCTGTGCGGAGCGTACGCTGTAGTTGTGGGTGCTCCCGGTAGATCGCCTCATCATACACCCCTTCTGTACTGCGCCGCACCGCTCGGCGTCCTGGATCAGGGCTGGCAGTGGTGCCGTGGCACACGATGCCATAGATCCGTGATGCCGGGCCAGTTTCCACGTACACCAGCCGCCCCAGCTCGGGAGGGCGATGCAGCTCAAAGCTCTCGCCGCGAAAGAGCGTCGTTTCGGTCTCGATGATCTCGCCGATGCGGTCCGGTGCCTGGGCTTCCGCGCGGAACTCGTCCATCTCTGCTGTCTCCCACCTGGCTCGACCAGAGACCCAATTCGCGTTACTGAGGGTCAAGCGATGAGGTCGGGCCGGTCATACCCCTCGACTGCGCTTGCTGCGGTCTTTGGCCGAGCGAAGATAGAAGCGACCTTTGTCGGCCAGAGCTTGCTCAACGAGCTCACCCACGGCCTGCCGGTCGGCTGTCGAGATCACGGCTTGCTCGTGCGCTTCGATCAGGACAGGCGGATAGGGTGGGTACTGACCACTCCGCCGACACTGGTCAACCACCGTGCTGTGAACCAGCTCAAGCATCGATGGGTCATCCAGCACCCACTGCGGGGCCTCAATACGGGCGATCTCTCCCTCCACATCGAGGTAGAAGAACTGAATCCGGTGTGCCCGATACCGCTCGAGGATCGCGGACTGGCTGGCGAATATGTCGGACCGGTCTCCGGGGCGCAGCAGCCCACGGTAGAGATCGCGATCCCACAGGCCGCCCATAAACCGGCATAGAACCTGCTCCCCCGTCTCTTGCGGGCAGCGCGCGCAATCTGCGGACTCGCGATCGCACAGCATCAGGCGCAGGCTGTTGATCACGTCGTGACTTCCCGGATAGCTGATATAGCTGGCGACCGGGATCTGGGCGTCACGAAACGCGTCCATGGCCTCCAACAACTGCCTCAGATACTCGTCCCGGATACTTTGGTCTTCGTTCTGCAGGTCCCAAAAGATCAGGGAGCCGTCGCGCAAGGCGACAAGCGGAGGCGCAGCACACCGCGCCGCGGCCAATAGGCCGTCGATCTCGTCCATCCCCATGCGGATGCCGAGGCGCGTACCCTCGATCGGTATCCGCTTCTCCAGGTGGTCAAAGTACAGCTCGCTTTCCTCATAGAAAAAGTGCCCTTGTGCCCAGAGGAGGGCATCTGGCGCTGCGCCGTAGGTGAGCAGGGCGTGTCCAATGTTCAGCACATAGTACCGTACTGGGCTGTGGCGGTCTGGGGGGATGGTCGAACCGTCCGCGGCGACGACGCTCCAGTCCTCAGGAAGCGCCGTCACAGGGTAGGTGCCGGCCAGTGTGTGAATGGGCTCGGCAACCAACCAGGGGATTTTCGTGGTTCGCTGCTGCAGCTTGCGGCGCAGCACCTGAGGATCGGCCCGCTGCAGGAAATTCCTCGCCTCAGCAAGCTGCTGAGCTGAGATGGCATCGGGCAGATCGACCGCCATCGCCTCAACCCGCCGGTACAGCGTATCCATGTCGAGCGGCACGTCAGGCTCCCATTTCGGTCGGCCGGCTGCCCCGCAACCCTACAGATCGCCCCCTCGGTCGGCAGGGCAGCCGGCTGGCCCGTGTTACTTGGCAAAGTCCACGGCCCTCGTCTCGCGAATGACCGTCACCTTGATCTGCCCAGGGTACTGCAGAGAGTCTTCGACCCGGCGGGCCACATCCTTGGAGAGCTGGATGGCTGCCAGATCATCGATGTCATCGGGCTTGACGATGATGCGGATCTCACGACCAGCCTGGATCGCGTATGACTGGGAGACCCCATCAAACGAGTCGGCGATGTCCTCCAGCCCCTTGACCCGCTTGAGATAGTTTTCCAGGCTCTCGCGACGCGCTCCCGGACGGGCTCCCGATATGGCGTCAGCGGCCTCGACCAGGATCGCCTCCAGGCACTGTGGCTCGCTTTCTCCGTGATGCGCGGCAACACAGTTGATCACCCGTGCCGATCGACCGTACCTCTGCGCCAGATCGGCGCCGATGGCTGCGTGAGGGCCTTCCACGTCGTGATCCACGGCCTTGCCGATATCGTGAAGCAGCCCCCCTTCCTTGGCCAGGGCCACGTTAGCCCCCAGCTCGGAGGCCATCATCCCGGCCAAATGGGCGGTCTGAATCGAGTGCAGCAGGACGTTCTGACCGTAGCTGGTCCGGAACTTGAGGCGTCCCAAGAGCTTGACCAGCTCGGGGTGAACGCCTGGCACGCCCACATCCAACACGGCCTGCTCTCCCTCCTCGCGGATGGTGGCATTCACCTCTTCGGTGGCCTTTTCCATGATTTTCTCGATCCGGCCTGGGTGGATGCGGCCGTCTGTCACCAGCCTGCTGACGGCAATGCGAGCGATCTCGCGGCGCACCGGATCAAAGCTGGACAGGATGATCGCCTCTGGCGTGTCATCGACGATGACGTCCACACCGGTCGCTTTCTCAATGGCGCGGATGTTGCGACCGCTCCGTCCGATGATCCGTCCTTTCATGTCATCATTGGGCAGCGAGACCATAGCCACCGTGGTCTCTGCGACCTGCTCTGCCGCGCAACGCTGGATGGCGAGGGTGACGATCTCTCTCGCCTTCTGATCGGCCTGGCGCTTGGCCTCGTTCTCGACCTGGCGAATGATCCGCGCCATCTCGTCCCTGGTCTGGGCTTCCACTTCTTTGAGTAGCTGCTCCCTGGCCTCCTCCCGCGAGAGATTGGCGACGCGTTCCAGCTCTGCTGTCTGCTCGGTATGCAGTCCTTCGATCTCGTTCTTGAGCTTGTCGATGCGGCTTTGGCGCTTGTTGAGCGCACCCTCACGCTCTTCGAGTCGGTCTATGCGTGTATCCAGCGCCTCTCGCCGCTGCTGGATCCGCTCATCTTCTCGTCGCAGCTCCTGAAGCCTCTTTTGCGCGTCGCTCTCTGCCTGATTGCGTCTGGCCAACGCCCCCTTTTCTGCCGCCAGCTCTATCTCTTTGGATCGGGTCTGAGCGTCCTCCAGCAACTTGGCCGCCGTCAGGTTTGTGCGCTCCAACTTGGACCGGGAAAGAACGCGTTCGACAAGGACCACAGTTGCACCGCCGATCAACACGCCGATCACGCCAGCGACGACGACCCATATTCCGCCTATTCCTCCCATATACTGCTCTCTCCTTCTTCGATGTCTGGTTCGCCCTCGGCTTGTTCGATGCTCACGCGCTCCCATATCTCCTGAATGACGCTGAAACCAAAGCCACGTCGCCCCAGGTAGCCACTCAGCTTTCGCCGCAGCGTGGGAGGATCCAGCCCTCGCCACCGTGGAAGCCGCTGCATCGCAGCGCGATAGGCGCTCTCTGTCTCATCCAGCACTTCAAGAAGGGCATCAACCGTACTGCTGTCGATGCCTTTCTGGTACAGCTCGCGGCGCAAGGCATACGGCCCGCGAGGCTTGAATTGCTCACGATTCTCGATCCAATATCGGGCAAAGGCCCTGTCGTCAACCAGCCTGGCTCTGGACAGGCGTGCCAGCACCTCCTCCACCGTAGGTTCCGAGAATCCCTTGTCCTTTAGCCGACGAGCGACCTCAGCCTCGCTCCGAGGGCGGTACGACAAAAAGTTCAGCGCCAGCTCGTACGCCTTCTCTACCTCATCCGCCTCCTGCAGAGCAGCGATCTCTTTGTTATCCAGGTACTGGCCCTTGGAGAGCCTGGCAGCCTCTATGGCCGCCAATCCAAAGGCAAACTCGCCCTCGATAAAGACGTTGGCACGCTCCGGGTTGCGCTTCTGCGCCCGGATCGCCGTGATGCGCCCCGCCATCCAGCACCCCCATTCTCCCAAGCGGCAGGAGAAACAAAAAACGGCTGTGACACCATAGCCGCCACAGCCGCAAGATCACACCACACACGGGCATGCAGTATCCTGAATGACCTACCCCCTGGTAAACGAGGAGGACCCTCTATCGGTCAGGACCCCAAAGGCGCGAGCCACCGCATCTCTTTGGGCAAAGGTCCGATAGTCCGGTCACTACCACAGACTTTGTCGTCAACTGCTCTAGGTACAGACTAGATGCCCCTAGGTCTTACAGTGACACATTGTCGAATCGATGTAACTCCTATCGCTTACCAAGTGGAGCGCACGATGGCCGACGTACATTCTGCCTCGTGCACTGTCATTTTCGTGCTATCACAGTCGGTGTATGTTCAGGTCCGCATTCGCACCGAACCAAAGACCATTCACAGAGTGATCGAGATGGCGGAAGCCCCATCTGCAGAGCAGTCAGGTCCTGCCGGATCTTACCGAAATGTGTGTGCCTTCCCTCGCTGTGGCTTGCTAGTCTGTGCGGACAAGCAATTCCAAGCTGACTATAGTGTACAACAAGGTTCGCAAAAACGCAAGTTTCCATAAAGGACTCGGGCCGGCAAGCCGGCTCACCCTGCTGGCACCGCGTTTGAGCCTGGTGCCGGAGCGGCCACCTGGCGGATGGGCAGGATGACGGTGAACGTGCTGCCGGTCCCTCTGGCGCTTTCGAGCCACACGCGCCCGCCGTGCGCCTCGACAAGGGTCTTGACAATGGGCAAACTCACCTCGGGGTCACCCAACCCGGACACGGTGGGGTTGTCCGAGCGGTAGAACCGATTGAACACCTTCTTGTGATCTTCAGACGCGATCCCACCGCCGGCATCGGTGACGGATACCAGCACATACTGGTCTCGCCCTTCGCGCATTCCCCTTGCTCGAAGGACGATCGTGGCCTTACCCGGGGAGCAGCGGTGCGCATTCTGCAGCAGGTTCCGCAGGACGTGATACATGGCATCCGGATCGGCCCGTACGTAGGGCAGGTTCGGTTCGAGATCCAGCTCCAGGGCCTGACCCTTCTCGGCCATCTGCTTGTGCACCCCATCAAACGCCTCGTGAATGGTGGATACGAGGTCCATGGTCTCCGCTTTGATCTCGAGCTGGCGGCTGTCAATGATCGTCATCCCCACCAGGTCATTGAGCTGCATCCCCATTCGCTCCGCATTGGCCCGGATCCGGTCGAGGAACTTGCCCTGAAACTGGGTCAGCGGGCCCAACGACCCGCGCATCAACAGGTCCGCATAGCCCAGGATCGAGGTCATGGGCGTGCGCAGCTCTTGAGAGATGGAGGCGATGAACGAATCTTTGGCCCGCTGCGCTTCCCGCTCGGAGGTCACGTCCCGCAAGACGATGACGATCCCCGAAGGCGCCTGATCTACGGCCGCTTTGATCCGGAACGAGGCGCTGAGCATCCTGTTGGCGACGGTCAAGGGAGTCGTCGCGCTGCTGATCTCACTGCCTGGCGCATTATCCTGCAACTGGGCCGCCGTTTTGACGATGCGGTAGGTCTTGATCCAGCGCGGATCATCGCACGCACCTTCGACGGGCCTGCCGGTCAATGGTCCGCCCAGCAGCTCTTCTGCCATACGATTGACGATCACGACCTGGTCGTCCTGCCCGATCACCAGCACACCATCCACGATGCTGTCGAGAATGGTATCCAGGTCCTGCCGCAAGCTAGCAGGGACCCCATCTGCAGGGAACGTGTCCGCCGCAAGGCTGCGGCGCTGCATCGCCGGGCGCTCCCGCGCAGCGGCATCCTCTACCCAGTCCTCAAGGGAAGCGATCTTTTCGGACAGATCGGATAGGATGCGACTGCCCTCTTGAAGCTGTGCGCGGATCTCTTGCCGGTAGACCTGGATGTCCTGCCCATATTCTGCTGCGCCCTCGGGCGTCTCGGCCTGGAGGGGCTCAAGAGGACCCGTGGACAGCCTTTCGAGCTGCTCCTGCAGCTTGACCTGTAGCCGCGAGTTCTCCAGAGAGATGGCGGCATAGTCTGCCAGGGCGGAGAGCAGGTAGAGATCGTGGTTGGTGAACGACCGGTCCTCGGTCATGTGATCGACCGACAGGACGCCGATCACCGACTCGCCCGCCTTGATCGGCACATGCAGCAGTGACTTGACCAGGTACCCGGTCTTGACCTTGAACCGGTCTTCACGACTGGCGCCAGTGATGATCACCGGTTTGCCTGTACGTACGACCTCTCCCGCCAGGCTGTCATTGACCCTGAGCCGGAACCCTCGCGCGTACTTTTCGCCAAAACCGCGCGCAGCGCGCATGTAGAGCTCTTCGCTTTCCTCGTCTGCCAGGAGCAAGAGCCCCTCCTCTGCACCCGTCAGGTAGACCGCAGCGTCCACCACGCGGGTCAGCAGGCGGTTCTCGTCCAGGAGGGCGGTGACAGATTTGCCAATGCTCGCCAGGACGCTCAACTCTTTGAGGCGACGCTCTACCCGGCGGTTGGCAAGCGTCACATCGCTCACCAGCCGATCGCGCTCTTTTCTCAGGCGGTGTTCGACCAACGCCCGCTCGATGGCGCGCTGCATATCCTGGATCGTGCACGGCTTGATGATGTAGTCTTTGGCCCCCAACTGGAACGCTTGAACCGCAGCTTCCTCGGAACCGTGAAAGGTCATCAGGATCACAGGAATCGCGCTCCTGGCTTGGCGCAGCGCCTTCAAGATCTCTAGCCCGTTCAGCCTCGGCACGTGCAGGTCGGTGATGATCAGATCGGGCTTCTCTCGCAACGCCCGCTGGACGCCCTCCACGCCGTCCGCAGCGGTCGTCACGTCGTATCCGGCCGGTCTCAGGACGCTCTCTGCCAAGAAGGCGATATTCTCGCGGCGATCATCTACGATGAGCACAGTCTCATTTGCGGCCATAGCACACCTTCACTGCTTCTACCCTATCCACTCACACTCCAGGCGTGCGCCGCCTGGTCATCCCAGGCGGCGTTCGCTCTGGTCATCGAAAAAGTAGAGCTGATCTGCCGGAAACACAACCTCCACCTCGTCTCCAACGTTGAGGAGCGTGTCCAGCGGTCCGCTCGCCGCGTAAAAGTGCGGGCCTGTGCGCACATAGGCCAGTTGAGTGCGGCGCGAAAAATCGGACTCGACCGTCTCGACGATACCCTTTGTGCGCACCCCTTCCGACAGAGCCCGGTGGTCCAGGACCAGACGTGCCGCTTCAGGGCGCACGCCAAAGGCCAGGCTTCGCCCGGCGCTCACCTGGGATCTGACCGCATCCGAAAGTGGAACGACGATCTCTTGGAGGCAGAGCAGGCCATCGCGAACCACACCGCCAGTGAACAGGTTCATGGGAGGTCTGCCCAAGAACCCGGCGACGAAAGAATTGGCAGGATCGCGAAGCAGATCCAGGTAAGGGCCTACCTGCTCGATTCGCCCGGCCCGCATGACGGCGATCTGATCGCCGAGGGCAATGGCTTCGATCTGGTCGTGCGTGACATAGATCGTCGTGATCCGGAAACGGCTCAGCAGCCGCTTGATCTCGACCCGGGTCTGGGTGCGCAGCTTGGCATCCAGATTGGAGAGGGGCTCGTCCAACAGAAACAGGCGCGGGTTGCGCACCATGGCCCGGGCGATCGCTACGCGCTGCTGCTGTCCTCCTGACAGAGTCCCTGGCTTGCGCTTGAGCAGTTCGTTGAATCCGATACCCATCATCTCTGAAGTGATGCGGATCCGCTCTTCCGTTTCCTGATCCGGAATACGGTGAATCTCGAAGAAAAAGCTGAGGTTGCCTTTGCTCTTGAAGTGGGGATACAGGGCGTACGTCTGGAATACCATGCCGATGTAGCGATCCCTGGGCTCCACATCTCGCATGTCCTGATCGTCATAGAAGACACGACCGGTGAAATCGGGCTCTAGCCCAGCCACGACTCGAAGCAGGGTGCTCTTGCCGCATCCGGATGGGCCGACGACAGCAAAGCTCTGCCCATCCGGGATCGTCAGGTTCACCCCTTCGAGAGCGACGATCCGGGTGCCCTGCCCGGCGCGGGCCGCAGATTCGTCAGCCGCGCGTACGTTGACTCGCTCTGCAAATGCCCGATCCACCTGATCGCCTGTCAGGCCGCGACGGACCCCCGTCTGGCCCATGAGAGCCGACCTTGAGTAGAGCTTGGTCACGTTATCCAGTCGGATCGCAGACATCCCTCTGTCCTCAGCAAGCTCCCAAGCGCCCGGCCACAAGCTCGCCGGCAAAGCTCGTACCGACCGGGATCTCCCCCACGCCCAGGAGGTCCGCAACCGTCGCTCCCAGGTCGGCAAAGGTCTCTCGTGTGCCCAGGTCGGCCCCTGCCTTGACCCGGTCGCCTGCAGCGAGCAATGGAACGTACTCGCGCGAGTGGTCTGTGCTGCTTGTCGTGGGATCGTTGCCGTGGTCGGCTGTGAAAAAGAGCAGGTCCGTGGGCCGCATCGCAGCCCACAGCTCGGGCAGACGGGCATCGACCGCTTCCAGCGCATCGGCATAGCCGCGCGGGTTGTTGCGATGCCCGTACAGCATGTCAAAGTCCACCAGGTTGGCAAAGATCAGCCCCGAGTCACTGTCGTCCATAAACCGAAGCGTAGCGTCTATGCCGTCCATATTGTTGGTGCTGTGAATCGAATCGGTGATGCCTCGATGGGCGAAAATGTCCTCGATCTTGCCCACCGCCATCACCCGCTGCCCGGAGGCCACCAACCGGTCCAGCACGGTGGGATGCGGGGGTGGAGCGGAGAAATCTCGCCGGTTCTCGGTACGCACGTACTGGCCATCTACGGGCCCGACAAAGGGACGGGCGATCACGCGGCCCACATTGTACTCGCCGACCAGGATCTGGCGAGCGATCTCGCAGATGCGGTACAGCTCGTCCAGCGGAATGACCTGCTCGTGTGCGGCGACCTGGAATACACTGTCGGCCGAGGTGTAGACGATGGGATAGCCAGTGCGCACGTGTTCCTCACCCAGATCTTGGATGATCACCGTACCAGACGCCGCGTAGTTGCCAAGCGCCTTTCGCCCTGTGCGGCGCTCGAACTCGGCAATGATCTCCTCGGGGAAGCCGTGGGGGTAGGTCGGCAGCGCACTGGCAGAACAGAGGCCGGCGATCTCCCAGTGCCCGATCATCGTGTCCTTGCCCTTTGATCCCTCGGCCATCCGGCCATACGCCCCGCCGGGAGCCTCGGCAGGGGGCACGCCTTCGATCGGCAGGATGTTGCCCAGCCCGATCTGCCCCAAATGGGGGAGCTTGAGCCCTCCCACAGCCCGAGCCGTATTGGCCAGCGTGTTCGACAAGGGATCTTGATCGCCATACTCGGCAGCGTCCGGCAATGCGCCTATGCCCACGCTGTCCAGGACGATCAGGATGACACGCTCTACGCCGTACATGCGCTCCTCTTTCCGGGGAAGATGGGGTCATTCTATCACATTCAGGGGGGCAAGGCAAACTATCTGACGGAGCGCGCTGTGCGCAAGCGGGCCGCATGCGCTACATCACATTCAGGGGGGCAAGGCAAACTATCTGACGGAGCGCGCTGTGCGCAAGCGGGCCGCATGCGCTACATCACATTCAGGGGGGCAAGGCAAACTATCCTGATGGCGTTGGTGTTGACACGACCGGCACTTGTGATACAATATCCGTAGATCGACCAAGGCAGATGAGCATAGGCCGGTGGAGCGAGCAAGCCAGGCATAGGGGTATTGACAAAGCGGGCACACCTCTCGTACACAACCTCAGCGACCCTCCAAGGTGGAAGCGTCATGGCGTATCCGATCTCTCGCATTCGGAACCGGGTGATTCGGCTCTTTTGCATTGTCACCGCAGCAGCCATCGCTGTTCTGATGCTCCTCACCCCGATCATCTCTGACCTTGCCCCACAAGCCGCCGGCAATGAAAGACTGAACTACCTGATCTTTGGTCCGCTCCTTCTGGTCGGCATGGTCACTGCGCTCAACGTGTATCTGCGCCCGATCTCCGACCTGGGATATGCCATCGAGATAGGTTCGACACCTGCCGGCGAGCTCGCACAGCACGCTCGCCGCATCGCGCTCGACGCACCCATCTATTTCTTTGTGTTTCCCATCGCGGGTGCCTTTCTCATCAGCCTTGTCTCGAACGTCTTTGGCATGCTGTTCTTGCCTGGCTATAGTTTCCAGGACCACGTTTCCTCCACGCTCCTGGTCACTGCCACTGCCGCCTGCGGCTCCCTTGCCGTCTCGCTCGTCTCCCGAAAGTTTCTGCGCCCGGTGCTGCTGATCACCTCCGCACACTCACAGGTCAGTGGGCTCAGACTGACCGTGCGCACGCGTCTGTCGACTGGCGTTCTGATCCTCACCCTGGTCGCCTACCTGTTCACCGGCCTCTTTGGCTTTCACCAGGTCGTCAAGGCCCACCGGGAGCAGATCGCCGACACCGCGCTGCTCCGCCTTAGCGGCGCGCTCGACTCGATGCCGCCACGCCTGGCGTCGGGAGAGATCCTCGATCACGTCCTTGAGGCGCTGGGTGGAGCCGCCGGCTATGAGTACGTTTTCCTGTTGAACGACGAGGGGCAGATCCTCGACCAACGGGGGAAAGAGGACGGGGCGCTGGTTTTCAGAGGAGAGCGATGGCTGCCAGATTGCCCGGACAAGCTGCGAGCTGGCCGGGCGGTCCTGATGTTCGCCCCGGTACAGGGGACCGAGCAGGGAGGGTGGATAGGGATCGGCACGGTGCTCAAGCCGTTCGGCTCGGCCCAGGTAGTCAGGACCGCCGCCGCCCTGGCCATTTCAGGGATCTGCCTGCTCGCATTGGCCGTCGCGGTCAGTCGCTGCCTGGCGACCGATGTGACCCTCGATCTCTATGATGCGACGGCGCGTCTGGAGGACATGGCCCAGGGAGAGCCCGTGGATCTGAACACCCCCCTTCCGGTGCTGGCGATGGACGAGGTGGGTGATCTGGTGCAGGCCTACAATGCCCTGCAGCAGCGTGTGCACGCTCAGCAGGAACAGCTCGAGCACAAGCAGCGGCAGTTGGTCGCCTTGCAGGAGCTGTCGTACAAGATCGGCACCCTGCGCAATGTGGACCACCTGCTGCAAGAAGTGGTCCGCGATGTCGAGCGATCTCTGGGCTACCACAACGTGTCCATTCTCCTGGCGGACGCGGCGCGGAATGACCTCTACTTTGCCGCCGCCGACTATCCGGACTCGGCCTTTCGCTATCGAAGATTCAGGATCGGCGAGGACGGCGTCGTAGGACGGGCTGCCGGTTCGGGCACACCGCTGATCATCAACGATGTCGCCAAGTGCGACTTTTACATCCCCGACAAGACCGAGACCCGCTCCGAGCTGGCCGTTCCGCTGATCGTCGGAGACCGGGTGATCGGCGTGTTCAACGTGTCGAGCGAGCGTATCGGAGCGTTTGGCGAGGATGACGTACGGATCATCTCCGCGCTGGGCAATCAGATCGCGATCGCCATCGAAAACACCCGGCTGCTCGACGCGGCGATGGCCCGTGCTGACAAGTCACAGCGCGGTCACCATACCGCCCAAACCGAATATGCAGGTGAATTGCAGGAGTCTGGCCTATGATGAACGCACAATCTCAAGGGACGTGGTATCTCACGATCACCGGCGGGCCGCTGTCGGGTAGGACCTACCCCATCGAGCAAAACGACCTCATCATCGGACGCGATCCCACCAACGACATCGCGATCGATCTGCCGAGCGTGTCGCGACAGCACGCCCGGCTCACCTACGCCGATGGCTGGTTTTCCATCCAGGATATGGGCAGCTCGAACGGCGTGACCGTGAACGGGGTCCAGATCAGCGCGTCCCATCCCGTGCAGCCGGGCGATCAGATCATGCTCAGCAGCGAGGTGGTGTTTTCGCTGCAGTGGCCCCCGATGGCCGGCCAAGACGACGGGCAGACCATGCGCATGGGTGAGGCATCCGCCGGAGCCCCGACACAGAACCTGTCTCCTGCCGGGCAGTACGGCCCACCCGCTCCTCAGTACGGCCCACCTGCCCCTCAGTACGGTCCGCCTGCTCCTCAGTACGGTCCGCCTGCTCCCCAGTACGGAGGAGGCATCGCCCAGCCCCCTCCGCAGATGCAGCCTGCACCCAAGCCCACGTCCTCCAAGCTGGTCAAGGCCTTGCCGTTTGTCGGCTGTGGCCTGGTGCTGCTGTGCCTGGCAGCCGTCGGCATCGTAGGTGCACTGATCATGACCGATGTCCTGCCTAATCCCTTCGCCGGGCCAACGCCAACTAACACCGTGATGACCAAGGATCTGCCTCCGACACACACCGCCACGCCTGTCTCCACCTGGACGTCTGTCCCCACTGCGACGCCTTCGGTACCATCGCCCACGGCGACGGACACGACCGTGCCGGCGGAGGCGCCGACCGAGACGACCACACCCACGGCCACGACGGCGCCGACCGAGACAACCGCACCCACGGCCACGACAGCGCCCACCGAGACGACCGTGCCCACGGCCACGACGGCGCCGACGAATACTACGGTGCCGCCGACAAACACGGCAACCGCCACACCCACAGCGACCGCCACACCCACAGCGACGGCCACAAAGGTGGTCCCCCTCACGCTCAACTGGACATTGGAGGAGGCCAAGTGCACCTCCAAGTCGCAGTGGGTAGCCAAGTTCAAGCTCACGGCGGCGGGCGGCAGCGGGCAGTACATCTACTATCGCGACATCGAGCAGCTTCACGGTCCGACCAACGATACCACCTACATATACGAGTTGAAATACGGTATGTCGGCCGCGGTCGGCACGTTCAGAGTCAAATCCGGAGCCGAAGAGGCGGAGAACAAGTTCTATGTGGAACACCCCGACTGCAGCAGCTTTTAGCAGGGCCAGGCATCCGCCCAACGACAGAGCGTAGAACGCTTGCACCGTTCCCTATCGAGACACACAAGGAGGCTGACTTGAGGCCCATCGAGGTCGTGATGCTGGGCGCCGGAGGGCGCGGGTTCCATACGTACGGGAACTGGATTCTGAAACATCCTGACGAGGTGCGCGTCGTTGCCGTGGCCGAACCGGATCCGGTCCGGCGCGAGCGCTTTGCCGAGGCACACGCGCTGCCACCAGAGCGCGTGTTCGTCGATCACAACGCGCTGTACGCTCAAGGGCAGCTAGCCCCTGGGCTGATCAATGCCACTATGGACCGACAGCACCTGGAGACGACGCTGGGCGCGCTGGAGGCCGGCTACGACGTGCTGTTGGAAAAGCCGATGGCCCCGCAGCCGCACGACTGTGTGCGGCTGGTGCGCGCTGCCGAGTCGGCGGGGCGCATGCTGCACATCTGCCACGTGATGCGCTACAGCCCATTCTACTCTGCGCTCTATGAGACGCTGCACTCGGGCGCCGTCGGCGAGGTGATGGTGGTCGATCACCGGGAGAACGTCGCCTTTTGGCACCAGGCGCACAGCTTTGTGCGCGGCAACTGGGGGAACAGCACGCGTTCCGCACCCATGATCCTGGCCAAGAGCTGCCACGACATGGACATCCTGGTCTGGCTGTTGGGCCGCCGCGTAGAGAAGCTGTCCTCTTTTGGCGCCCTGACCCACTTTCGGTCCGAACAGGCACCAGAGGGCGCGCCAGAGCGGTGCACAGACGGCTGCCCGCACTGGGAGGGGTGCCCGTACTATGCGCCACGCATTTACCTGCGCGACTATAGCGGGTGGCCGATCAGCGCGATCACCGAAGATACGAGCTATGAAGGACGGATGGACGCGCTGCGGGAGGGCCCATACGGACGCTGCGTCTACCGCTGCGACAACGACGTGGTGGACCACATGACCATCCACATGCTCTTTGAGGGGGACGTGATGGTGACCTTTACCATGCACGCCTTCTCACACGAGAACTGCCGCACGATGCGCTACGACGGGACCAAGGCCAGCTTGAGGGCCCACGGCGGCAAGGGGGAGCTCACCCTGCACGATTTCCGGACCATGGGCGAGCGCGCGATCCCGATCTCGACCCCAGAGGGAGGGCACGGCGGCGGAGACGACGGACTGATGAAAGCCTTCGTCCAGGCTCTCCGTGGCGACGCTGGCGCGCTGAGCACCTCGGCTCGCGAGTCCCTGGAAAGCCACCTGATGGCCTTTGCCGCCGAAGAATCGCGCCTGGAGGGGGGAAAGCTGATCGACATGCGCGCGTACCGGGCGCGCATCGAGGCCGAAGTCGCTGGGCAAGAAGTCAGCTAGAGACCTGCCACCCGACGATGGCAGGGGAGTGATGACATCCCTGATGAAGATGGACGAGTATCAGCAACTGGCGCTCAGGACCGCCAGTCACCGGGAGAGCAAAGAAAAGGTCTTGACCTACACCGCACTGGGTCTCAACGGTGAGTCGGGCGAAGTGGCCGAGATCATCAAGAAGGCGTTTTACCACGGTCACCCATTGGACAAGGAGGCTCTGCGCAAAGAGCTGGGTGATGTGTTGTGGTATTTGGCCGTGATGGCAGATGGCCTGGGGTTGAGCCTGGAATGCATCGCCCGGGAGAACATCGAGAAGCTGAGGGCGCGCTACCCGGAGGGTTTTTCATCCGCCCACTCTCTCCACAGACCAGAGTAGGTCGCCTTTGCATAGGCGACGGCAGGCACGTATGGGAAACGTGCCCTACACGGCACTACCCCAGGATATTGAGAAGATGCAACGTGCACTGCCGTATAGAACCCTAGAGGCCCGCCTCCGATCGGAGGCGGGCCTCTAGAAGAACCTCTTGAGGCCCTGAGAGCAGGGCCAGGGAGCGGCTCAAGCTGTATCTTGTTGAGAACCACCGGTTCTCATTAGTGACGAATCCCTCAACCGGAGGGTGCGCAGTTGGCTGCGCTGGCCGAAACTGTGCTGCCGCCAGAGCCGACGCCAAAGGTCGAGAAGGACTTTTCTACCAGACCACTCTCGCACTGTGGACAGCGGACCTCGCGCGCTTTGCTGGCTGATAGGATCAGCTTCTCAAACTTGTGGCCGCACTTGCTACACACGTATTCGAAAATTGGCATTCTTACCCCTCTGTGATCCAGCCCGGCACGTATGGGAAACGTGCCCTACCGTAGGTCGCCTTTCATAGGCGACGGCCTATGCGCTCAGCTTTTGATCCAACAGGCTGGTAAGCTTGTAGACATCGACATCCCCGGCCATCACGACCCGGTCGTCGACCATCACCAGCGGAAAGGGCCAGTAGCGGCTTCCCGCTGTCTGCACCACATCCGCGAACTGCTCCCGAATCTCGGGCAGTGCCGCGTCATAGTACGTGACATCCACTTGCCCTTCGTATACCTGCGCCAGGTAGGACTTGGTCCAACGCGTGGTCTCCTCCGAAGACCGCCGTGGGCCTCAACCGCTGGTACATGCTTCACCCATGCTGTTTCCCAGAACGACGACGTTTACTTTTGTGGTCTCCACCTGATTTCCCTCATCCCCAATCTACGATATTGGTAAAGCATTGACCCGATCGACAATCCCGTCTCGGCTCGGAACGCCGATGATCTGGTCGACCAGGTTCCCTTCTGCATCAAAGAGGATCAGCGTAGGTACCCCTCGCACACCATACCGTCTTGCGACCTGGCTTCCTACCTCGCTGATCACGCTCAGCCGTATCACCTGAGCCCTGCCTTTCAAGTCCCGCTCGATCCCATCGACGATGGGTTTGGCCACCAGGCAAGGTCCTCAAGTGTTGCTAAAGATCTCTACGATCACCGGCTGTCCTGCACCGATCAAGGCATCGAACTCGCTCGTGGTACCCACGTCCGTTCCCTTGGTCCGTAAAAGGACGAACCCGGCGAAGAGGATCAGCAGCACGGCGATGAAAAAGGCATTCTCACGCAAGAAACTGAGCATTTGTGGGTTCATCGATCTGCCACCGCCATGTGCTCAAAACCCCTCTTACAACACACCATCGATCCACTCTTCAAGTGCCGCCTTGGGACGCATGCCCACGGTGCGATCCACCAGCTCGCCGTCCTTGAACAGGAGCAAGGAAGGAATGCTCATAATGCCAAACTGGCCCGGCGTGACCGGACACTCGTCCGTGTTCACCTTGGCAAACACAACGCGTCCGTCGTACTCGGTGGACAGTTCTTCGATGATCGGGCTCAACATCCGGCAAGGCCCGCACCACGGCGCCCAGAAATCGACCAAGACGGGAAGTTCCGACTGGATCACTTGGGCTTCAAAGTCGTCATCGCTCAAGTGCAACAAGTTACTCATTCTGTGTTCTCCTCATATTTGTGTTGATCTATGAATCGTATAGCCTCGATCGCGGCCGCAGAACCCGTTCCTGCTGCGGTGACGATCTGTCGGTAAATTGGGTCTTGCACGTCACCGGCCGCGTACACGCCCGGCACACTCGTCCGCTGCCGGCGGTCGGTGACGATATACCCTCTCTCATCGAGCTCAAGCTGCCCCTCAAACAGCTTTGTGTTGGGCACGTGGCCGATGTACACGAACACCCCGTCCGTCTCGATCGTGGATGTCTCGCCAGTGACCACGTTCCGCACGCGCACCGCGTTCGCCTCCTGGTCTCCCAATATCTCCTCGACAACCGAGCTCCACACAAACTGGATCTTGGGCTCTTTGAATGCACGTTCCTGGAGCACAGGGTCCGCGCGAAGCGTATCTCGACGATGAACGATCGTGATCTGGCTGGCCAGACGGGTCAGGAACAGGCTCTCATCGATGGCACTGTTCCCTCCGCCGACAACGAGCACGCGCTTGTCCTTGAAAAAGTACCCATCGCACGTCGCACAGTAAGACACACCGTGCCCCCGGAACCTGGCCTCGCCCGGCACACCCAACTTGCGCGGAGAGGAACCGGTGGAGATGACGATCGTCCTGGCCGTGTATTCTCCCGTCCGCGTGCGCACTCGGAAGGGATAGGTCCCCAGATCGACACTCTCGGCGGAATCGAACTGGATCTGGGCCCCAAACCGCTCGGCGTGGCTCTGCATCTGCTGAGCGAGGGCTGGCCCGCCGATCCCGTCCGGGAAGCCGGGATAGTTCTCGATCTCTTGCGTCGTCGCGGCCTGTCCGCCCGCTACCTCGCCAATGAGCACCAGGGGGCTGGCTTGCGCGCGTGCCGCGTACAACGCCGCCGTCAGGCCGGCCGGCCCGCCGCCGACGATGATCAGGTCCTGTTCTGCGCTGGCCTTGTCTGCCATCCCCAGCCCGAAACCTGGCGTCAGGATAAACTCGCTCACTACGTCCCCGTCTCTCCAACCCCTTGACAACGTCTCCCATTCGATGTATAATGGTCTCAAGATACCCCTAGGGGGTATAGGTATCTGGCGTAGAGTATATCACATTTGCTCGCCTTTGTCAAGGGAGAAAACCGATCGAAAACGACACCCCACCCCCCAACAAAGAGTTGCTGGACCGGCTGAAGCGGATCGAGGGACAGATACGAGGTCTGCAGCGCATGGTCGAGGGACAGCGCGACTGCATAGAGATCATCACCCAGGTGCTGGCCGCTCGCTCTGCGCTAGAACAGGTCGGCGTGCAGATTCTCGACCAACAGCTACACAACTGCTTCCCCGCCGACGGCGAAGGGCTGGAGCCGCTGCGCCGTTCGCTCCGTCTGTGGATCAAGTTTGGCGCTGGCTGATCGCAGCATCCGCCCTATGCTCGCGGCTGAGGAATGGATGGATCCTACGGCTGGAGCGCTGTCAGCGGCATGCTGAAGGTCAGCGTGATCCTCTTTTCTGATGGATCGTCCACGTGGAGCGCGCCTCCATTCAGGGCGATCCACTGCTTGCCGACCAGCAGTTTCAGCCCGATGGCATCGAGTCTGCTCTGTGGCGACATGCCGGAAGAGCGAAAGGCATCGAGGACGGCCCGCCGACTGCTGGCAAGTTTCTCAGAGGCCAGGCTGGTGATCTGGACGACAGCGTTCTCTCCCTCGATCTTGGCCGTCAAGGTGACGCTCCCTGCATCCACCAGGTGTGCGGCAGCGACCAAGAGCCCCTCCAGCGCTCTCTGAAGCTGCGCCACGTCCGCCTGCACAAAGAGCGAGGTGTCCGTCGCGTCGATCGCGAGATCGATCTCTTTTTCCAGGACAGGCCTGACCAGGTACAGGACCTTCTCAAAGAGGGAGGGCAGGTAGACGACCGTCGGAGAGGGCGCCAGACACCCAGCCTCCGCCTTGGCGATGTCGATCAGGTCGTTCACCATCTCTAGCATCTCGTTCCCATTGCTGTAGATGGCTTCCAGATCCGCGGTTTGCTGATCGGACAGCGGGCCATCGATGCCCTTGAGCAGGACACGGGAAAAGCCAAGCACCGCGTTGAGCGGACTGCGCAGGTCGTGAGCGATGCTGGCAACGACGTGTGCGGTCTGCAAGACAGAATCTTTGGACATACTCCTCTCTCCGGATCCGTTCGACAGGCCCAAGATATGGAGCGCCAGGCTACTTTACCCCGATTCCACTGAATTGGCAAGTTGCGCAAAGACCTCGTCTGTGATATGCTACGCCCGCCGCGCTGCAGAGGGGTTTGTCCCTTGTGGCCCGCCGATCCCCGGCCAAACGGCCAACACCTTGTACCCTGACGTCGATCACATCGTCCCAGAAAGGAAAGCACGACATGTCCGAACCGCTGTCGAGACGGACCAAGCTCCTCTATGGTGTCGGAGACACCGGATTCAGCCTGACCTCGACGATCGTTGGCGCCTACTTGGCGATTTTCCTGACCGACGTGGTAGGCCTGAGCGCGCGCGTCGCCGCGGCTGCGATCTTTGTCGGGCGGAGCTGGGACTATGTCAACGATCCGCTGATCGGATACATCTCTGACCGCACGCGGACAAGGTGGGGAAGGCGAAGGCCCTTCTTGCTGTTTGGTTTTCAGCCCTTTGCGCTGGCTTTCGCGATGCTTTGGTGGCGCCCGCCATTCGTGGACCAGATCGCCCTGGGAGCATACTATGCCCTGGCCTACATCCTCTACGAGGCCGCGGCGACGTTCGTCTACATGCCCTACTTTGCGCTGACACCCGAGCTGACCTCGGACTATGATGAGCGCACGTCGCTGACCTCCTACCGTATGTTTTTTTCGATCCTTGCCAGCCTGATCGCATTCACGCTCCCACTTGCTTTTGTCGGTGGTTTCTCGCCGGGCAACGCGCCGCGCGTGTGGGCGATGGGCTTGATCTTTGGCATCGGCGGCGCGCTTCCTCTGCTGCTGACCTTTGCGGGAACGCGCGAACGCCAGGAATACATGGAGCAGAAGCCACCGGGGATCATCGAGTCCCTTCGAGCAGCAGTGAAAAACCGCCCCTTTGTCTTTAGCGTCGGCCTTTACTTGCTGACCTGGGTGGCGGTCAAGCTGCTAGAGTCCACTCTGCTGTACTTTGTCAAGTACGTCGTCCGGCGGGAGGAGCGGAGCGACCTGATCATGGGGGTGATCTTTGTCGTCGCCATCTTTGCCCTGCCTTTGTGGGCGTGGGTCTCTCGCCACATGAACAAGCGGTGGGCCTATGTCGCCGGGATCGCATTCTGGGCTGTCGTGCAGTTGGTGATGATCACCCTGAACCCATCCACTGGATTGGCCCTGATCCTGTTCCTGTGCACGCTGGCCGGGGTCGGTGTGGCCGCCGCGCACGTTATTCCCTGGTCGATCATCCCCGATGCCATCGAATGGGATGAGCTGCAGACCGGAGAGCGGCACGAGGGCATGTTCTACAGCCTGATCACGCTGGCCCAAAAGGTGGCTACCTCGCTTGCCCTGCCGCTGGCGCTGCTCCTCCTCGACTTAACGGGATATGTGCCCAACGCAGCCCAGCAGCCTGCCCGCGCAGTGCTGGGCATCCGGCTCCTCGCGGGTCCGATTCCAGCGGCCCTGCTGTGCGGAGGGATTCTGTTTGCCCTGCTCTATCCGCTGGATCGAGAACGGTATGCCGAGGTGCGCCGGACCCTGGAAGCCCGGAGAGCACAGGACACAGAGAACGTCGCATGAACGAACTCCAGGTCCGACCAGTCCGTACCCGTCGCGAGCGCAGGACCTTTCTCACCTTTCCCTGGCGCATCTATGGCGACGATCCGTTGTGGGTGCCCCCTCTGCTCTCCGAGCGAGCCAAGACGATCGACCCCAAGCGCGGCGCGTTCTTCCAGCGTGGCGAGGCCGAGTTCTACATCGCCTGGCAAAGCGGGCGGCCTGTAGGGACCATCTGCGCGGCGGAGGACCGCGAGATCAACGAGATGCAGGGCAAGCGGGAATGTACCTTTGGGTTCTTTGAATCGGTGAACGACCTGAACGTCGCCCGAGCCCTGCTGGACCGCGCCGTCGGATGGGCTGAGGCGCGCGGGCTGGATGCGCTGGTCGGGCCGCTCAACCTGGACCGCGAGAACAGCTACGGGGTGCTCATCGAGGGACGAGACCGCCCGCCCGTGCTGTTCTGCGGACATACGCCGCCCTACTACCAGGACCTCCTCGAGCGATCCGGAGCTCTGCCAGCGCGGGCGGACAACCTAGCTTTTGCCATAGAGGTGGCCGAGGACACACCGGCCCTGCGGCGGCTTTCCCGCCTGGCCCAGAGGCTCCGGGAACGGGGCAGCATCGTCATCCGCGAGGCCGACCTGGAACACTGGGATGAGGAGATCGATCGCGTGCATCGCCTGCTGATCGAGTCCCTGGCTCACCTGCCCGACTTTGTCCCCTGGCACCGCGGTGAGCTTCAGGCCACGCTGGAACCGTTCCGCGACATCGTCGATCCCGAGTTGGTCCTGTTTGCGGAAGCGGACGGCCAGGCCATCGGCTGGTTTCCCGGCATTCCCAACCTAAACGAAGCGCTGCAGCGCGCAAACGGCCTGCGCTACCCCTGGGATTACGCCAGACTGCTGTGGCATATGCGGCGCCAGCCGGCATGCCTGGCCGTAAAGAGCGTCGCGGTTCTGCCAGACTACTGGGACACGGGCGCCGCCGTGCTGCTATTCGACGAGATGGCCAAGCGAGCCAGGGCCAAGGGGTTCAAGTGGGTCGATCTGTCCCTCACGGCTGAGGACAACCCCTATACGCCAGCGCTCGCGACCCGCCTGGGTGCGGTGCTCTACAAACGGTACCGCGTGTATCGCCTGCCTATCGCGCAGGGAGAGAACGAAGCGATCTGAGCATGCTGCAGGTAAGCAACGTCCACAAGGCGTACGGGGATGACATTGTCCTGGACAAGGTGACCTTTGTCCTCAATGGGGGCGAGCGAACAGGCCTGGTGGGGCCGAACGGGTGCGGCAAGACCACCCTGCTCAAGATCATCGTCGGCGAGGAACAGCCCGACGAAGGCAGCGTGTCGTTCACCGTACCGAATCTGCGGCTCGGCTACCTGGAGCAGGCGCTGAGCTATTCGGAAGGAGCCACGGTCGCCCAGGTGATGCGCGGCGAATTGGCCCAGGCGGAGCAAGAGGTCGAGACGCTGGCCCAGCGGATGTCTCGCGCATCGGGGCAAGCACTGGCAGAGCTGATGACGGCCTATGCCGAGGCCCTCGAGCGCTTTGAGACCGCCGGCGGCTATGGAGCGAGGTCGCAGATCGATGCCGTGCTCGCCGGTCTGGGACTGGACGCCATCGAGCAGGATATGCCCGTCCAGCACCTCAGCGGCGGGCAAAAGACGCGTCTGGGACTCGCCCGGCTGCTGCTCGAGCAGCCCCAGTTGCTCCTCCTCGACGAGCCGACCAACCACCTCGACATCGAGGCCCTGGAATGGCTGGAGCAGTTCCTGGCCGAGTACAAGGGTGCGATCCTGATCGTCTCCCACGACCGCACTTTCCTCAACCGCACGGTGACCACGATCCTGGAGCTGGATCCGCTGACGCACACCGTGGCCCCCTACTCTGGGAATTACAGCGAGTACGCTGCCGCCAAGGAAAGAGAGCGAGGAAGGCACTGGGCGAGCTACAAGGATCAGCAGGATCGCATCCGCCGGTATCAGCGAGCGATCACAGGCTTTGAGACCTACGCGCGGGGCATCGAGCGGGGTACGATTGATTTCGGGCCTCGCAAGATCGCCAAGGGGATTGCGCGCAAGGCGACGGTGCAGAGACGCCGCCTGGAACGACTGATCGAGTCGGAAGAGCACATCGAGAAGCCCAAGCGGACCTGGCAGATGAAGCTCGACTTTGCGGACACGCCGTCAAGCAGCCAGGATGTGCTGGTCCTGGAGGAACTGTCGATGGGGTACGGGGATCTGCTCCTGTTTCAGGACGCGAACCTCACTTTGCGCGCGGGAGAGCGCGTCGTCTTGACCGGGCCGAACGGCAGCGGCAAGACCACACTGCTGCGCATCGTGATGGGCGAGATGGAGCCCTTGGGCGGACGCGTGCGCCTGGGGCCGAGCGTGCGCGTGGGATACTATTCGCAGGAACAGGAGGGATTGGACGAAGCGGCAGACGCATTTGGCGAGATCCGCAGGGTGGCGCCGATGGACGATACGGAGACGAGGGGATTCCTCCACCGCTTCTTGTTCAGTGGGGACGATGTCTTTGTGCCCATCCGCGCGCTCAGCCTTGGGGAGCGGGCACGGCTGGCTATGGCCAAGCTCGTCGCCTCGGGCTGCAACCTGCTGATCCTCGACGAGCCGATCAACCACCTCGACATCCCCTCGCGCGAGCAGTTCGAGCAAGGCCTGAGCGAGTTCGAAGGGACCGTCTTGGCCGTCGTCCACGACCGCTACTTTATCGAGCGCTTTGCCACGGCCCTGTGGGCTATCCACGACGTTTCGATCCATTCCTACGTCGATCTGGAGGATCTACGCCGTGGTCTGAGGCAGCGAGCCGCGGACATCCCTGCTTGAGACAGCGCCCATGACCCTCTGTCCAACCCGATCGCCCGAACAAGGAGAGCTAACGTGACCCACTTGCTCGACCTGCCCCGTCCCCTGGTGATGGCGCACCGGGGGGACGCTGTACACGCGCCAGAGAACACGTTTGCCTCGTTCCGGCGAGCGCTCCAGGCAGGAGCAAACATCCTGGAGACCGACCTGTGGTTCACTCAAGACGAGGTCCTGGTCTGCCATCACGACCGCACGCTGGAGCGAGTGACCGACGGCACGGGAGCGATTCCGGAGAGGACGCTCGCCGAGCTCAAGCAGGTCCGCGTCGTGCGCTCTTATTGCGGCCAGTTCAGCGAAACGGATTACCCAGACGAGCGGATCCCGACCCTGCAGGAGCTGCTAGCCTTTGTCCCCGAAGACGTGGGCCTGGCCCTGGAACTGAAAGATCCCCGGTTGAGCGAGCCGGGGGCTGCCCGCCAGTTGATAGAGACGATCCGTCCACGCATCGAGGCGCGGACGGTGCTGCTGCTCTCCTTCCACGTCGACCTCCTCCGGGCTGCCCGCCGCTGCGCACCGGACGTGTGGATCGGCAAGATCGGACTATTCAGCCCGATCCCGATCTTTGGCGGGAACGGCATCGGCACGACGTGGCCGGCGATAAAGTGGAATCCCTTGTACGTGTTCATCGCTCACCTGCAGCGGCTGTGGGTCTGCCCGCTGGACCCGACCCCTGAGGAGCGGCTGGGACGGTACCTGCGGATGGGCGTGGATGCCGTCCTGACCGACGATCCGGGCCGGACGCAGCGGGCACTTGCGGCGCTGTCTGCCGGCAGAGGCGGCGGCTAAGAAAGACGCCCCCACCCCAGCCCTCCCCCGCGAAGCCGCAGGGGAGGGAGTGACGCCCTCCACCCGCTGTTGAGACCGCAAGCGGGCCGCTTGCCCTATCCCGTCCGGGCCAGGACGCTACGATGGAGCGTGAGAATGCGCCCCGTCCAGAACGTCTGAATCTCAGCCATCTCAACCGAAGAGCTTGTGTTCCGGCCTGACCTGTGTTAGAATGTGAATCATCAGGGTACCACTCATTGTCCCAACCAGGTGATCGGATCCGTGTCGCGATCCCCAGCGCGAGTGGCGCATCGGCGACGCAGGAGGGACGTGTGCAGTCAACAGCCAACCCCCACATCCGGACTCTTTCCGGCAGGCGGCTGGCTGTTTGTGTGTATCGATCCAGTTCGTTGACGCAAAGGGGGACACATGCCAGCGGCCAAGTACATCATCCTCTTCGGGCCACCCGCATCGGGCAAAGGGACCCAGGCCGCCCGCCTGCGTGAGCTGCTCAACCTGCCTCACGTAGCCAGCGGGGACCTCTTTCGAGAGAACTTACAGGGTGAAACCAAGCTCGGACTTGAGGCCAAAGCGTATATGGACCGCGGGGAGCTGGTGCCGGACGACATCACGATCGCCATGGTCATAGATCGCTTGAGCCGCCCCGATTGCGCCGACGGCGCCCTGCTCGACGGCTTCCCGCGCACCATCGCCCAGGCTGTGGCCCTGGACCAGGCGCTGAGCGCCCAGGGGCACCGGATCAGCCAGGTGCTCTACGTCGCCGTGCCGGACAACGTGCTCGTCGAGCGCGTTAGCGGGCGGCGGCTGTGCCGGACCTGCGGAGAGGCGTATCACATCCTCTTCAATCAGCCCAAGGTCCCTGGGGTGTGCGATCACGATGGCGGCGAGCTGTACCAGCGCGATGACGACCAGCCGGAAACGGTGCGCAAGCGGCTCCAGGTGTACTGGGAACAGACCAGCCCGCTGATCGACTACTATCGGGGGCAGGGAGTGCTCGTGGATATCGACGGCAACCAGTCTATCGACGCGGTCACGATGGATCTCGAGAAGGCGATTGCCGGCACGTGATCGACGGAGGGCGTGAGCATGCTAGAAAAGGTAGATCTGACCAAGCGCCTGTCGAGCAAAGAGTACAAGGCGCGACTGCCCCGTCTACGCAGCCGTCTCTACGATCTGCAAAAGGCCTGCTGGGATGCCAATATCCCCAGCGTGATCCTCTTTGAGGGTTGGGACGCCGCCGGCAAAGGGACATCGATCAACCTGCTCACCCAGCGACTGGATCCGCGCGGTTTCAAGCTGTATGCCATTCAGGCCGCGCGCACGTACGAGACGCACATGCCCTGGCTGTGGCGGTTCTGGCTCAAGCTGCCCAACTATGGCGAGATGGCCATTTTTGACCGCAGTTGGTACGGGCGGGTACTGGTCGAGCGCGTGGAAGGCCTGACGCCGGAGGAGGAGGAGTGGCGAAAGGGATTCCGGGACATCGTCGACTTTGAGCGTGCCATCGCGGACGACGGCTATGTGGTGATCAAGTTCTTCCTGCATATCAGCAAAAAGGAGCAGGCCCGGCGCTTTAAGAAATTGGAGCGAGACCCATTGGAATGCTGGCACGTCCAGCCCGAAGACTGGGAACATCACCGCAAGTACGAGGAGTACGTGACGGCCATCGAGGAGATGCTGGAGCGGACCGACACAGAGTGGGGCCCGTGGACGATCGTCGAGGCCACCAACCGCCGCTGGACGCGGGTCAAGATATTCGATACGATCATCCGCCGCCTGGAAGAGGCCCTGGAGGCGCGCGGCCTGCCCTTGCCAGCAGAACAGCCCCACCCTTCGGAGGAGCCCAAAGCGCCCGATGCGAGCGAGGGCGCGTCCGCATACCTGTCCCCAGAGAAAGACCCGGTGCCTCAGGCCACAGCGGCGGCGCCAGGAGAGGAGGAATAGCCATGCTGGAAACCATAGACCTGAGCGTGAGCCTCACCCGGGACGCATACATCCAGGACCTGGTCCGGTACCAACTCCAACTGCGCGAACTGGCCTTTCAGCTCTACCAGCAAAAGAGAACGCTGGTCGTGGTGTATGAGGGTTGGGACGCTGGCGGCAAGGGGGGCAACATCAAGCGCGTCACCGAGAAGCTGGACCCGCGCGGCTACGAGGTCTTTTCTATTGCCGCTCCCCGGGGCGAAGACGGCACCCATCACTACCTGTGGCGCTTTTGGCGGCGCCTGAGGCCCCCAGACGAGAAACAGGTCCTCATTTTCGACCGCAGTTGGTACGGCAGGGCGATGGTGGAGCGCATCGAGGGGTTCTGCAGCGAGAACGAATGGAAGCGCGCCTATCGAGAGATCAACGGCTTTGAGCGCGAGTTGGTGGACCACGGGATGATCCTGGCCAAGTTCTGGATTCACATTGGCAGAGATGAGCAGTTGCGCCGCTTCGAGGCTCGCCAGGACACTCCCTACAAGGCGTGGAAGCTGACCGAGGAAGACTGGCGGAATCGCGCCAAGTGGGACCCATACCTGGAGGCCGTGGAGGACATGCTGCTCCGGACCAGCACCCTCACCGCACCGTGGACCATCGTGGAAGGCAATGACAAGTGGTACGCGAGGATCAAGACCCTGCGCACCCTGGTCGAGCTGCTGAGCAGGAACCTTGACTACGCGCCCTCGGAACCGCCGGTCAAGAGCGCCAAGAGCCCGAAAAAGAAAGCAGAGCGCAAGAGAGCAAAGGTCAAGGGCTAGGTCTATCCCAGCGACAGGTTCTCCACCTGTCCGGCGCCGTCTCCGGGACGGCAGACGATGATCTCGGGGGTCAGGCCGGTTGTCCTCTCGTACGCAGAACGGACATCGTCGATCCAGTCCGCGCCGCGCCCTCGCCTGACCAGGGCAGCGACTCCACCGCCCCAACCCGCACCCGTGATCCGTGCTCCGAGCACGCACGGCTGCCTCCAGGCGATCTCGACCAGTGTGTCTACCTCGGGGCAACTGGCCCCATAGTCGTCGCGCATGCTGATGTGCGCCGCATCCATCAAATGGCCGAATGTCTCCACCTGCCCCGCGCGCAGGGCAGTGACCCCAGCCAGCACACGCTCATTCTCGGTGATCACGTGGCGACAGCGCGGAAGCACCTCAAAGGGCACGCCGGCGGCGAGGCGGTGATCGGCGATCAGATCCTCAAGCCAACGCCGGTCCAGTCCCCGGCGGATCAGTGCTTCGTGCGAAGCCCGAACCGGCAGCACGTCTTCGAGCATCGTCCAAAAGTCTGATTCGCTCAACTCCAACGTCTCGGGCGTGGCGTCTCGCAGGTGGGTGATGGTCGGGTACCCCGACTGGAGCAGCTTCACGCCGATCTTGCACTCGGCGACCCGCTGGTTGAACGCACCGCGGACGTTCTCGTGGCGCACACCGCTGTTCAGGAGGACGATCTGCACGCTGTCCGGCACGGGCACGTGGTCCAGCGCATAGATGCCCTGCGGTGAAGGACGGCAGTCGAGAAAGAGGGCGTGATCCCGCCGCCCGAGCAGGGCGGAGAACTGGTCCATCATCCCACCCCGCGTGCCAACGTACCACTCGGCCTCGCTGCACAGGTGGGCCAGGTCAGGCCGGGAAACGGGGATCTCGTTCAGTGTGACCAGGGCCAGCGCAGCGTTCACCGTCAGCGCTGTAGAGGAGCTCAGTCCCGAACCCCGGGACACGCCATAGGGCGCTGTCCCCGACACCAGCACGTCCATCCCCTTGATGGGCACCTGCTCGCCAAACCGGCGGCAGATCTCACCCCCCGCGCCCCGAAAGTAGTTGCTCCAGTCGCCGTGCGGCGCGGGTGGGATCTCGGCCGACAGTGCGAATGCAAAGGGGGCAAAAGCGGATTCACTGTTGATCGCGCGGACGGTGCTGTCCTGGCGAGGTCGAACCAGGAACAGAACGTCCTTGTCCAGCGCGACGGGCATGACGAATCCGCCGTTATAGTCCGTGTGTTCGCCAATGAGGTTGATCCGCCCTGGAGTGCGAAAGGCCATCACCGGGCCAGGGCCAAAGCGCGCCAGGAAACCCTCACGGGCCTGGCGGTATCGCGCCGACTGCGCGGCGAGTACGTCCTGATCGTCGCCATAGATGGTGCCCAGAGCGTGCGTGTTCATGTCTATCCCAAGATGTTTGCTGCGATCCGCGCATACCCCTGGGCGGCGCGGACCACCTCGTCCAAGAGAATCCGCTCGTCCGCGGCGTGGGCGTATCTTTCCTCTCCGGGTCCAAAGCCGACGGTTGGGACACCCGCTACGCCCATCGTGTACACGCCATCGGTGGAAAAGGCCCACTTGTCGATGCTGGGACGGTAGCCCAACTCGGAGCGGATAGCCCTGCTCACCTGCTGTACCAGCGGATGGTCGCGGTCGATCGCCCAGGCCGGATAGTAGGCCTTGAGCCGCGACTCATACCCGGTGTAAGAAGTCGAAGCATACTCGGAGACGGATAGGGCAGCGCTTGCCTCCTCGCGCAGCAGCACGCCTTGGATCTCGGCCATGGCCTTGGCTTCGGTCTCCCCAAGCGTAAGACGGCGATCGATGTAGAACGTACAGCTATCCGGCACGGCATTGCGACTTCCGCCGGTGTTCTCGATGTGAGTGACGGCGAGCGTGCCGGGTCCCAAGAAGCGGTCATCGGCGAGCTGCGTGCTGAGCATCTCGATGCCAAAGATCACCCGGGCAGCCGTATAGATGGCGTTGTCCCCCCGATGTGGCGCGGATGCATGGCAGGATCGCCCGCGAACGGTGACCTTGATCTCCATACGCCCTCGCTGCCCGCGGCTGATCTGCAGGTTGGTGGCCTCGCCAAGCAGCACATTGTCAGGGAGCAGGCCTTCTTCCTCAAAGAGAATGCGCATGCCCAGGCCCTCGCAGGGCTCTTCTTGCACTGCGCCGGTCAGGTACAGCTCACCGCGAAGGATCACGCCGTGGTCGAGCAGGGCTTTCACGCCGTACACCATCGCCGCCAGCGCCCCCTTCATATCTGCCGCCCCACGTCCATAGAGCATGCCATCTCGGATCTCGGCGCCAAAGGGGTCGTACGTCCACGTGGACTCGTCCCCAACCCCCACCACGTCCATGTGACCGTTGTACAGCAGCACCGGCCCGCTTCCTGCGCCCACCCGTCCGACCACATTGCCGATGCGGTCGATGCGCACATCTCTGAAACCGACCTTTTCCATCTCGGCAGCCAGCCGCTCGGCTATGGCCTTCTCCTGTGTCGAGTGGCTGGGAATGCGGACCAGGTCCTGAAGAAAGGCGGTCATCTCCTCGACGTCGTGCCGGCCCAATCTGAACATCGCTAGTATGCCCCTCTCCCAAAGAGAACCACGGGAATCGTCTTGAGCATGATCTTGAGGTCCAGCAGAAACGTCCAGTTCTCGGCGTACCAGATATCGAGCAAAGCGGCCTCGTCAATGCTCAGGTCGCTGCGCCCGCTCACCTGCCACATGCCGGTGATCCCCACCGGCACATCCAGACGACGGCGGTGCCACTCCAGGTAGAACTCGACCTCGCTGGGCAGCGGGGGGCGCGGCCCGACGATGCTCATATCGCCGCGCAGGACATTAAAGAACTGGGGAAGTTCGTCAATGCTGAACTTGCGCAAGATGCGCCCGACGCGCGTGCGGCGCGGGTCGTCCTTCAGCTTGAAAAGCCGCCGATCGGCGTTGCCCTGTTCGATCAACTGCTCCTTTTCTTCGTCTGCGTCACAACGCATCGTGCGAAACTTGAAAAAGGTGAACGGCCTCTCGCCTTCGCCAAGCCGTGTCTGCTCATAGATCACCGGCCCGGGCGAATCCAGCTTGATCAGGATCGCCACCAGCAGCGCCAGCGGAGCGCCCACGATCAACGTCACCAGCGACCCGACGACGTCCAGGACCCGTTTCACCACACGCCACCCCTGGCCGATCGTCTCCTCGCGCACGCCGATCATCGGCACTTCGCCCATTTGTTCGATGCCCATCTGGCTGATCGTGATCTGGAGCAGGTCGGGCACGATGTAGGCCTGCACTTTTTGCCGCTCACACTGCCTGACGATGCGCAGGGTCTTGCGCTGGTACATCCAGGGCAGGGTAATGATCACGATGTCGATGTCCAGGCTGGGGATCACCTCGGGGAGTTTGTCGATATCGCCCAGTGCTTTCATACGCCCGAGATCGGTCTGCCCCTTGGCAGGATCGTCGTCCACAAAGCCCGTGACGCGATACCCCAACTCGGGATGAGCGGCGATCGAGCGCATCACCGTGCGCCCCAGCTCGCCCGCGCCCACGATCAGTACGTTCTTGATCCCCCTTCCTCTCTTGCGCAACTGGTCGAGGGTGACATTCTCGACGATGCGACTCAAGATGAGCAGAGAGAGGACCGTCAGCGCAGCCAGAGCGAGGAGGCTTCGCGAGTAGGAGAGGTCGGGGACAAAGTAGGTGACCACGATCACGAACAGAATGCCGGTTGTCGTCCCGTTCAGCAGCGCAAAGGCCTCGTCCAGCCAGGTCCGCCCCCGCTTGTGGACGTAGACCCGCTGGAGCACAAAGCTGATGATCAGCAGCACGGTGAGAACGGCCGCCATGGGAACGTAGGTGATCAGCGGCACATAGTTCTCGGCGACCACAGGCAGCGGCCACTGCAGATCGTAGCGAATCCAGTGGGCGAGGACAAAGCCCAGGTTGATCAGCAAGATGTCTATGAGGATCTCGAGGCCGGGACGCCACTGTCGTTTGAGCGATGCAAACGCCATCCTACACCCCTCCAACCAGGCGGTAGGCAGCCGCCGTCTCCCGTGCGGCTTCGGCCCAGGAGAAGTGCCTGGAATGGGCCAGCCCTTTCTCCGCCATGTGCGCGCGCAGCGCCGGATCGACGAGCACACGGCGCAGCGCATCGCTCAAGGCACGAACGTCGGTTGGCGACACGGTCAGACCGGCCTCGCCGACGACCTCTGGCAGCGACGAAACGTCCGAGGTGATCACTGGCGTGCCGCAGGCCATCGCTTCCAACGGCGGCAGCCCGAACCCCTCGTACAGTGAGGGAAAGCAAAAGCAAGTCGCCGCATTATACCACCACCGCTTTTCATCTTCCGGCACGTAGCCAGCAAAGCGTATGCGGTCGTGCAAGCCCAGCTCTTCGACCCGCGCAAACACCGGCTCGTACAACCATCCCTTTCCTCCTGCGATGATCAGGTGGACGTCTGCCAGCTCGGGAGGGAGGGAGGAGACAAGCGCTGCAAAGGCATCGATCAACTGCCGCACGTTCTTGCGCGGCTGGATCGTCCCCAGAAAGAGGATATACCGCTCCGGCAGCCCCTTCCGCTGCCTGAACGCCTCGACCTCTGCGCGTGGCAAAGGCCGGAAGGTGGGATCCACCCCACAGGTTATCGTCTGCACGCGTTCGGGGGGCACCTTCAGCCACTGGATGACATCCCGCCGGGTGCTTTCCGAGATCGCGATCACGCGCCCGGCAGACCGTGCCGAGATGCCGGTCATGAGTCGCAGGTACGCGCGGTTGATCCACTTGAACGCCGCCGGGTAGAGCAGGAAACTGAGATCCAGGACCGTGACTACGGTCGGACACGAGCGGATCAGCGGGGCGACAAAGGCCATGGCATGCAGCAGGTCTACCTGCTCGCGGCGCAACACTACCGGGGCTGCCAACTGCTCCCAGGCGATGCGCCGCATGGGGCCCACAGTGGGCCAACGCGAGCGCCTGACGCGCATGCCGGGCGGCGGGGAAAAGCGGGACTCGTGTGTGTACGCCGTGTATCGCAGATCGGGGGCTGCGACCGGCAGGTGACAAAGCATGTGGTAAATATACCAGTTGGATCCAGCGCCCCGGTAGTTCCTGTCCAGGGAAAGCAGGTGGGCGTTGAGCCCAACGTGAAGTGTGTGCGCTTTGTTCACATCGGCTCATCGTATCACGAATGGCGGCGAACGCAACCGGTCAGAAATCGTCAAGGAGGTCCTTCAGTTCTTCCTCCCAGACATCGCTGAGGGGCATAAAGTGGCGTTCTGTGAATTCGCTGCTGATTTCTTCCAGGTAGGCCTTTACCCCGAGGTGGGGCATCGCCTCCGCGACCTGATCGATCTTGGAATCCCACTCTGAGATCAACTCGTCGCCCCGGTTCTGCAGATCCGAGAGGTCGATGGTCAGCTTGAACATGTGCTTGAGCCGTACCATGAGATCGTACCAGGCCTTATAGTCTTCGGCGATCGCGATCGGCTGCACAGCCATAGATACCTGGGAAAGATCGTAGGAAGGGACAAACGCGCAGAATCGAAAGAACTCTATCCCCTTGTCCTCCGCTCGATCGGCAAGATACATGCTGATGGTCGCCCCACCCTCATAGTTGGAGAACTTGACCCCGTACTTGGTCAGCTCCTCCTTCATCGAGGGCAAGCTGTACACGCACGAGACCTCCCGGTCCTTCTCGTATGGCACCGCGCCATACACACCGGCCGTCGCCACGACCCTCTTGATGCCCAGTTCCTCCACGACGTCAAAGAACGCGTCCGCATAGAGGTCCTCGTTGTAGTGGGGTTCCTCGCCGATAAAGATATAGAAACCCTGATCCTCGTCGCCCGCATAGTAGAACTCGTTCCTCTTCCATTCCATCCCTTCTCGATAGCCGTCATTGAGCTTGACCACCGGCCTCAAGAGATCGTGCGTCCCGGGGATCTGAAAGAGATAGAACCCATCGGGCTGGATCTCTCCGATCTGTCTGGCCTGCGTGAGTTCGATCAGGTAGGGGGCAAGGCCCGACGAAACGGCCCCGGCATCGGCCCATTGATTCCAGCCCGCGATCAGGTATCTGCCCGCTGGGGGTTTTTCCCAAAGCTCTGCTGCATCATTCATCGCTTCTCTCGTCTCCAAAGATTCGGTTGGGCTATAGTATAGCACCAGCTTTGCTGCGTGTCAATGAACGCCCCCTCGGGCCTACGGCTGTTGCATAGTCCGAGGAGGGCGCATCCCCCGATGCGCCCGGCTTACTGGCGCACCGTGCCGCATCGGGGGATGCGGCACTCCTCAGTCAAGTCAAGAGACAATGCAACGGCCCTACTCAGGCCGCAGAAATCGCAAGTCGGTGTCAAGGTACTTGGCGGCAGCCGTGGTTGAGGCACATTGCACGCAGCGGGCGTACGTGGTACAATGGGAAGCAGCCTCCACCTGCCCGCACACCGGCTACGAAAGGCAATGAGATTGAGCGTCGGATCGAAGCAGATCCCCCAGGCTACGCGCGGTCCCTGCCCCCCCTGGGGTGACAGCCCGCTCAGGCTCGCCTGTCCCTTGGATCGCACCCGGCTCCACTCGCTCCGACGGGTCCTCCTGCTCTGCGCGTGTGCGTGCCTGTGGCTGGGAGGATGCGCCGCAGGGGACACGTCTCGCCCGCCGCCGACGGCGGCGCTGCCCTCGGTGACGGTCAGCACGCCGGTGCGGCCTACGTCCACGCCCCTTCCCACAAAGGAAGCATCGCGCCCACTGCCCACGCCGACCCGCACGAAGACGCCGGCTCCCACGCCGACGCGAACACCGACCCCCAGCCCCGTCCCCAGCCCCACAGCCGCCGCGCGCCGCGCGGTCCTCGCCTTTGTCTCCGATTGGACGGGCGATGACGACGTCTATCTCCTCGACCTCGGCTCCGGCGCGCTGACCAACCTGACCCACGCGCCCGGCGAGGATCGCGATCCGGCCTTCGCCCCCGGTGGCCGCTCGCTGGTCTTTCGTTCCAACGCTCGGGGCACGTGGGCGCTCGAGCGCATCGACCTGGTCACGGGAAAACGGACGCCGCTGCCCGCCGAGGGTGAGGGGGCGACGGCGGACAAGGGGGCCATCTCCTGGAGCCTCCTGGGGGACCATGCCTACGTGTACGCGTCCTACGGCGACGGCAACCTGGACCTCTACATCGGTGACTCGAAGGGCGGGCGGCAGCCTTTGACGCGGAACAGGGCCGGAGACTATGCCCCGGCCTGGCGGCCCGGCGCCGCGCAGATCGCCTTTACGTCGTGGCGTGGGGGAGACAAGGACCTGTACATCATCGAGGCGGATGGGGGCGACCTGGCCCCACTCGTTTCCGGCCCTACCGACGACGAGACGCCGGCCTGGCATCCGGAAGGGCAACGCCTGGCGTTCGTCCGCTGGCAGGATCACGACGCCGACCTGTACGAACTGGAGCTGGCGAGCGGTGCGATCGCCCCGTTGGTTACAGACCCCTATCCGGATCGTTCGCCAACCTATGCCCCAGACGGCACGCTGTTCTGGACCCGCTACGTGCCTGGCCAGGCATTCGAGGTACACGATCCGTTCGCTCCGGGGCGGTGGCAGCTCTGGCGGCGCGACCCAGAGGGCAGAGAGCAGCCGGTTCCGCTGCCCATTGCCCAGATGGACGTGTACGCGCCGGCTGCCGGAACTGCGCCCTGGCCCGAGGGGGAGTGGTCTCCCCGGCCCGCGTCCACGCCGGGGTCCCTGCGCGCGCCGGGCGAGCTGGCGGGCCTGATCGAGCTGGACATCGAGTGCGCGGGCAACAACCCCAAGATGCACGCCGACCTGGCGGGCGCGTACGCGGCGTGGCGGGCAGAGGTCGAGGCCCAGAGCGGCTATGATGTCATGGGCAAGGTGAGCGACATGTTCCGCCCCCTCGGGTACAGCCGCCGGGAGTACGGCCACCTGAGCTGGCACCGCACGGGACGGACAGTTGACCTCCTGTTCGAGTGGCACGACCCCCCCGACGGGCCCGATCGCATGCTGGTTGCCCGTGAGGACCTGGGAGCGCAGACCTATTGGCGGCTGTACATCCGCGCTCGCGAGCAGGACGGCACCATGGGCGAACCGCTTGCCGACGCGCCCTGGGTCTTTTGGTTCAACCTCGACCCGGCGCAGGAGCCGGAGGCCTACGCCGCGGGAGGCAGGCCCGGCCCTATCCCGGCAGGGTACTATGTCGATCTGACGCGCATCGCCGGGCGGCACGGCTGGCACCGCATCGCCTCCTACGAGACCGCGGACTTTGACTGGAGGACCGACAGCGTGGGCCGCGAGTTCTGGCACTACCAGCGGGCGGACGGGCGGACGTGGTGGGAGGCCATGCGCGAGATCTATTCGCTGGAGGAACTGGAGCAGACCTACAGTTGGACGATCTGCACGGACGAGTTGGGGATGGACCCGACCTGGCTGGAGGCAAAGGGGATCCCGACCTCCACCCCCCAGGTTTCGCCGTGAACGCTCCGACGGAGACCGTCGGAGCCAGAGAAGGGCCAGCACTTCGTGGCGCTCCGACGGAGACCGTCGGAGCGAGAGAACATAGAGATAGGCCATCGATGTCCGAACCACGCACAAAAGATCATCTGACGATCATCGGCGGCGGGTTGGCCGGATCAGAGGCCGCGTGGCAGGCCGCGGAGCGAGGCATTCCGGTCGCCCTGTACGAGATGCGCCCGGTTCGCAGCACGCCCGCGCATCGCACAGACCGCCTGGCCGAGCTGGTCTGCTCCAACTCGCTGGGCTCGGACCTGCCCGATCGAGCGATGGGCGTGCTCAAGGCCGAGCTGCGCGCCCTCCACTCCCTGATCCTCTCCGCCGCGGACGAGACCGCGGTTCCCGCAGGGGGCGCGCTGGCTGTGGGCCGCGATGCGTTCGCACAGCAGGTCACCGAGCGGATCGAAGCGCACCCACTGATCGAGGTGCGGAGACAACACGTCGACGAGCTGCCCCCGCACGGTGTGACGATCATCGCCACCGGTCCCCTGACCAGCGAACCCCTGGCCAAGGCCATCGCCTCCCTGACCGGACAGGAGCAGCTCCACTTTTACGACGCCATGGCCCCCATTGTCTCCGGGGAGTCGATCGACATGGGGCGCGCCTTTCGCGCATCGCGCTACGACCACGGCGACGGGGACTATATCAACTGCCCGATGACAGAGGCCGAGTACGACGCCTTTGTCCAGGCCCTGCTCAGCGCCGAACGCATCCCCCTGCGCGACTTTGAGCGCGCGGACAAGCGCTTCTTTGAGGCCTGCCTGCCCGTAGAAGTCATCGCCGAGCGCGGGCACAAGGCCCTGGCCTTTGGACCCCTCAGGCCGGTCGGGCTGACCGATCCGCGCACGGGCCGGCGGCCTTACGCCGTCGTCCAACTCCGGCAGGACAACCTGGCGGCGACCCTGTACAACCTGGTGGGCTTTCAGACCAACCTGCGCTGGAGCGAGCAAGCGCGCGTATTCCGCACGATCCCCGGCCTGGAAGGCGTCGAGTTTGTGCGTTTCGGGCAGATGCACCGCAACACCTACATCCACTCGCCCTCGGCCCTGGAGCCGACGATGGCTTTCCGCGGGCGCGAGGGCCTGTACTTTGCCGGGCAGATCACCGGCACAGAGGGTTATGTGGGCTCCACGGCCAGCGGGTACGTCGCCGGGGTCAACGCAGCGCGCCGTCTCCGCGGTCAGGCGCCGGTCGTCTTTCCACCGACGACCATGGTCGGCGCGCTGTGTCGCTACGTCACGGCGCCGCAGCCAGACTTTCAGCCCATGAAAGCGAACCTCGGCCTGCTCCCTCCCCTGGACCACCGGGTGCGATCCAAGCGCGAGAGACACCGGCTCCTGGCCGAGCGAGCGCTGGCCGACCTGGGGAGATTCGTGCAGGACGCCGGAGGCTTGTAGAGCGCGAGGAGCAGGTCGAGAGCGCAAGCGGGCCGCTTGCGCTGTCCCGTCCGGGCCAGCCTGCCCCCTGGGGAGCCAGTCCAGTTGGGACGGGGCGCTACGGTTGGCGCCTGTGCTACTGTGGAGGGTGAACGCGCACCCCCTTCAAAATGTCTGCGGGCAACATAGACACCGAGCGGGTTTTGCGCTATAATAGAAGCCAGTAACGCAAGACGTTGAGCTTGAGGAGCGAAGCAATGAGCGATCCCATCCCATCCCAGCCGGTCGAGCCCTGGCAGACACTCCGCCCGCTTGTCGAGCAGGTCACCACGCGGTTTCCCATCTCGCAGGCTGTGCCCACCCTTGCCGATACCTTTGACTGGCTGCTGGACCGGGTCGCATCCGAAGGCCCTTGGCTGGGGGAACAGCAAAACTTTGAACGGCAGTTCTTCCGGCGCTGGGAGGCCATCGCCAGCCGCGCGCTGGAACGGAACCCCCGCCAGGCCAGCGACCGGGCGCTCAAGGACCCTGACTACAACCCACTGGGCAATTCGCGGCCGTGGGGAGTGGAACTCACGCGGGCCTTTCGCGCGGCCTTCAAAGAGCTGGTGCCGCTTGTAGACGTGGCGGACGGCGTGCTGCCAGACGAAGAGCGCATGCGCGCCTATGCGCGGATGATGAACACGCTGCTCAGCAGCCTGGTCCTGCCGGTGATCTCTTATGCCCCACTGATCGAGATCGAGTGGCAGGCCATCCTGGAGAAACTGAACGACCTGATCGCGCTGACCCTGGCCTTCGAGGGCGCGGTGGTCGTCTGGCTGATCGGCGGTTTTGCCCGCGACGTAGAGGGCAGGCTCCAGCTTCACCCCAAGCTCTCGTTTGCGCCTCCCGCGTCCGGCACGCGGGTCAAGCCGCTCTACGTGCTGCTCGGCACCCCCTACGAGGAACAGTGTCCGACCCTGCGCCCCCTGGGACGATCTGAGGGCGCCGCCGCCGACGAACCGCGCCTTTCTGACTCCCTGCTCGAGGACACGCCCTGGCACCGGGTCACCGTCCAGATCGCCATCCCCGTGGAAGACTATCGGTTGTTCAACCTCAACCGCCTGAACGACGCCGAAAGAGAGATCGCCAGGCAGATCGACATGGAGCGGCGGCCGCGGGCACAGCACGTGTTGTCGGGCAGCGTCCACCCGGTGCCGCGGCCCTGGGGAGCGTACACGCCGGTGCAGCCCGAGATCGCGAGCCCAGCCCCGGCTGTGGAGGCGTTCAGCGCGCCCGAGGTGCCCACACCGTCGCCGGTCAGCCGGTCCCCTGGCTCCGGGCCCTTGCCGCCCTCCACCCCGGACAGCCTGCATCAAGATGCGGACAGGCTGAGGCGCAAGGGAATGGCCACGCTGACCGCAGACCCGGCGATCGCCCAGAAATACCTCCTGGCCTCCACGGTGCTGGACAACACCAGCGTGGATGTCTGGCTCAAACTGGTCGAACTCGCGACCGGCGCAAAGCAGAAAGAGTCCTTTCGCCGCGAGGCTGAAAAGGTGCTCAGGCGACAGCACCAGAACGGGTGAGGCCCTTGGCCGACGCACAGACTCGGAGACGGGCCCTTGACGTTCACGCGCGGCTGATCGACGCCTACGGCGCGCCTCCCTGGCGCCTCGAGCGGGACCCGGTGGGGGTACTGGTCTCGACCATCCTCTCGCAGAACACCAACGACGTGAACCGCGACCGTGCATACGGGCGGCTGCGCGAGTGTTTTCCTACCTGGGAGGCCGTCCGCGACGCCGGCGCCGAGGCGATCGTCGATGCGATCCACGTGGCGGGGCTGGCGAACCACAAGGGCCCGGCAATCCAGCGCGCGCTGGCAACCATCTCGGCCGAACGCGGAGAGCTGTCGCTCGACTTTCTCAAGGAGCTGCCCGTCGACGAGGCCAAGGCCTGGCTGGTGGCGATCAACGGCGTGGGACCAAAGACGGCGGCCATCGTGCTCCTCTTTTCGCTGGGTATGCCCGCCTTTCCGGTGGACACCCACGTCCACCGCGTGAGCCGGCGGCTCGGGCTCATCGGGCCCAAGGTGACCCGCGAGAAAGCCCACGCCCTCCTCGAGGAGGTCCTCCCCGCAGAGACCTACTATCCCTTTCACCTGAACCTGATCCGCCACGGGCGAGAGGTGTGCATCGCCCGCGCCCCGCGCTGCGAGGAGTGCACGCTCAGGGAGCTGTGCGCGTTCTATGCGGAGAGCGCGGAAAACCCCGATCTGCCACCGAGCACGCAGAGAACACAGAGGAATAGGGCATTGTAACCAGTCTTGTGTCCGGATTCTTTGTGGCGGGCGGCCTTGTAGGCGCGCATTCCATTACACGCACTCTGCAGCCACGGAGAAGGGCGGGAACTAAAGTTCCCGGCTGAAGATGAGAAGTGCCCGCAGGCACTTCTCATTTGGGACGGTGGATTCATCCGTCGTCCATCCAGGCGCTGGGTGAAAAGTGCCTGGACAGCACGCATCCCGATTCGTTGCGGGGCTTGCACAGCTATCGCATAAGCACAGGAAAATGGGGCTTGGATGAGTGGCTTTGCCACTCATCCAAGCCCCAAGTCGTTCTCTTACCCCAGCTCGGCGACGATCTCGTGCAGGCGCTCCATATCGGCGCTGGTGATCGGGCGCTCGGGCAGAAAGGGGCACCCCGCCGACGCGCGCGTCGAGACCTCATAGGTGCCGATGCGGCGGGCCAGGGCCATGATCTCGTTCTTGTCGTAGGCGATCAGCGGGCGCAGGATGGGCAGCTCTGTGCCCCAGGTGATGGCGGCCATATTGTTCAACGTCTGGCTGGCGACCTGCCCCAGGCTGTCTCCCATCACCAGCGCCTGGATGCGGTACCGGTCGGCCAGTTCCGCAGCCTTGGCGACCATGGTCCGCTTGCAGAACACGCACGTCCATCGCTCCTGGCCGATCTGGTAGAGGCGGTCCACGACGGGCCCCAGCACCTCGCGGTGATCCAGGATCACGGGCTTGATCGTCCAGCCGGGGGACCAGCGCTCGAGGATCCGGCAGTTGTCCAGCGCTTTCTGCCGCTCGGTGTCGCTCTGCGCAAAGTGCAGGGGGATGATCCCGCAGCCGCGGCGCAGCATCAGCCAGGCGGCGACCGGCGAATCGATCCCTCCGGAGAGCAGGGCAAAGGCGCGGCCCTGCGTGCTGATCGGCATGCCCCCCGGCCCCGGGATCACCTGCCCATAGATCGACGTCCCCTCCGCGCGCACCTCGACGCCGATGGTCACATCCGCCTCGTCCGATAGGTCCACCCTGGCCCCCGTGGCCTCGAAGACCGCCCCTCCGAGGAGGCGGCCGATCTCGGGCGAGGGGTAAGGGAACGACTTGTCGGCCCTGCGCGCCCGCACGCGGTAGCTCATCCCCGGCCCCAGGCCGATGCGACCGGCCTGGGCGAGCACCTCGGCGCGAATGGCCTCCATGTCGGAAGGGACGCGGCTCACCGGGCTGAGCGAGGCCACGCCGAACACGCGCCGGAGGTGCGCGAGCGCCCCCTCCCCGTCCTCGTCAGCGACCTCGACGTAGATCCGCTGCCCTTCGCTCCACACGCTGCCCGAGAGGTCGCCCTGTCGCAGCGCGCCGCGCAGGTTGCGCCGCAGCTTGCGCACGAAGAAGCTGCGGTTCTTGCCCTTGATGCCGATCTCGCCGACGTAGCGTACCAGGATCAGTCCCATCGCTCGCCTCCCTCGCTGTGCCCCCCACCACTGAGCGTATTGTAGCCCAAACCCCGCTGCGGGCAAGTAGAAGACCCTAACGGTCTCGGAGACCGTTAGGGTCTATGCCCGTCCCATCCCACGGGGCGCGATGACCGCGCCCCTACACAACGATGGCCGGTAGGGGCGGGGGTCATCCCGCCCCGGTGCCTACACCACGGTTGGTCGTCCCCTGGGCGCGATGACCGCGCCCCTACACAACGGTTGCACGTTCCCCGGGCGCGATGACCGCGCCCCTACACGCCGACTGCCCGTTCCCTGGGCGCGATGACCGCGCCCCTACACAGCGGTTTTACGCCCTCACGGGCATGCTTTCCACACAAGTGCCAGGCACTTGCAGAAAGTGCCTGGCACCGCGTCTCAATGCCCTAACGGGCATTCTTTGTTCCACCTTGAAGAGACAGGGATTGCTGTGGCGCGGGAGCAAGTTCGCTACGCTCGTCAGGCCCCTCAAACACAATCCCTCAGCTAGACATCCTCAAATCCTCCTTTCATTGCATAGGCCACATACTGGTAGGTGACACCACCCACCACGTAACAGAAATAACTGGCCAGCATCAGCGCATACATGCGCCTATCTGGGCGAAGCATGAGACCGACTCCAACAGTCAGGAGCAACCCTGCGAGATCCTCTCGCGCACGCTCGAACAGGCTGATAAAGAACGCTGCCACGTAGACCTTTATGTCCTCCATAGGAGCTCCTCAGTACTTGGGTGAGGGACATCGCCCGACCGGCTTCCTGCTGCCGTCTCAATGCCCTGACGGGCATTCTTTGTTTTTCCACCCGGTCACACGTGCAACGGAAAGCTGCACTGGAGAGACAGGTCTCAATGCCCTGACGGACATTCTTTGTTTTTCCACGGCATGGACACATTGATCCGGCAAAAGGCAGGGGTGTCTCAATGCCCTGACGGGCATTCTTTGTTTTTCCACAGAAACCGGTTTCACGGTATATCACAGTATACAAGTGGTCTCAATGCCCTGACGGGCATTCTTTGTTTTTCCACTCGGCATAGGGGTAGGGCGGGGGACAAGGGGCGACGATGAGTCTCAATGCCCTGACGGGCATTCTTTGTTTTTCCACTCCCACGACAGATTCGCTGACCAGTACGGCCTTCCGGGGCTGCTCCTAACCACCTTGTAGCAGCCAATCCTATCCCCTCGTTTCAACGTACACACCTCCCTCCTCGAACCGAACCGGATCTCAAACACTTGGTTTAACCTTTCAAAACACCCCCTTGCCCGCTTGCTTATTCGACACACACACACA